>JAUIAG010000113.1 GCA_030425355.1 Verrucomicrobiia bacterium
GACCGAAGATTATAAATCCCGTCAGCCATCGAATTTGTATGATTTCCTTTTTCATATTACTGGACCAATGGCAACAGCTTCCTGCGTTCGTGCGCCTAACTACGGGGCCGGCCTGAGCGAGAAATGTTGAAGTCGTCGTTTTCTGATGCCTTGACATCCGGGCTCGCTTGGCATGGGTTTTTTAATTTTTCAAACACAATGAACCGCATCATTGACAAACGGAACCGCACCCGACAAACAGGAAATATATCCGGTCAGGAATCAGGAACCAACCCAGAATACTGCCAATCCAGCGGGAAAACAAATATCACTTTTGATATAATTCTGTCTTCCCTGCCCAGCTGCCGTCTCTCACCGGACAATCAGCTCTCATTGCTTTAAACCCGCCTCCTGCCACCGGCCTAAGTGTTCCACGGCAGAGCACATCCAGCATCCCGAACCATCGCATCCCAGCCTGCCCGGATTCCCATCCGATGTCATCACTCCATTGCCAGTCGCCAACCGCCTGCCGTGATAATTTTGATATCCGTCCAGTCGGATTTGAAAATTATCAGGTTTGACAACACTTGAAGCCGAATAGACTCCAAGTATGCATGGGAAAATTTTTTAGCTTGAAAAACCAACTCTTTTAAGTCATTGGTAGCGCAGCCAGAGAAAAATATGAATTCATCGAGGGAAAATGCTTCCACGGCACCTGTCACACTCAGTCGGATAACTCCGGAATTTCCCGGTAACTGCGGAAAAACCGCATAATAAAACTGTCAGCCCGGGAGAACCAATGGCACGCACCAAGTCAGACGAACAAGTTCTTCAGCAGACGAAGTGTGCTCAGGGGGCAATCAAAAACAAGAACCTTAAAGGGCTGGCCGAAAGTGTCGCTACAAACCCAAAGCATCCACTTCATAAGGGACTGAACTCATATCCAGCGATCCCATTTGAGATCTCCTCCGATGATTTGAAGGTAATCGAGATGTTGAAGGCGTTCCCGGATCCCCTCCCAAACGACCTTCAGTGGACACCGCTCGAAAAGATCTTTTACGCGCTACTATGGAAAGATGGAAAACTCGAATCCATCAAGCGGATTATTGAAGGAGCAGAGCACGCTTCGAGCAATACGCCATCGACTCCTGCCAGCGCGGTGGTCTACCACTATTTTGGACGCCATTTGGTGGATCGCTTGCGGCAACCGGTCATCGACCAGCATACGATGCGGGCATTCCGTCTCCTCACGGAGCCTTCCGAGGACAATTTGGATGAGATCCGGGCTATCGACAGCCTGACGAATAACGACGCTTTGGCTTACTGCAAATGGTATGTAGAGACGACGACCGCCGAAGGCATTGAGAGCTACGAAGACTCGCGTAAGATTGATTGCTACCTCTTCGCGCTCGGAAAGTATGCAAAAAAGGCGAAAATGAAGGACTAACTTAACAAGTCGCTGGAGGCAATGGCGACAAGCGCAGCGCCTCAGCTCTGACGTTTGACGAACAAATAATTGAATACATTCCCTTACAGTATTCCAGTTGACCGTGAGCTTTCGAAGGAAGAAAGAAGAATCCTCCGACATCTCGTCTTAGAGTCATGTCCCGAGCGGATCAATGATACGAATTCTCTCAGAGTGTTAGCTCGTTGCGGCTGCGGAGCCTGCCCTACAGTCATTTTTGAACCTGAACCTAAGAGAGAAAGAGAAAAGAGAATTCTGGCTGATTTTCAGGGTGGAGACATAGTGTCGGGCTTGGTCGGAATCATCCTCTGGGAAAGTGATGGAAAAATCTCCGAAATGGAAGCTTGGTCGATCGACGGTTCCGATGTAGAGTCTTGGCCAGAATTCAACACTATCAAACCATTGGAGATTTCCAGAGAATGAAACCAATAGTCCAACAAGTCAGCCCTCTTAATTCCGAGAAGCCGGGGGCTTCTCTACATTTGTGTCTTTAGCGATGGGAAACGATGACAGACGAACCTGATGAAACGCCCAAGAAACCCAGAAGCAGCGGTGCGTTTCTGGGTGGAATAATTGGAATGCTCATGTGGTTCAATCAACCTGGGGGTCTACTCAATGTTGGTGGAATCACCGAATGGGTTGCGATGGCTGCGTTTGTCGGCGTCTTCATGGTTGTCGGAATGCTTATTGAACGCTTGTTGGCCGGGAGATGATCAAAACCCGTCAATCAGATTTTATTGCCCTCTCATGCCTGCTGACGCGGGATTCCATCAGATTTGAGCGTCTTCCTCATATTTGACGTTCGCTAAAATAGTTGAAAGCAGAACGGGCTTTGGTAGATTGAGACATAACTTTTAAGGATCAATTTTTACAACTTCCCAAGGAAGAGAAGCTTAAACTGCTGGAGGCTCTATGGGATTCTCTTACTCAGAATGTTGAGAGCTTTGAATCACCTGACTGGCACGAGCAGGTTTTAACAGACACCCAGTCCAGATATGAAGCAGGTCATGAAGAGGTCTTTGATTGGGAAGATGCCAAGAAGCGCTTAAGGTGAAAAGAATCAGGATACTGGGGAGTGGCCTCAGCATCTTGAAGCTGGCAGGCAATTCTACGATTCAGGAGAGAAAGGAATAGGGGACTATTTTCTGGAAACCCTGTATTCAGAAATTGAATCGCTGAAATTGTACGGCGGTATTCACCCGATAAGATGGGGATTCCATCGGCAAATCATCAGAAGATTTCCTTTCGCAGTTTATTACTAAATGGAGGGTGATATTGTTATTTTTTTCCGATTCCTTGACTGTCGCAGAGATCCTAATCGGCTGAAAAAGGAATTTGAATTCAAGAGCGAGACAGTGTTGGACAACTGGCTACCCGCTCCGAGTCGAAATGGCCCTCTTGACTACAACCTTTATTGCTGTTGTGGAGTGGCGCTCCCGGTAGCCGGTGCCACGCCTCGACGTTCTGCATGAAAGCGTCACCCCCAGAAATCGGTGAACTGAAGTCGGCCTTTGCCGGGCGGCAGAAACCCAACAATTGGGTTCGCGACGATTTGCACCCCGTAGATTCATTGGATGCCACAGATTTCGTCCGCGATATCGAGGCGGGCAAAGATCGAGCTCTTCTGTTCCAGACTGCGATTCCCTACTTCGCATTCCTCACCGACGAGGCACGGCTTTTCCTCCTTCCTGATCTTCTGGCAACGCTGATCCCGTATCCGCATGAGATAGTGACCAAGGTCTGTGATTTTGGGGACGAGCGTGGGAAGGTTTTGCTTAGGTCACTTGCACCGGCAGAGCGCAATGCCGTCGCCGAGTTCATCCGTTCTCTGTCCGAGTGGGAAGGTATGCGCCCATACTCAGACAGCATTGAGGAGTTAGCTGGTTTTGTTGAGGCCAGCCGAACGATCCAGATGCAGGCAACAGTCACCCCGCCGGGCAGTTGACCGGTTCATGAAATTCGCACACGATCATTCCAATTCAGAGTCAGGCATGGCGGCTGTGCCTGATCTGGATCGTTAGCCAGAAAAATGAATCTCCCCATCAGTGAAAAAAAATCGAGTCCTGGTTGACGGTCGCTGGTGGCGATTTTCCAAACCGATTCTGAGATTTGTGATTTGGCCACGATGGGGGACCGGCAAGGGGACCCCGATCAGGACGGGGTGGAATTCCCGGCCGGGGCGTTGGAAAGTTCTTCCCCCTGTCTGACGAGACGGGCGCTGTTGAAGACAACCATGAGAGATCCGGCATTCTGGAGGATGGCGGCGATCACCGGATTGAGGTAACCGGCGGACGCGAGCACCAGGCCACCGAGGATGAAGATCAGACCGATGAGAAAGTTCTGGTTGATGACCCTGCGGGTGGTTCTGGAGAGTTTGACGAGGAATGGCAGGCGGTTGAGGTCATTGTTCATGAGGGCGATGGTGGCGCTGTTGATGGCGACTTCACTGCCGGCAGCGCCCATGGCGATACCGAGATCACCGGCCGCAAGAGCCGGGGCATCGTTGACACCGTCGCCGACAACTGCCAGTCGGTAGCCTTCGGACCTGACCCGGTTGACGAAATCCACCTTGTCCTGAGGGAGGCAATCGGCAGCCACTTCCTGACATCCGATTTCCCGGGCTACCCTGCGGGCCACCGGTTCGCGGTCTCCGGTGACCATGGCGATGCGTTGGATGCGCAGAGCCTGAAGCTGCTCGAGAGCGGCTGCTGCCTGATCGCGGGTCTGGTCGCGAAGTCCCATCCAACCGATAAGCCGGTCATCGCGGGCAACGAAGATAAGACTGAAGCCCTCTGTTTCATCCAGGTCGACGACCGAGGACAGATCAAATTCGATGCCGCTTTCGCGCAGCCATACTGCACGGCCGACAGCCATGCGGTGGCCCTCAATCGTGGCAGTCACCCCCTTGCCGGTCACCTCCTTGAAGTCCTGAGGCTCGGAGAGCGTGACACCGGCCTCCTCGGCGAGGCGGATCAGGGCGCGGGCGGTGGGGTGTGTGCTGAAAGACTCCGCAGAGGCGGCGAGATGCAGGAGCTCCGCTGGCTGGGTGTCTCCGACGGGCACCAGGCGCTGCACCGCAAGCTGGCCGGTGGTCAGCGTGCCGGTTTTATCAAAGATGAATCCACTGATGCGGCCGGCAGCTTCGAGGTCGGCCACATTCTTGATGAGAATTCCGAGACGGGATGCCGCTGAAAGCGCGGCGACCATGGCGCTTGGAGTGGCGAGGACAAAGGCCACCGGACACAGAACCACCATGACGGATATCACCCGGTCGAGATCACGGGTGAAAAGCCACACCAGAGCGGCAACGACCAGGACCAGCGGAGTGTAGTAGCCCATGTACTGATCGATAATCCGCATGATGGGGAGACGGGTCTGCTCCGCCTTGAGAATGAGATCGCGCACCTTGCCGATGGTTGTCTGACCGGCGACCTGTCGGACCTTGATTTCCAGCATGCCGTTGAGGTTGGAGGTTCCGGCAAAAACCTCATCGCCCGGCTGCTTGTCAACCGGCAGCGACTCACCGGTGATGGTCGCCTGATTGACAGAACTCATTCCGCGCGTGACATCGCCGTCGGCGGGGATGTTGTCGCCCGGTCTCACCCGGATGACATCGCCCGGCACCAGGTCATGCGTCTTCACCTCGGTGACTGTTCCGTCGGCATTGATCTTCATGGCGGCATCCGGGGTCAGCTGGATGAGGGAGGCGATACTGGCCCGGGCGCCAACCGCGGTGCGATTCAGGACGATTTCGGTGAGGAGCATGAAGAAGGCGACGAGACCGGCAGTCATGTAGTTCCCCTGGGCGAAAGTGGCGAGCAGTGCGAGACTGACCAGTTCATTGATACTGAGTCGGCCCGTTCGAATGTCCCGGATGGCCATACCGAAGACCGGCACGGCGAGAATGAGTGCTCCGGCCAGAGCGCTCATGGAAGCCACCGCCTCACCCCGCGTGATAAATGTCCTGACAAGAAGTGAATTCAGCAGACAGAGGAAACCGAAAAATGTCAGCACCAGTCTGGACACAATGGACCGCAGACTGTCCCTGACGTCCTCCGGGGCAGCGGTTTCCGGTGTGGTGGCAGCTGTGGAACTCAGGGTGCTCATGGTGTGGCAATCACTTTTAGTTTGGATACTGGCATGCAGGCACAGATCTTACTGTGACCTCGTGGAGGCCCGCGACTTGGGGGGCTCGGGATTTATCTGGAGATTCAACTGCCCGGTTTCACCGGCCCGGGGAGACGGAACAAAAAACACATCCTGGGCATTGGTCAGCAGCGGAACCAGTGTCTGCGAAAGCATCCTGCGGCGAAACAGGGACGGATTGGACCGGTAGGACTCCAGCTGGCCGGAGAAGAATTCGGCATCGGAGGCAAGGAGGCGGACAACCTCGTTACTGCTGGAAATCCCTCTGAGCCGGATGGCTTCGGCCTCACCGGACGCACGGAGTGTGACCTGGCTGGCGTAGGCCCGGGCCTGGTTGATCTTCTGGCTTCGTTCCTGGTCTCTTGCCTGAACCAGTTCGAATGATTCCTGGACGTCGACGGGCGGGCGCACTTCGAGATCCAGAGGGTCCATGGTGATGCCAAGGTTGTATTCCTTGACGGACTGGTTTAATTCGGCGGTTATGGCCTCCTTGAAGGCAGTCTGGTTCTTGTAGATGGCCTGCTGAGCGGTGAAACGCGCTGCCGCATGAATCAATGCGTTGTCGAGCAGGTCCTGGAGCACGTTGGTGACCGATCCAAAGTCGAGGGCGTATTTGAGAGGATCGGTGATCCGGTATTTCATGGTGGCCTGAGCATGAAAGATATTGCCGTCGGCGGAGATCAGGTAGCCGTCCTGAAGGGGCGACAGGAAACCCTTCGGTGCCGGTGGAAGGCCGCGAACCTCGCGGTCGGGGTCGTTGTCATACCATCCGACCGAAGACCGAACCGACATCGACTCTCCGACATTCACCAGGATCTTCTCATCTATGGGATCCGGAAAGGCAAAGTGGAGTCCGGGGCGAAGAAGCATCTCGGTTCCGGAAACAACCGGCTTTCCAAACCGCAGGAGAATCGCCACCTGGTTCTGTTCCACCATGAGCACGCCGGATCCGAGAATGACCGCCATGACAACAATCATCCCTATGCGGATGATAAAAAAACTGCTCTTCAGGGCATCGGAAAGCGCCTTGTGCCGGTTCTCCTCATGAAAGGCCTGCCCGGTTCCGCCGCTCCCGGAATCGCCTGAACTGTTGAGTGAATCTTTCCCGCTCATGGTTCGACCGGGTTGTCAACGGACTGTCCCTCTGAGACAGGAACGGCCTCTTCACCGCTCTGCTCAGGCACATCCACTATGACCTGTTTGAGAAGGTGGAAGGGGGCAGTCTGCTGATCGAGGATCATGGTGGTGCGGTCCTTGAGTGAGCCCTCAAGGGTTTCAATTTCCATGAGGAAGATGGCGAACTCCGGATTTTTCTGAAATACCTGATAATATTTGGCGGCTTCGGCCTCTCCCTGTCCGACGATGACAGTCGCCTGGGCCTGGGCATCGGCGAGTATCTGCTGACGCTGTCTGTCGGCTTCGGCGCGGATGCGGATGGCCTCGCTTTCGCCCTCACTTTCGAGCCGGCTGACCTCGCGCTGACGTTCGGCCTTCATCCGGTCAAAAACATTGGCGGTGATACTCTCCGGAAGGCCGATGCGCTTGAAACCAAGCATTTCGATGTCGACTCCAAAACGCTGGATCTGTGAATCGGACTGAACCGATTCGAGGACTTCAGCTTCAATCTGCTTGAGCTTGAGATCATCGGGGTTTGTCGAGACAAGTTCAGAGAATGAGTATTTTGCCAGAACACTGGCCTGGGCGTTGCGGACCAGATCCTCGATATTGTCCTGGGCGCGGGTGAAGCTGCCTTTGAACCGTTCCTGAAAGAGTTGCGGTTCCTGGATTCTCCATCCGGCGAAGATGCTCACTGTGAGGCTTCGCCCATCGGCGGTGGTCACCTGGTCAAACCGGCTTTCGAAGTTCTGAAGTCTCCGGTCGAACTTGTAGATCTTCTGGATGGGCCAGGGCCAGCGGAAGTATCCACCGGGCTCGGTGATGGGTCTGGTGATCTGACCGAATGTGGTGACCACGGCTATCTCGGTCTGCCGAACCTGAAACACAAGGACGACAAAGAGAAACAGAACAGCCAGTATCGCACTGACCCATATTGTTAGCTGCTGTCTTTTCATGGGGAGGTATTCCGGCTGGGGGTGTTGCTGCTGTCGAGATCGAGGTTGAGAAGATCGCTGTTGAGCTGCTGTTCGAAGTTGATATCCACGCGGCTGGAACGATTGGTGGTAAGCACGAGGAACTTCCGGACGCCGGACAGTCCGCGGGCGATGGACTGAAGATGGGAGCGGTTCCGGTAGACTCCGGGCGAAGCCATGTAGGCTTTGAGGCGGTTGGAGAAGGCGGCGGACCGTCCTCCTGCTTCGGAAATAAGCGTCAGGCTCCGTGCGTGGGCGTCATTGACGATTCTGGATGCTTCCGCACGGGCGAGAGGAAGCTGGCGTGCTGCGTAGGACTCCGCTTCAAGGATCATGGTGGATTTGCGCTGGGCAGCGCCAATCACTGCTTCAAATTCACCGGCGATTGACTGCGGCGGCTGGATCTCATGGAGGCTCAGGTGAACGATTTCGACGCCGAGGTCGTAATTGTCGGCGGCCTGCTGGATGAGTTGTTTGAGCGCGGCGGCGGCTTCAAGTCTGCCACTGATGAGAATGTCATTGAAGTCGACGCTGATGAAATAGGCTGAGACCTCCCGCTGGGCGATGTGCTGGAGGAATGCTTCGGGATCACTGTGCTCGAGGGCCCATTTGCGCAGGTCACGGATAAAATACTGCATGGGGATGCGGGCCGAGAGGAGGTTGACGGGGACGGTCCCTGAATCGCTGCCGGATCGGGATTCACCTGATGTCGAGGATTCCTCGTCACTGGCGACAAGGATAAACTCATCCACGAGGAGGTTGTTCTGGCTCCAGAGCCGGGTGCGGGCACTGGCTGTCTCCGGATCCAGCGGCGGGCCGAGCACAAGCCGCTGCAGCAGCCGGGTGTCATAGCGGTAGGCTCGTTCCACAGGCCATGGGAATTTGAAATGCAGCCCGGGTTCGAGGACTCCTCCGGACCTTTGCGCAGAGCGCCCCCATCTTTCAATCAGCACCTGTTCCTGCGGTTCAACAACCAGAACAGCCGTGCTGAGCCAGAAAAGCCCGAGCTGAACCAGGATGATCCAGCCAATGGCCTTCTCAAGATACCGGTAGAACCATGTTTCGGAGACCTTGAAGCCGAACTGGTAGTCAATTGCCTGAGCCGCGGTGGAGAAGAACCCGCCCGGGTGGCTGAGAAAACTCATCAGCCGGCTTTCGAACAGGAAGCGGGCCATCTCCCCTTCCCGCCGCGGTCGATAGATTTCAAAAACCATCCCCGCAGCTGTTTCAAAAGCATTCACCCACAGAATGACGATGAGGACCTTCAGAAGGTATTTGTCGAGGCCGGGGAGGCCGGCCCATGCCGCGACAATGGCGGCGGCGGTGAGGAAGCAGATGACAGAGATCCAGATAAGGCTGGAGGCGCTGAATCGCAGCCACCGCTCGGCAGCGCCCCGGGCCAGCCCGGCCATATACTTCCCGAAGAGAAACGCGATCAGGGCCACCGATCCGAACACGGCAAGACCGATGCTGCTGGCTGATTCAGACCATTCCCATCCATCCGCACTGGACTGCCACATCCACCATCCGAGTGACACCTGAATCACGAAGAAAACCAGGGCAAACGCGGGCAGCCACCATTTTTCAACCTGACGCCGGACCCTTCGGCTCTGGATATTCTCCTCGGAAGTCTGGAAGAGATTCTGGTCACCGGTGGTGCCGCCGGATTTCTGAATGCGGTGGTATTCGGCGAGGGCTTCGTGCTCGAGCTGGTGGACACGGAGCACGAACTGAATCATCGCCGAGCCGAGGAATCCGAGAAGGGCGTAGATGGCGGCGAGTTCGCCGGAAGGGAGGTTCAGGCGGACACCGGCGATTTCAAGGATGATGGCCAGGATCAGCAGGCTCCATGTGGACGTGCCGAGCGCTCGCTGTATGGAGGGATCAATCATGCGGACAACTCCCGATCCTCAAACAGGACAACTGCTGCCACCAGCAGCCACCCCACATTCAAAATCATCTGAAGAAATGCCCTCACCATATAGCCAATCGGTATGGACTGGCTGTTCTGAATGGCATCGGCCATCCAGTAGAGCTGCCAGTTGGGTATCAGCGTGTAGAAGAACCGGGCGATCAGATTTTCCTCAGCCCGCCCGAAAAGGTAGTCACTCATCAGGCCGATCATGAAAATCGCGCAGCAGATGCCCATGGTCGGCAGCATCTCGAGGCGGGTGGAGCACACCACGGCGACCGCAGCGAGAATCCATACCGCAAAGAGAATCAGTATCGTGGAAGGCAGGAGCCGCCAGTCCACCTCGGCAAGGTCACTCAGACTGACTTTGTGGGTGGTCAGTTTCCAGATAATCACGAATGCCACGGTGGTGAAGAGCGCGGTGTTGAAGACCGCTTCCTGAAGGAATGGCCTGCGGAAGACGAAGTTGCGGACACCGGCCACAGCTAGAGCCAGGATGATGGATCCCTCAAAGATGAAGAAGGCGGACCAGTCGACACCGCTGTAGGCATCATAGGCCATGCGGCTGGCCGTGAGAGATGCCACCAGATTGACATAGACCAGCAGCAGAAGAGACAGGCTCAGGCCGGCATACTTTCCCAGGACGAAATACCACCGGGGCACCGGTTTGGCCAGAACTGCCAGAGCTGTTCCCCGTGCAATTTCCCGACTGACCGAAAGGGACGAACCAATGATCCCCCCGAACAGCCCCGTGACAAATGTCACCGCCAGGACACTGTTCTTTACCAGTGTCGGGTCATCGCCCAGTCCGAAATACGGCACAGATGCCAGAACAATCGTGAACGAGGCAGAACCCGCCATCAGCAACAGAAATACCGGCTGCCTCACCAGCTCCATAAAACTGTTCACAACTATGGACCGGAATAACTGCATTAACCTCGATTCTCCGCCATTTTCACTGTTTCAGCCATTCGCTCATTTATCCGTCAAAACGCACTTTCTAGCACGAATGAAAGCAATAGACAATATCACCCGGAGGAGCAATCGCCATTCCAGAACGCCGGATTGAGAAAAAGCACGGAGAATCAGCCATATAAACCGGGTGCCGGAGATAAAACGCGTGAATTTCACGCGCCCTGTGGGCGACCTGGCAGCGGTGTGCCGGAGGAGTGGCAGAAATCAAGTCAGATACCGAGGACTTCTTTGAGTTTGCGGGTGGCGTCATTATCCGGAGAACCGGAAGATCCATGACCGGGGTCATCCTGGCCTCCGCCGCCGCGTCTGGGCTGGAAGAATTCGCAGAAGTTGGCCCGTTCCTTGTCGGTGACCGGATCTGCATCACGCTCCGTGCACTGTTCAGGAGCGAGGGGGGAAAAGAAGCGACAGTTCTTGCAACACCTGAGATCGGATCCGCAACGGGAACAGCGATCCCGTCGTCCGGGAAAGCCCCGTTTGGCCCACGCAGTCCCACATTTATGGCATTGCAGACTCATGCACTGAAATTACCAGATCCATTTGCGGTGAAAAACAGAAAATCTGTTGGTCCGGCGAGTCTGCCGGTACTGGATTTCGGGGGATGGACGTGATTTGATGCAGGACAGGACACGGTCCTGAAGGGACGGAGTGGATATGGATAAAAAAGTTGTATTGGAGAGGATACTGGCGGAGCTGCGGAAAGAGCTGGCGGTTTATTTCAGGGCGGCGAGTTCGGCGAGACAGGACGCCACGGACGAGGAGAGCCGCGCCGAGAACAAGTATGACACCCGGGGTCTTGAGGCATCCTATCTTGCCCGGGGACAGGCACGGAAAGTTCAGGAAATTCAGGCATCCATAGAGAACTACGGGAACATGGTGCTGGTGCCGGCTGGTCCGGACGCCACCGTGGAAACAGGGATTCTTGTCGAGCTGGAGCAGCAGGGGGAGCCGCAGCTGTATTTTATGGGGCCCAGTTCGGGAGGAATGGAAGTCGAGGTGGACGGACGCGAAGTCATGGTCATCACCGGCGGATCGCCGCTGGGAGCCAGTCTTGCCGGTCACAGGGCCGGTGACGCCGTTGAGATGAAATCCGCGGGTGGGGCACAGACCTTCCGGATTCTCAATCTGTTCTGAGTGAGTGAATGAAGGGCCGCGGTCGGTGGAACCCGGTCCGGAACCGGGACTGTCGATCCGGGCCACCGATTGATGGACGCGGATGGGGACATTGGCACTACCGGGGATTGGGCCATCAGTTCGGCAGTCTGCAGCAACAAAAATCCCCGGCAGACATTGGTCTGCCGGGGTGAAAGGCGAATGAGAAGGCTCGGTGAAGCCGGTCAGTTTTTGTTCTTTTCGACTTCGTTGTCGGAGAACGGATTTTCACCGAGGATGTCCTCGACCATGTAGAAGGTCTGACGGGAACTGGTGTTCTGGCGGACCTTGCCGACGTATTCGGGGTGAACCGGTTTGGCGTTGTTGCTGAAGGTGTTGCGGACATAGGTCAGCACACCGGCGATTTCCTCGTCATTGAGGAGACTCTGGAAGGGAGTCATGGGCGGCGTGGTGGATTCAGGCCCGTTGTAGATGAAGCCTTTGTAATCCAGTTTGCCCCAGAGTCCCTTGAGGACGATCTTGGTGAGACGCTCCGGATCGCCCCCGACCCAGTGGCTGTCGTCGATGCCGGGATAGAGTTTGGGCAGGCCCTTGCCGTTGATCTGGTGGCATGTGCCGCAGTGGCCTTCCCGCATGTAGACTTCGGCACCGAGTTTGTAGAGGCTGATTTCCTCGTCGGTGAGTCCGCGGCGCTTGAGTTCAGCGGTGGAGGTCAGCATGGCTTTTGGTTCCTCGACCGGCTCCTGGGCTCCCGGGCTGACCTTGCGCGGGTCACGTTCCCAGAACTGTCTGACGGTTTCAGCAGCCACGCGGGCATCGCGGTCCGGTGAATTGAGAACGACCTGCAGCAGTTCCTGATTTTCAACATTGTGCTGCTGGTGAAGCCAGAGGGCTTCGACAATATGGTGGGCATGGGCCGGATCTTTCGGATCCCACTGCTTGACCCACTCCCGCAGGGCGCTCATGACTTCGTCGGTATCCCGTTCGCTGAGTTCGATGCGGGCGCGATAGCGGGTGATGTTCCACGGCTCGGTCAGGAGGTCGAGCAGATGAGCGACCGGCTCGCCGTCGACGTCCACGCGGGCCATCAGCGGGGTGTTTTTCTGAGTGATGCGGTAGATGCGGCCGTATTCATGATCGCGGTTCGGGTCACGGATGTTGTGCTGCATGTGACCGACGATGATGTTCTGCCAGTCGGAGACATACATGGCACCGTCACTGCCGATTTCAAAATCGGTGGGTCTGAAGTTACGGTCCCTAGGGGAGGTCAGGAGATCCTCAACTTCAACTCCCCAGATATCACCGGGACGCCCTTCAGGCTTGCTGTTTGAGTCGGAGATGGACGTTCCTCTCGCTTCCTCGTACGGGTCACTGAATCCGTCACCATCCGTGTCGGGGCCCTGAGTGGAGTGAACCAGATCATACTGTTTGATCCCGAGGAACCCGATCGAGTTGAGAATCAGGAAGTCGCCCTGGTATTTTTCAGAGAAGTGCCCTGATGAAATGACGCCATTGGCCGGAACGGGCCGGACGGTCTTTTCGAGAAGCTTCTGCATGCGGAAGCCGCCTTTGCCATCGGGCCGGACCTGGTAGGCATTACCGCCGGTGCCGTCGGTCGCAAACTGGTAGCCCCAGTAATTGAAGCTGATACCGTGCGGGTTCGGGCTGTTGTTGGCATGAAAGGAGTATTCGAAAGTCCGGGGATTGAACCGGTACATGGCGCTGTTGGTGTGCATCTGATTGGCCATCCACGGGGTCTCAACGTTGCTGACGTGGAAGACACCGCGCTGATAGTAGAAGTTCCCGTCGGGACCATAGACAAAGGCATTGGCTGAGTGGTGCGTATCGGCGGAATCGAGACCATGGAAAATCCGTTCGCGGACATCGGCAACGTCATCGCCGTCGGTGTCCTTGAGAAACAGAATATCCGGAACACTGGCGACCAGCACGCCGCCATTCCAGAATTCGAAGCCGGTGGGATTGTGCACCCTGGCGAAGGTGATGGCCTCGTCGGCGACTCCATCCGCATCACGGTCCGGGAAAATCAGCAGACGGTCATTCATCTCCTTGAGCGGTTCCCACTTCGGATAGGTCTTCCATGCGGCGGCCCAGAGGCGGCCTTTGGTGTCAACAGCCATCTGAACCGGATTGGCCAGTTCGGGGAACATTTCCTCCGAGGCGAAGACATTGACTTCCAGCTCATCGGGAACAACCAGCTGTGCCAGAGTTTCCTCCGGAGTCATGTAGTCGGTTGATCCCTCCTTGACGGCACTGCTGCTGGGAGATTTTCCGCCGACATTGGATTCCACGTTGACCGGTGGAGGAACGTTGGAGTCATCGACCTGAAAAGTGGTCACGCCGTTGGCGTGGGCCCAGACCTTGCGGTCACGGTTGGCAGTCATCACGTCGATCATTTCCAGCTCGTGCATGAGCACTTCACCGTTGGTCTGTCCGTCAACGAACTGGAGTGAGGCGCGGCTGCCCCAGACATCATTGCCGTCGGTGGCCCGGTATCTGTTGTGCCAGTGCCAGTTCTTGTCGAGAACGGCTTCACGGATCGACTCGATCAGCTCCATGTCGTCAGTCGATTCAAGCCCGAAAAGTGTCTCTGCGATATATTTGCCGATCAGGTGATTTCCGAGGCTGTTGAGATGAACCCCGTTGATGGTCAGTGGTTCCTCGTTCTCCGCATACATTTTGGAGGAGGCGGCGAAAAGATCGACATAGGGAAGGTTCTTTTCCTTGGCGGCCTCGGCGGTGGCGTTGGCATATTTCTGAAGGCGCACGTTGTTGGCGCGGCCGTCGGGGAGGTTGGGGTCATTGAGATCCTCGTGGGCTATGGGGGACATCAGTGCGATGCGCGGAGCCGACTCACCGTTGTACTGCTTTTCAAGTGTTTCGTCGATCCACTTGAGAAGCTCGTTTTTGTAGGACTCGGGATCATCATCGTAGGACTCGTTATAACCGAAGAAGGCAAGGATCACATCGGCCTCGGATATGGTGAGATATTCATGAGGGTCGATGAATCCGCGGTTTCTGGGGCGTTCATTGACACGGTCACCACTGAAGCCGTGGTTGCGGAAGACAATTTTATGACGGGGGAGCGCTGCCTGAACATAGCTTTCCATCCAGCCATAATGCTGCATCCGTTCTGCAAGGGTGTTTCCCAGCAGGACGACATGGTCACCGTTCTTCAGGTCCAGTTGCGCCGATTCCCCTCGAATCACACAAATCGCTACAGTAAGGAAGAGCAAGAATCGTTTCATAGGTACGGGATGAATCCTGACATGCGGCGGGGACCGCGTCCAGACATTAGACCGGTTCCGCGACAATTTCACGCCGGGTCCATGAGCCGAATTTGATGATTTTACTGGTTTATTTCCAGGGGCGGCTCATCGTCGGGCAGCATCTGCATGATGGCGCGCCGTTGATACTCATCGATCCCGTGAGGATGGAGACGGAGCATCTCCCGAAGGATCCGCACGCGGGACTGGCTGTATCCCGGTGAGACATCTCCTGACTCACTCAGTGTTCTGAGAAATGGTGCCAGACTGATTTCAAGCTGTCTGATCTGCTGCCCGGAAAGGATGGCATGCACATTCCATCCCTGCTCATCGAATTCGACGGGAAAATTCTCCATTTCCATGACGATGAGATCGAAGGAAAGCCTGGCGCAGAGGGAGAAATACCCGCGCAGCTGTGAGAGGGGCGAATCGGGATCCGGAGTGGCGGGAACAGTGACCGGGACCGGGGTGGAAACCTTTTCAACCATTCGAAGCCACAGCGGGCGGGAAGCCAGCAGATGGGTGAGGGTGCGGCTGTTGAGGAAGTCGATGAATTCAGCCCCGGAGAAACCAAGCTCACCGGGGGAAGCGAATGACCGCACGAACTGGCCGAGTGAGACGCGGGCGGCTGTTGCCAGCCTGGCGCT
>JAUIAG010000114.1 GCA_030425355.1 Verrucomicrobiia bacterium
CAGCCCATCAACACCCTCTCAGGCGGGGAATCACAGCGCCTCAAACTGGTCCGGCGCCTGAATGAAATCAGGCCCGACAGAAATGGCTCCGCGGAACAGAAGATCCTTTTCCTGTTTGATGAACCGACAACCGGGCTGCATTTCGAGGACATCCGCCTCCTGCTCGAGCTTTTCCGCAAAATTGTGAGCCAGGGCCACAGCGTGGTCTTTATCGAACACAATCTCGAACTGATCCAGGCGGCCGACTGGGTGATTGATCTCGGTCCGGACGCCGGAGCCGATGGCGGCCGCGTGGTCTTTGCCGGCACACCCGAAAAACTGGCCCGGCAGAAAAATTCACATACAGGGGCCGCATTGAAGAATTCACGGCTTTTTTCCACCAGGAAGAGGCGGTAAAGCCCTGGTCCCAGCGATTTACGGAAACCTGTGCACTGCAACGCCCAGGATCTGCCTCTTGCAGGCTCCTTCATGGCATGTATCATCGAGATAAGTCAGCGTTCAGTTCCAGGTCTCCGGAAATCCACACTAACAATTCATGAAATACAACAGGAAGCGGCTGTCCAGGATAGCCGCGGTTTTCTTCTATGGAGTCCTGATGGTTCTGGGAACATTCCAGAATTCACAGGCCAGGAACTTCCGTGTGTCGATGCTGCCACAGCCCGACGGGGACAAATTCAACTGCCTGACCTGCCATATTGGCAGTGGCGGCGGTCCCCGCAACCCTTTCGGTCTGGCTGTCCAGGCTGTCGTCACACCCAATGGGCGCCAGGAATTCTGGTCCGCTGTCTTCGACCTCGACTCGGATGGCGATGGTGTCACCAACGGTCGGGAACTGGGTGATGCCGATGGCGATGGCGTTCAGGATCCCGGAATCACCGCAGCTGACATCTATGATCCGTCGAATCCGGACAGCACTCCCCCACCGCCGACACCCCCATTCGTCCCGGCTGAACCAGCCCCGCTGCCGGTGCCGGAAATGCCCCAGCCCATAGAACTCTCCGCATCCGCCGTTCCGGCAGGGATGCAGCCAGGCGAAGGCCCGCCCCTTGTCGACCTCGCATGGACTGGCGGTCTCAGCCCGTGGCTGGTGGAGGTTTCACCGGATGTCGGGATGCCTTCATGGTCTCCATTCCGCGTGACTTCAGACAGCAATCTGAGTGTCCCGGCCCCCGGACCCGCCGGATTCTTCCAGGTCCGTTCAGTGACCGGGTTCCCGCCGGCACTGTTCACCGCCGAGATCAGTGGTGCCATGGAAAGGCCTGAACCGGTGGAAACGGACGGACGCGGTTCCGGAAACTTCAGACTTCACGGGAATGTTCTGGATTTTGAAATCCATTACACCGGTCTCAGCGGCCCGGCGACCGCGGCCCACATCCATGGCCCGGCCAACACCACCGAAACCGGTGGAGTGCTGATCAATCTCCAGCCTTTCCATATCGGCCCCTTCGACACCGGAGGTGTATTCAAGGGCGCTGTCGAAGTCACTCCGGAGCAGAAAGCCGCCATTCTCATGGGCCATACCTATGTCAATATTCATACAGAGAACCACGGCCCCGGGGAAATCAGAGGGCAGGTTGCTCCGGTTTTCATGGAAGTCCGGATGGCCGGTGCCAACGCCCGTCCCAACCCGGTTAACACATCCGGTCTGGGTGGCGGATTTCTGACCCTTGTCGGGAATCAGCTGAATGTCCATGCCAGCTACTGGGACCTCACAGGGCCGGCCACCGCAGCCCACATCCACGGTCCGGCCGGGCCGGATCAGACAGCTGGCGTGCTGGTCGGTCTCGAAGACATTCATCAGGGTCCGTTTGGTGAAAAAGGCACCTTCAGGGGAAGTCTGACCCTCACTCCGGAACAGCTGGGAGTCATCATCGACGGACGCGGCTATATCAACGTCCACACTGCAGCCAACGGACCGGGGGAAATCAGGGGCCAGGTCTTGCCGGCTCATGGCGCCACTCCGCTGTCAGCAGCTCTGTCGGGAGAGGCCGAAAAACCAGAACCGGTTACAACTGACGGAAGCGGATTCATTCTGGCATCGCTTCGAGGCGAAATGCTGATGGTCCATGGCGAATACACCGGTTTGAGCGGTCCGGCCACCGGAGCGCATATCCACGGCCCGGCCTCCTCAATGGAAACAGCCGGTGTACTGGTCAATCTTCAGCCGATCCATGTTGGTCCATTTGGTGAATCCGGGCGGTTCATGGGCATGGTCCGCCTCACCCCGGAACAACGGGATGTGATTCTCTCCGGCAGGACTTATGTCAACGTCCACACCGCTGCCAATGGCCCGGGGGAAATCAGAGGGCAGCTCACTCAGGTGCTTCACTGGACCGAACTCAGCGGAGAAGCCGAAAGACCGGATCCGATACTCACCATGGCCTCAGGCAATACCGTCGCCTCACTGATAGCGACGGACATCTCCTTCAACATACTTTATTCCGGTCTTTCCGGAACGGCCACGGCGGCACACATCCACGGAGCCGCCGGTCCGGAAGAAACCGCCGGACCCGTGCTCAACCTGAGAGAATTCGCCAGCAATGGCTTTGGCTCCATGGGAAGGATGGCCGGCGGCACCGAACTTCCGGTTGGGCAGGTCGGCGCTGTTGCGGACGGATTGACTTATATCAATGTCCACACTGAGGCCAATGGCCCGGGGGAAATCAGAGGGCAGGTCCTGCCTGCGGATCATCCGCAGATGGTCTTCACCACCTCGCTGAGTGGAGGAGCCGCCAGACCGGAGCCTGTCATCACCGACGGCACCGGCACAGGAACACTCACACTGATCGGTCACACCCTGCACTTTAATATGGCTTACTCCGGACTGAGTGGTCCCGCCACCGCCGCCCATATCCACGGACCGGCCACATCGGAAGGCACCGGGGGTGTTCTCATCAACCTCGAGCCATTCAACGGCGATGGCTTCGGAACGGAAGGCATAGTGAACGGATCGGTGGATCTGACTCCAGAACAGCGGATCCGCCTCATCCAGGGCGCGACCTACGTGAATTTCCACACCGCCGCCAACCCCGCCGGTGAAATCCGCGGACAGATCGGCCTCGTGCCACACACCATCGGCCTCAGCGGAGACGCCGCCCGCCCGGAACCGGTCGAAACCGACGGCACCGGATACGGCAGGGCCAGACTGGTTTTTGATGAAGTCATGCTTCACCTCCAGTATTCCGGACTGTCCGGCACGGCCAGCGCCGCCCACATCCACGGTGCTGCCGGCACCGAGGAGACAGCCGGTGTCCTGCTGAACCTCGAACCGCTCAACGGCGGGGGATTCGGAACATCCGGCGTCTTTGAAGGGGTGGCCGAAGTCGATCCTCTTACTCGTGGATCGATCATCGATGCCCGCACCTACATCAACATCCACACTCCCGCCAATCCATCGGGTGAAATCCGCGGGCAGGTGACCAGCCATCCGGTACCGCCACGGTCCTTCTCTGCTCCACTGGACGGCAGCCAGCAGTCGCCGAATCCGGTCGGGACCGATGCCTCCGGTAACGGGACCTTCACGCTTGCCGGTGACGTGCTCTACTTCGCCATCGAATATTCCGGCCTCTCCGGACCGGCCACCGCCGCCCATATCCATGGTCCGGCGGAACCTGGAACCAACGCCGGCATTCTCATCGACCTCGAACCGTTCAACGGTGAAGGATTCGGAGAATCAGGGATGTTCCATGGGGCCGTAGCCCTCACTCCTTCTCAGCGCGACTTCCTGCTTCGCGGCCTCACTTATGTGAATGTCCACACCGCCGCCAATCCCGGTGGCGAAATCCGCGGACAGCTCCAACCGTGAAAACCACTCCGATCAGTCCGCTGACGGTCTGATTCACCAGACAGGATCAACCCCGCATCAATTATGCCGACAGCCCGGGACCATGCGTCCCGGGTTTTTCCGTTTTACAGCCCCCTGGTGCCAGGCACGTTTGTGCCTGGCACCAGGGGGGCAGTATGGGGGAATGCACGAACATGCCTGGCACGAGGGGAGCGCACCTCACCCGCCGGACCCGTCCCGCAGCCGGCACAGACGACAGGCCAGGGTCACTGCCGAAAAGAGCGATCCAGGGTCGGCTTTCCCCTGCCAGGCGATGTCGTAGGCGGTGCCGTGATCCACGGAAGTGCGTATCACGGGAAGCCCCAGTGTGACATTCACAGCGCGATCAAAGGCCAGTGCCTTCAGGGGGATATGCCCCTGATCGTGATACATGCAGACATAGGCATCGACGGTTGGCCGGACCGCCGGGATGAAGGCGGTGTCCGGAGGGACTGGTCCACGAATATCCATTCCCCTGGAGCGGGCGGCCACCACCTCCGGCATGATGACCATCTCCTCCTCTCCGCGACCGAAGAGTCCATGTTCACCGGCGTGAGGGTTCAGCCCCAGAACCATCATGCGGGGATTTCTTCCCTGGATGGCTCCGACAGCCTCGTGGGTCAGGTCGATAACCTCCCGCAACCGCTCACGGGTCAGTAAAGCGGGAACATCGGAGTAGCCACAGTGACAGGTCACAAAGGACGCTGTCACTTCATCGGAAAACTGCAGCATGCAGGAGCGCTCCGCTCCGGTCAGATGGGCCAGAATTTCTGTATGCCCCGGAAAGTGGATGGCGGCCGCCTGCAGGGCTTCCTTGTTGATCGGAGCGGTGACAATGGCATCCACCGAGCCACTCAGCGCCGATTCGATGGCCGCGCGGAGGAACTCGTAAGAAGCACGCCCGCAGACCGCATCCACAATCCCCGGCCGGATTCCCGCAACATCCCCGGGAACGGAAATATGCCGAACAGCAGATTCAGGCGGAGGCTTGAGGCCGGTGACGGCGGCCACCCTGTTCAGCACGTCCATGTCGCCGTATATCACCGGACGGGCCTCCTCCGGGATGCGCGCCGTATGACGGTCGAGCAGCCGCAGACACAATTCGGGACCAACACCTGCGGGATCCCCCATGGTGACCGCCAGCACCCGACTGTCCTTCTTCATCATCCGGTTAAGTATGGTTTTTCTTCAGGATTTCATCACATCGGATCACAGACACTTCATTCAAAATCAAATGAAACCATTATCCTTGCAAACTGCCCGTCCGCCTCTGCCACCGGGGTGCCGCTGCGATAGACCGAGTAGACCGTTCCATCAGGGCCGGTGATTGTCCCTGATGGATCCACTGCGATGGCACTGTCATCGGAAAACCCGACATTGTCAGAGAACTGCACGCTGATCCGGATCCCGGCTGCATCGGGATTTGTAGACAGATGCAGTTCGAAGAACTCTGTCCCTCCGGCACCAGCCATGAGCACCGGCAGGATGGACGATGGTCCATCGGCAGGGTCGTGATCGCTGGTGCCAAGCGCATATTCGAGGAGGGCATTGAGGCCGTCTTTATCGGCATCCGCTGTGGGATCACCAGTGAATCCGGTGGAAGGAATGGAACCGGGACTGCCGCCCGCAGTGAGGGAGGCCCGCCAGTTCCGGGGGTCGGACGGATCCGGGCCGGACATCGGGTCGATGAGTTCAAGACTCGGACCGCCTCCGTCCGGGTCTTCCGGCCACGGGAGGCTGTCGCCCCAAGAAAAACTCTGAATCACCATGCCACTGCGATCCACCAGGGTGATTGTTTCGCCCGCATTTGAAAGCGACATACCGGGTTCAAAACCGCCAATGATCCGGACTCCCGGCCATGCAGCGGAGAAGGCATCGACGGATCGGACCGCCACCACCGATTCGCCGGGATCCATGGTGACCTGGGCGGCGGAATCAACGGACAATTCAATGCCGTCAGTGAATTTTATCCCATCAATGGAAATGACTTCCCCGGAAATATTTGTAATTTCAACAAACTCGAGATCATCGACTCCGTCGGGATTATAGTGGATTTCGGAGATGATGAGACTGGTGTTGTCGGCGGGTCTTTGAGTGGAGTAGGCGGCAACAGTCAGAGCGGACCACTCGCCATCCTTGAGCGCTCTGGCCTTGATGACCCGGCTGGCATCCAGCGTGAATGGTTCTTCATAGACGCGGGCTCCCGGGGACACTCCGTCAGTGGCATTTCCAGCAAGAATGATTCTTGGAACCATGAGGAGGTCGCTGCTGGTCAGAGAATGATTGAGGGCCTGGATGGCGAGGATATTTCTGCCGTCCACAAGATAGGGAATGGATTCGGTGATATCGAAGGACTGGAAGAAAGCGGCACTCCCGTCGGCATGGGAATCCGTGGCCGCCGAATCCCAGCGAAGCCCGTCCTCCGGAGCATTGGCCGAAGCGACCATATGCCCATTGATCCATGCCACAAAACCGTCGTCATAGCGAAGGTCGAGGATCAATCGTCTTCCCGCTGTTTCGAGGTTCTCAAGATCCACGGCAAAAGGAAAACGTGCCAGTGCGCTGGTGTTGACATTCCGCATGGAGGAAACATCAACGCCGTAGAGCCCGCGGTAGTCAGCAGGCGAGGTCTCATATCCAATACCTCGCGCCCCCCGCAGCCACCGCTCATCCACCGGGAAAAGAATATCAGTCCACTCACTCATGGGCGGGTAATCCGCGGCCGGCACTATGGCCTGAACCCCCGCATCTTCTGGCAGGAGGATGTGATAGCGGTCGTCGGTATCCGCCAGCTGTCTCGGGTCGCTGCCGTCCAGCGTATAATAGACTGTGGAAAGCGGATCCTGACTGATCCCGAGTTCGGTCCCGGCCGGATAGTATCCGGGACTTTTTGAAAAGGCGGGGGCGTCCACGGAAGGGTAGAGACCATTCCGTCTCAGTTCGTTGATAAACCCGTTGGATGATCCACGGTCATGCAGCGTCGGCAGATAATTATTGAGCACATTGTCCCGCTCCATGAGCCATGAATCTTCCCGTGTGAAGAAGAAATCCGGTCCGTTCGGTGCCGGCGGATAGTGATCATGATTGACATTGGTGAGCGGGCTGGGTTGCTGGATTGAATTACCGTAAGGGGTGCTGGACTGGGTATCGCCCCATCGCGCTGATTCAGCGACAATAGCCCTGTCGATCCTGTCGGCTATCTGCCGGTAGCGACGCTGACTCTCATGGAGACTCAGTGCGCCATTCCCGTTCAAGTGATAATTGACCCGGTCCGCGAACAGGAGTCGGAATTCCTCACTGGCCCGCATCTTCTGAAACACGGCACCGACGCCATTTCCCGCGTCGTAGCGGTTCCATGAAAACTTGTCGAGGACGATCTCCTGATCCCACACAAAGAACCGGTATCGGCCATCTCCGGAAACCGGATTGACGGCGGCGTAGCCGTTGTGGTGTGGCCAGTCCTCCGAGTCAGCGTAGAGATGAAGAATGTAATAATCGGCAAAATTTGTGAGGTCGATGAATTGCTGGATGTCACGGTATCCGGTCCCGGTGGTGACATTGACGCCCATCATCCGGTTCCATACCGGCCCCGGTGATGAAAAATCCTCGTTGATCTCCCAGTCCTCCTCACTGCCCCCAAGGTGGGAGGCGAAAAAGTCATCCGAGAGCCTCTCGGTGAGATTGTGGAGTCCGAAATACAGTCCATTGACATACAGATGAACGAAGTTCCCGTAGCTGGACGGCTGTCCCATGTCGCGGAGCGATTCCTTCATCCACACATCGCGGATATACTGGGAATCATTGGGGCGGTATCGGGATGGCCCCCAGCTGACCAGTCCCCAGCTGTCGGTGAAGCAGGCACGCAGCACCAGTTGGTTGAACTCCTCGACGGGTGACTCAGGAAACAGGGGATAGCGAAGGCGCGGGACACCAATTTCAGAAGTGAAGGTCAACCGCATCGAATGCTTCTGCATCCGCCATGGACGGCGGCTCGAGTTGCCATGAACCTCAATTTTGCAGTCCTCCTGGAATCCCCGCGAGCCATCCGGGAGGATATATTCAATGGAACAGTATTTCTCAATTCGGGATTGAGGTATGGAATAGATGCCGCGTCCCGGGGTGATAAAGTCATCAGGGTCCATGGCGATGGAAACACTGGGAATGTCCAGGAGTGCCTCACGCAGTCCGTATCCCGGCAGTGCACCGGCGGCGACGCGCGGATCCATCTCATAGTCCGCAGGCACCGTTCCGTCCCCTGCCCCGTCATTCCGGTCGACTTCGTCATTGGTCCCCCAGTTATCGGGCCAGCCCGGCGGATCCGCCGGCTGCGTGGCCACATCATCCACGAATATATATGTCTGAGTGTCGACATTGGATGGACGCCAGCCTTCTTTCCATGCCATGGCCCGCAGTGTCGTCGTGGTGGAGACGGGCACAGGACTCCGGTAGACCTCACCATGCTCCGGCGATGGCAGGGATCCATCCAGCGTGTAGAAAACAGTGGCACCCGGTGTTTCTGTCGAAATCCCGACTTCAATCGGATCATCGTAAAATCCACGGTCGGTGGAAAATGAGGTGTCACCAACCACACCGTCGAACGGGACCTGTGATGATTCATTGGATCGCCCGGGAGTGGGAGGGCTTAAATAATGCCACTGTCCGTCCTCTCCAATCCCGTATGAGGTGCCTTCAACCTGGGATGGGTATTGGGGATCGAGGGATGACAGAATTGTATCACCTTCGGGAGACGACAGCGCCAGATACTCGCCGCTGGCTGCAAGGCTGAAACCCGCATGGAGAAACCCCTCGCTGTCGACATAATCTCCGACCGGCCCTTCATCGGATTCCGGTGAACTGGCAAAAATGACCAGATATCCCCCGGCAGCGATGCTCACCTGAGGAAAACTCCACCGGGTGAGATTGCCCGGATCATCACTCAGATAATAACCCTCGAGATCAACAGGGACTGGATTTGAATTGAAAAGTTCGATCCAGTCATTGGCACGTCCGTCGCCATCCACATATCCATCCGTGCCCGTGGCCGAAAACTCGTTGATCATCACAGGCTGAACGGACCCGGGTTCGGGAAGAATCCTGATCAGAAATGACTGTTCAATATACTCACCGTCCGTATCCGTGGCACGCAGGCGAATGGAGAAATCCACCCGGGATGGCAACTGTTCAATCCCCGTGGCACGAAGCAGCTGATCGCCATCAACAGCAAACTGGTGGTTGTCCATGTCCCCCTGACCATCAACCAGCGCGAATGTGAATGAATCGCCGGCTTCGGGATCGACGGCAGTCAAAGTGGCCACCAGCGACCCCGCGGGGTCATTCCGATAATTCGATTCCATGGCAATATGGATGTCCACAGGGGCGGTGTTGGAGATCGATGGGTCACCAATTTCCATGCCGTTGATAAATACGTGATGTGGCTCATCGCCCTGCCCGGCAGCTCTCCCCCGCAAAGTGGCTTTGCCGTCCCCGTCTGAAATGACAGATACAAGCAACTGGTTCTCCTCAAGGCCGGTGGGAGCCGGTGCCGCTCCATCAAATGAATACGACACATCATTCCAGGAAGACTGCCGCAGTCCGATACTTCCGGAATCATAGGCCCAGATCCGAACCGGATAGACCGACCTCGGGCGCAGCCCCGAAAGCTCAATGTCCATCCCATCAGCTGAAGAGTCACTGCCCTCGGCAAAAAGAAAATCCCGCCACATCATGGCGGCGTCGCCCGAGCCATTGAGGTTGCGGCGGTCACGGGTGGACAAAACCGCATCTCCGGCCGGATGCACGGAAATGGTGATCCCGTCGGGAAGCATTGTTGACCATGCGGTCCCGAGGTCCATGTCTCCGCTGGAAAAGCCAATCCATCCCGCCGCCGTCACCGTGCTGTAATTAAAGTCGATGCGGACTTCTCCGTGGACGGACAGGCACAGCAGGGAAGCCATCAAAATGAGAGCTGCAGCCCGTGAAGTGCCCTTCCTGACCACACCCCGGAATCGAACGGCAATGACTTTCAGTTGTTCGTGCATCTGCTTCATTTTTCTTCCATTCACCATGACAGGAGCCAACACCGGTGTGCAGGGAATACCCACCGGCCTCGACCGGATAAGGGGGTAATATCGCACGTCATCCGCTGCGGGTCAGGCATCAATACACCCACCCACCGTCCGTCATTCTCCCAGCTCGACCTCCCGATACCGGCGGATCATCCGGTAATAGGAAAAGGACGACTGGAACTGAACACCATGGCGGCGGGCCCAGTTCTCCCACTTCCGCTGCATTTCGGCCAGCCTCCCGGGCATGGAGCCGGCCAGATCGACCATTTCGGTCCTGTCAGTCTCCATGTTGTAAAGCTCCCAGGGACCGTCATTGGCCCAGACGAGCTTCCATGGCCCGTCGCGCATGGCGCGGTTGCCCTCGTGTTCCCAGAATACCGGATCAGTATGCAGCGGCTGGCCGCCACCTGTCAAAAGCGGCACCATGGACTGCCCCGCGTGCCGGGGAATCCTCACCCCATCCCTCTCTTCTGGATACCCGGTCTGTGCCAGTTCGATAAATGTTGCCATGAAGTCGGGAAGGTACCCGAAGTGATCCACCCACGTGCCCCTTGATGACTGCGGAATACCGGCAGGCCAGTGGGCGATCATCGGAGTCGCCATCCCCCCTTCGTGCACATAATGCTTGTAGAGCCGGAAGGGCGTGCTGGACACATTGGCCCATGCCCGGCCACAACGGGGCCCATTGGTTCCCCGGTCGCTTAAAGGCTCCCTCACACTCTGTTCATCGCCCCCACCAAGGATTCCGCCCTCGGCACAGGCACCGTTGTCATCGAGGAAGAAAATCACTGTGTTCTCATACTCATCGATGCGTTTGAGGTAATCGACCAGACGGCCAATGTTCTGATCGACTGAATCCACGCAGGCTGCATAGGCGGCCATTCTCAGATCGAGGATGTGCTTCTGCTGATCTGTCAGCGAATTCCAGTCGGGGCCTTCATGTGGTGCCGGTGTCCAGGACGGATCGACCAGGCCCATTTGCTTCATCCGCTCCAGACGGCGACCGGATATTTCCTCCCAGCCGACGCGGTATGTTCCCTCATAGCGCGCGAGGTCCGCAACCTTTGCCTGCAGTGGCCAGTGTGGCGCATTATACGCCAGATAGAGAAAGAATGGTTTGTCGCCATCCTCCGATGCGCGCGATTCGTCGATGAATTGCATGGCATAATCGGTGAATGCATCGGTGACATAAAAATCTTCCGGCGGCTCCACCGGCTGATTCATCAATGTCAGCCCCCGCAGTCCCTCAGGCCGGAAATAATGACTGGCTCCCGATATGATCCCGAAAAATCGGTCAAAGCCCCGCTGCAGAGGCCATGTATCCCTGCGGTGATAGCCGAGATGCCATTTACCCGTCATCAGCGTATGGTATCCGGCACCGCGCAGAACCTCGGCCACTGTCGTGCATTTTTCATTCAGATATCCCTGATAGGGTTCGTCCTCGAGGGGACTGGGAATCTCCGGTGTCTCGGTCATGTGCCCGATGCCGGCCTGATGCGGATGAAGTCCCGTCATCAGAGCGGCCCGGGTCGGACAACACCGCCCGTTGTTGTAGAATTGCTTGAAGCGCAGTCCACCGGAAGCCAGTTGATCCAGATTCGGAGTCCGGATTTCTCCTCCATAGCAGCCGAGGTCGCTGAAACCCATATCATCGACCATGATCAGGATGATGTTGGGACGATCATCGGCCTGCGCCACTATGAATCCGCCAACCGTCATTAAAATGACATGAAATCCTCTGACCAATGTGCGCCAAAGGCCTGTGTCTCGTCTCCGGTGGATCATGACTTCCATTGTTCACCATCGAATGAAAGTATCAATCAGATTCCTTGAACAACCTGGCTGAAATCCCGGATTCCAGTGCAGAGCCTCTCTCGTTGTTTCGTTCCAGGAGGAGGGCATTCAGTTCAGTGCAATCACAGACGGTCAACATTCCTGTATTATTGATTTGGCATTGGTTCTCATAAGGAGCCTCCTTCCCGGTGGAGTCGTGTTCTCTCTGGTCGCCAACAATATGCGGGACGACAACGCGGTCAATTTTGCTTCTCCTCTCCATCTTTTCCAGGACATTGGAAATGTGGGGTGGAAAAAAATGTATCCGAACCCAATCAGCATGGTTCATGGCAGCGGGCGAATCAAAGACACACAGGCATCCAGTCAGTGACTTGCGGTTTCCTTCCCGGCACGCCAGAATGCAGGCATGATTCACCTCCGGAAAACCTGGCTGGCACCAGTCCATTGCATGGCCGCACTGATTGTAATGAGCCTGAACCCGAACCCGTATGCTGCGCAGGCGGATGAGAACCCGTCTGCAGCGGCGGAATCGATGCAGGGACAGACCCTGCTGATCCTTGGTGACAGCATCACATACGGCGGCCGGTACGCTGTGGAGCTGGAGATGGCCTTCCGCTGCCGCTTCCCGGGCGGGGCGACAACAGTTCTGAATCTCGGACTTCCCAGTGAGACCATTTCCGGGCTGTCTGAGGAAGGCCACGCAGGGGGGAATTTTCCACGTCCGGATCTCCATGAAAGACTGGGCCGGATACTGGAGAGGATTGATGCCGATTTCATTTTCTCGTGCTACGGAATGAACTGCGGGATTTACAAACCGCTGAGTTCGGGCAACCTCAAGCCATATCTGCAGGGATATGAAAAGCTGGCCACCGCAGTCCGCGGCGAAGGTGCATCGATGATCATTCTCACACCGCCCCCATTTGATCCGCTGCCGATCATTGGAAGAGTGACAAGCGATGGTGCAGGAGGGCCATTCAGTGGATATGACAGGGTTCTGGAGACCTTCAGTGCTGCACTGCATGAAACTTTTTCGGGGGAATACCCCGTGATCCCGGTCAATGAGTCCCTTACACACTATGTGGTGAAGCGGAGGATAACCGACCCGGATTTCACACTCGCCGGTGATGGCGTTCACATCAACAGCCTCGGCCATCACCTTGTCTTCGAAAGTATCGCGCACCTCCTTGGATTTGATTCCCCCCGGGTCATCCAGGCTCCCATCAGGGGGGACTGGGAACTCTCACTGCCCGACACCTCTATTCCACTCCCGCCCGACATTTCCATGCCGGCAGCTGAAATAATGATTTTCAACAACCGGTTCAATGCGATGCAGGTGGAGGGCCGCGGAGCAGAGGGGAACCTCAGGGTCAGCTACAGCCCGGACAAGAATGATCATGATCGCCGGATATTCGATCTCATTTCCCGGAAGCATGCCATCCTCAAGGACCTGTGGCTGACGGAAACCGGCCACCTCCGCCCGGGAATGCGAAGCCTTGAACCGTTCGAATCATGGTCCGCCAGGGCAGCTGAACTGGAGGAGGAACTCAGAAAGGCCATTGATTCAAGACCGGCGGTTCAGGTGTCCTTCATATCATCAGAGTGAAATACCCCCGGATACGCAGACTGAGATCAGGGTCGACAGCCGGTGGGGCGATCTGGTAGGAAACTCCCTTCGCAAGTGCGGACTGCCAGCGGATAGGCGGTCCGGTTTTCCCTTCAGAACGTGATCATATCGGTGATGAATTCGAAGGGCGGGGTCGGCAAATCCACTCTGGTTGTCCATCTCGCCGGTTGGTTGAAACTGCATAAAATGCAGAAGGTCCGGCTTTGCGACTGTGATCCGCAGCGGTCCTCGTCCACCTGGATGAAAACTGCCGTTCCGGACCTCGAAACACACCAGCTGACGACCAGCGGCGACCTGTCTTCCATTATCATGAAGGCACGTCAGGACGAATACATCATCATTGACGGCCGTGCCGGGGACGCAGGCATCGCCCGCGGCATACTGCTCGATTCCGATCTGGTGCTGATTCCGAGCAGTCCGAGCCGCCTTGACATGGAGGTCACCTCGCGGCAGTGCCAGACGGTTCAGCAGATCCGCAAGGTCACCCAGAGCGACAAACCGGCGGCTTTCGTAGTCCTCAACAAACTCGGAAAGGACAAGCTTTCTCTCGATGCCATGGATCTCAGGATGATCGAGGATATCAACGTGTTCAACCAGTCCCTGAAGCAACGGTCCCCGTACGCGGACGCCGCCGGCAGGGGATGCCTTGTCTGGGATCTGCCTTTCTACACCCTGCCTGCCCAGAGAGAAATGACGACACTCTTTCAGGAACTCTGGAAATACATCCAGATTTCCGACCATCAGTCATCCTGAGGTGAGATGAGATCCGGTGGCGGGACGGCTCATGGCATTTCGTATTGCACTTCAATCTCCGCCGGGCAGCTCCCACTTTTCATCAAAGAACCCTGCGGCCGCCACACCTGCCGGCCGTCGCGCGTCCCCCCGGACATCCAGATCATAAACGGCATAGTCAGGTAGTTTCGGAATCTGCCGGGCATTGTTCAGGTAGTCGTATTCCCTGTAGGTGAAGCCCGAATTGAGAACTGCATATCTCTCCGGATTCAGCGGATTCGGGTATATCAGCGCCGGAACGTGACTACCTGAATCGAAGGACTGTGCCCCAAACCGGACCTTATCGCTGTCCCAGCTGACTGGCAGCCGGTCAATGATCTCCCCGAGTATCGTGTTGCTGGACGGGTCGCCGAAAATTATGAGATTTGATGAGGCGACCATCTCCGGTGTCACTTCGATATCCCACACCGACCTTGGAATTCCCCGGAACTGGAGTCTCCAGTGGTCCATAGCGTGCCCCAGCTCACCCTGAATCCACTGTTCGGTCGACGCATGCAATCCCCTTCCCGAAGGCCGGACAATGACAAATGAGTCCATGAAGGCATCATCGATGGGCCCCTGCAGTCCATGCTTTTTGTGCAGGCCTGAACTGTCCGGATCGCCGGTCCTCCATGCCCCCTGATGCCGATGGAGCCGGACGGTCCATGACCGGTCACTGAATGGCAGCGGCCCGGTGAGAACCTGACCGTCAATCCGGATGTCCGGCGGGGTCGAAATATCACCCGGCCAGTAGCCAGACGGGACATCAAGAGTCAGGGCCGAGACATTTCCGGTTTCGATAAAGAAATTTCCGGCAAGTGGCGCAAAGGCTGCATGCACTCTTGCCTCCTTCCAGTGTTCCATCATCCGGTCAATGCGGACCCAGTGTGAACGGTTGTAGCGGAGAGTCCATGTGGTGAATTTCACCTGATGAGGAAATGGGTTCCGTCCAGCATGGGCAATGTGAGCCAGCCGCCTTTCGATCTCGGCAGCAGATCCATCATCATAACGATGCCCCATCCCGGGTCCGATAATATGTGTCAGTCGGATATTCTCCCGGGCCATGGCGCTTTCCATGATGTCTGCCGCCTGTTTCTGACGGTCGTTTTCACCACTGTAGGCGATGACCGGGAGATTGAAGAAGTTGACGGCGTAATCAGTGCAGTCGTACAGGTGCCATAGTTTGCGTTCCCAGGGCAGGGGCTGCAGATCCTCGCCCTGGAAGCTCTTCAGGAAGTGGTACGTTTCGGCAAAGCCGGCGCCGGGGGCGGCCCCGGCCCACATGCCCGGATAGTGGGCGGCAAACTGCCAGCAGGCTGCTCCGCCCATTGAAAAACCCCGCACAAGGATACGGTTGTCATCGACAGGGTAATCATTCCGGGCATGGTCCAGCGCCTCAAAGAGGTCGACTTCGCCGGCGAACTTGTTGGCGTTGCAGTAGCGGCCATACGGATGGAGAACGAAACTGTTGACCGGAACAAACTGCCCAGGATTCTGCATCCGCTGCAGAAGAAA
>JAUIAG010000115.1 GCA_030425355.1 Verrucomicrobiia bacterium
CCAATGGTGTAGACGCTTAGTAATCCCGGCTACACCATTGGCACGGGCCAGGCGAATCCGCAGGTGGGTTATACCCCATACTGCCGGGACTGATTTTAGCAGATGCTGCAGATCAGTGTCATGAATGGCAGTCAGCTGATTCAAGTTGGAAAGCCGGGCCGGCATACTGCTTTTCCCGGCAATTCGGAAGCAGCCATCAGGACATTGGAAGGAAAAAATCATGTCAGGAACTATTTTAATCGTTTTACTCGCAATCATGGTGCTTGGTGCCCTGCCCAGGTGGTCACACAGCACGAGTTGGGGATATGCCCCATCCGGTGGCCTTAGCCTGGTTCTCGTGATACTGGTCATACTGGTATTTCTAGGTAAAATCTAACCCTCGTGCGGAGCTGCCGGATTTGGATTTAAATCCGGCAAGCCCTGCTGTTTTGATCAGTCATTATCAAAGATCCTTTGTGCCCATGTGCTATCTTTACTGGCTTCCATATGGCGAAAAAGAGGCGTCTTTGATCCTCACACGGGAGGTTCTCCGGAGTTTTTGCTCCAAGGGGTTTCCTCCCGCAGCCGGATTAGAATTCTGATGTTTCTGATGTTTCTTATGCAAACAGTTTTTACCCTTTCGGTGGCACGAGCATGATATTTAATTTTACGGATGCTTCATCCATCCGAATAGACACAACCATGGGCATCAGGCGTGGATTCGCCAATTTTCATACACGCGGAAGGGTGTGTGTGCACCCTGGATCGCAAAGCAGGGTTTTAACCCATAGCATATTCGCAGTGCTTCCGGTATTCCTCCTAAAAATAAAACCACTTCCATTATATTATGAATAAGAACAAAGTCCTCCAAATTACTCAGGCGCCCCGCAGTCTTCTGGATGCGGTCAAGAAACTGGAGAAATCCGGTTACAATACGAAACAGCTTTCCAACTCTGGACCGAATCACAAAGCGGACAAAATCCACGATGGTCCGTTTGGTATGAAGGACCGGGTCAAGGCATGGGGAACTGGAGCTTTGTGGGGCCTGCTGTCCGGGTTGGCTTTGTTCTCGATGCCGCCGATTGGTCCGACTATTGTGACTGGGCCATTCATTGCCACCATAACTGGTGGGTTCGGGGAATTCCTTATGATGGGTGGCATTTATATGTTATTTGGCGTGCTCACCAGTCTGGGTATGCCCAATGAAAAGTTCTGGCGATACGCCATGGCCTTGAAATACGGGAGGGTATTCGTCGCCGCCAGAGGCGCCCGATACGATGGATCGCGTGGCACGATTTTTCGGGGGCAGGAGACACCATAAAAATGAACCGACATGAATAAATCGGATCCATCGACCGGCAACATCATGCCGGGCAATACCCTGGCCGCAGACCCGCCCATTGGCGGATCTCCACGGGATCAGCTTCAAATGCGCACCCGTGAGCTGGCGGCACTTGCCGGGCGTCTCCCTCACGAGATTACACGGGCCGACTACGAGCAGGCTAAACGCGAGGTGACTGGAGAGAGCAATCCGGATCTACAGAATGCATTTCTTTATGCTGACATCTGATGATCTGAGGGAAAACAGACTGGAAATATTTCATCAAGCCTGCTCCGGGCTTTTTCAGGAACTAATCTCCCGTCCCGTGGCAGTTCGCGGTTCGTGTTTTACCCTGAGTTGTGATCGTGGTGTCACGAGGCGGCAACTGGTGTATCCGTGTCCTTCGGGACCACGGTCCCCGGGTTTCTGACTTGTGCATTCCATTCATGTGGGTGGGGTTTTCACCCCATGTCGGAGATGGTTGTCATTGGGTAGACTCTCAAATATATCCTCATGATTCTGTTGTGTCGATTCCGTATTGAGTTTCAAGATCAACATGGCGGGTCGATCGTGGATGGTGAGGGTCTGTATACACAGAGCTGTCTTCAATATACCTGCAATTATAAAGCACAGAATGGTTAAAAATATGAGCTTCAGCCAAAATTCACATGCCATTGGACCAGGCCGTTCATTTGATATTATGGCCTGGACCGGCTGCAAAGGATGGAATTATTAAACTGCCGGGCAAACGGGATTGGTCCCGTCGGCTGTTTTCATGGCGTCGAGGGGGGGCAGGGAGGCGAAGCCGAGTACCAAAGGCTGTCCCGCCATTGCTGGCCGAGGAGTTATTTGATTCAGATCAGCTCAGGACCCATGCTCTTCATCTTGCAAATCAGCAGGTTATCGGCGGCTCACCGCTGCCCTATGGGCTACTGGATCAACTGGAGGCAAACGAGAAGAGCCTGAGGGCATTCAATCGTATTTCGGTTGATTTGGACTCGAGGACCGGACGCACAGCTCCTGCCACCGAGTGGCTTTTGGATAACTTTTTTTTAATTGAGGATCAGATACAGATGTCCCGAAGGCACCTGCCCCGCGGATATATTCATGGTCTGCCATGTCTTTCTACCGGCGACTTCGCCGGGCTGCCGAGAGTCTACCAATTGATTCTCGAACTGATACTGCACGTTGATGCCCAGATCGATTCCGCATCGCTGAAGACCTTTGTGGAGGCCTACCAGTCGGGGAATCCATTGACTATAGGGGAGTTGTGGGCCATACCCATCATGCTTCGGCTGGGGTTGATTGAAAATCTCCAGCGTATTTCCGCGCGACTGACCCAGGCCCGGGCGGATGCCGATCTTGCAGAATTCTGGGTGGAGCGCTTAAGGGAAGTCGCTGAGGAAAGTCCGTCGCGACTGGTGATTGTTGTGGCGGAGATGGCAGGGTCCAGTCTGCCGATCTCCAGTTCATTTGTGGCCGAGTTCTGCACGATCCTCTCGCGTCAGAGCCCCATGCTTCATCTGGCGCGATCATGGCTTGAACAGCATTTGGGTGAACACGGATTGTCGATTGAGCACCTGTCCCAGCAGGAGAACCAGTTCCAGGCGGCTGACCAGGTCACAGTCAGTCACAGTATCACCAGCCTTCGGTTTCTCAGTTCCATGGACTGGAAAAAGTTTGTGGAGGAACAAAGCCGGATCGAAATGTTCCTGAAGCGTGATCCAGCCGGTGTATATCCCTCCATGGACTTCGCCACCCGCGATCGTTATCGGAGGGTTGTTGAAAAGATCGCCCGGAACAGCGGTATCCCGGAACCTGAGGTTGCAAGCATGGCCATTGATATGGCAACGGCGGGCGCGGGTGGAAGCGGGTGTCGTGCCCGCAGCGGCCATGTTGGATATTACCTGATCGACAAGGGGGTACACGAGTTGGAGCGGGCAGCCGGCGTGCGCTGGCCGTGGCCCCGGCTCCTGGAAAGGAGAATACGCCGCTGTCCTCTGGCACTTTATATGGGCGGGATTGCCCTTATGACATTGTTTCCGACGGCGGCGTTATTGTGGCTGATTCAGTTAGCGGGGGTTGGAGGACTCATGCTTACTGGATGCGCCGCAGTGTTGCTGATTGGCACCAGCCAGCTGGCGGTGGAGCTTATGAACCGGCTCGCCGTTCTTGTGGTCAAACCACGTCCTTTGCCACGGATGGACTTTACCTCCGGTCTTGAACCGGAGAGTCGCACTGTGGTGGCCGTGCCGACCATGTTGAAAAGTCAGCAGGGCATCGAGCACCTCATTGAGATGCTGGAGGTTCATTTTCTTGCGAATCAGGATCGGTATCTGCATTTCGCTTTGCTGACGGATTTCGTCGATGCTCACCAGGAGGAATTACCGTCGGACGCAGGGCTGCTCGAACAGGCATGCGCCGGCATTGATCTCCTGAATTCAAAGTATGCCGCCGAAAGCAGGGATCGCTTTTTCCTTTTTCATAGACCGCGAAAGTGGAATTCCAGCGAGGCAGTCTGGATGGGTTTTGAACGCAAGCGGGGCAAGCTGGCTGATTTCAACAGCGTTCTGCGTGGCGGCTCACAGGAATGCTATTCCATGATCGCGGGGGATCCTGCGGCTCTGCAGTCTGTCCGCTATGTCATCACTTTGGACACTGATACGACGCTGCCGCGTGAATCCGCTCTGATGATGGCAGGTGCGATGGCGCATCCATTGAACCGGCCGGTTGTTGACCCTGACCGCGGTATTGTCACCGAGGGATACGGCATTCTTCAACCGCGCATCGGTGCAAGTCCTGCCTGTGCCCGGGAATCCCTCTTTGTCCGGCTGGGGGCCGGGGAAGTGGGTGTGGATCCCTACACTCAGCAGATTTCGGATGTATACCAGGATCTTTTTGGAGAAGGGTCATTTATTGGCAAGGGGATATACGATGTTGATGCGTTCCGGAAGGTGACGGAGGGCCGCTTCCCTGAAAACAGTATACTGAGCCATGACCTCCTTGAGGGCTGTTACGTCCGATCCGGTCTGTTGAATGACGTCACGCTGTATGAGTGCTATCCCTCCCGCTATAACGTGGATGTCGGCCGGCGGCATCGGTGGATTCGGGGCGACTGGCAGAACATCCAGTGGGTCATGCCTCATGTGCGGGAGTTTGGCGGTCGTCGAACACCCAACCCGCTTTCGGCCTTATCCCGATGGAAGATATTCGACAACCTCAGGCGGAGCCTTGCGCCAATCTCACAAGTCCTTCTGTTTTTGGGCGGCTGGCTCCTTTTGCCGGAAGCGGCCGGGGTGTCAACAATTGTTGTATTGACGATACTGGCTTTTCCCACTTTTTTAAGTCTGCTTGCCGGAGTCCTGTTCAAGCCGGTCGACTTGCCATGGGTGATCCATCTTCGCACTGCGATCGGAACCAGCGGACGTCTGATGGCTCAGTTTCTACTTTCGCTGACATTTCTCCCTTACGAAGCTTTTTCCAGTCTCAAAGCCATTGCCCACACACTGCTTCGAATCGCGGTGACACACAAGCGATGCCTGGAATGGCAGACCTCCAGCGATGCGGATGCAATGATGCGTGCCGGCTTGGCCGGCTTCCACCGGGTAATGTGGATTTCTCCGGCCATTTCGATTTTGACCGCGGGTTTGCTCATCGGCGAGGCTGCCGGCCCGCTCGTCTGGGCCAGCCCCGTCCTTGTCCTGTGGGCTGTGGCTCCGGCAGTCGGCTGGTGGGTCAGCCGGTTTACGGGTTCGAAATCTCCCGGGTTCACCCCCGATCAGATGGCTTTTCTCCGGCGTTCCGCGCGTCGCCACTGGCATTATTTCGAGACCTTCGTCACCGCAGAGGAAAACTGGCTGCCGCCTGACAACATGCAGGAGCATCCCACCCCGAGAGTTGCCTCACGGACTTCACCAACGAACATGGGGCTTGCCCTGCTCGCCAACATGGCAGCGTGTGACTTCGGATACCTTTCGGTTGGAGGACTGATTCAGCGCACCCGTGACACACTTCATACCATGCATCGTCTGGATCGATACCGACGGCATTTCTATAACTGGTACGAAACCCGGTCATTGAAACCCATGCCACCGCATTACGTATCCAGTGTGGACAGTGGCAATCTGGCCGGCCATCTCATGGCCCTCAGTAACGGGCTGCGGGAACAGGCCGATGAAAAAATCATGAGCCGTAAGATTTTCACTGCCCTTCAGGACACAGCGGATGTTCTGGTGGCCATGATTCCGGAAAATGCGGCTTTAGTGGGATTGATCGGGAAACTTGATACCCCTCCAAAAGGATTACATTCGGCGGTCAGCTTTCTGGAATGGGCTGTCATCGAAACCGGCCGCATCGAGTCGTCGGTAATCGGTCGGGAGGAGCAAGTCACTGACTGGGCCCGGACGCTCAGGAAGAACTGCGAGGAACAGCTGGCTGATTTGCGTTATGTCGCGCCATGGGTGGAAGTTCCGCTATCCGGAGTCGGGCAGGGGGTATTCCCGGACGGGCCTCCGAATCTCGGGGAAGTGGCAGACTTCACACAGACCGGTGCCATACAGGCATTCATGGCATCGACTGAAGGGTCTGAGAACATGAACGATGCCATACGCCTGGCTGCTGGCCGAGCCGCCTCACGGATATCCGAACTGGAATCACTGGCTTGTCAGTGTGAGGAACTTGCGGCTATGGATTTCACGTTTCTCTTCGATGCCTCAAGAAAGCTTTTTGTCACGGGGTTCAATGTTGGCGAGCTGCGAAGTGATGACAGCCGGTATGATCTTCTCGCTTCGGAAGCGCGCCAGTGCAGCTTTGTGGCCATAGCCCTCGGTCAGGTTCCTCAGGACCACTGGTTTGCTTTGGGACGTCTGATGGTGGCATCCAGGGGGAAACCGGCTCTTGCCTCATGGACCGGGTCCATGTTCGAGTACCTGATGCCGCTTCTGGTCATGCCCAATTTCGAGAGGACCCTGCTTGATCAGACCTGTAAGTCGGCCGTTCGCGAGCAGATTGCCTACGGTCGCCAGCGCGGCGTGCCGTGGGGTATTTCCGAATCAGCCTGCAACCGCACGGATCCCGAACTGAATTACCAATACAGGGCTTTCGGTGTGCCTGGGCTGGGATTGAAGCGAGGGTTGGCTGAAGACCTAGTCATTGCGCCCTACGCGTCGGTTCTTGCGTTGATGGTCGATCCTGCGGAAGCCTGCTCAAATCTGCAGAGGCTTGCAAGGGAAGGACTTGAGGGAAGCTTTGGGTTCTACGAGGCTGTCGATTACACTCCTTCGCGAATTCCACCAGATGAGACCAGCGTGACAATCCGTTCCTTCATGGTTCATCACCAGGGGATGAGCCTGCTGGCGCTGGACAACGTCCTCCACTCGTCGCCCATGCAGCGGCGCTTCATGGACTCTGCCCGGGTGAAAGCCACGGAACTGGTGCTGCAGGAACGTGTTCCGGGAATCGCGGTTGGGATTCTGTCCGGGGACCGGAGCCGTGACCCATCAGGGGCGCAACCGGAGTCGGAGGATGGCACGGTCAGGGTCTTTACCGATCCGAATCCGCCGGTGCCGGAGATTCATCTTTTATCCAATGGCAACTATCATGTTGCGATCAGCAGCGCTGGTGCCGGGTACAGCCGGTGGCGCGATATTGCGCTGACCCGCTGGCGCGAGGATGCCACCCGCGACTGCCGTGGACTGTTCATTTATCTCCAGGATGAGGAAAATGGGGATTTCTGGTCGACTGCCTACCAGCCCGCCGAGCTTCCTGTCGACCGTTATGAGGCTTCCTTCAGTCAGGCGCGTGCGGAATTTCAGGTGCACAGGGGCCATATCGAGGCGCATACGCGGATCAGCGTGTCTCCCGAGGATGATGTCGAGTTGAGACGAATCTGCCTGACCAACCATTCGACCTGTGAACGGGTGATCGTGCTGACGAGTTACGCGGAGGTCGTGCTGGCTCCACAGATGCAGGATGAGGCGCACCCTGCCTTCAGCAATCTCTTTGTCCAAACCGAGTTCCACCCCCGGTCCTCGGCCATTCTCGCAACACGCAGATCCCGATCAATCGAGGAGAAACCTCCATGGCTGCTTCACATGATTCTGGACACCGGAGTGAACCCGGGAGAAATCTCCTGCGAGACAGACCGCAGCCGCTTTATTGGCCGTGGCGGGAGTCCTGCTTCTCCCGCTGCGATGGGCATGACCTCGCCGTTATCCAATACCGTTGGATCCGTGCTGGACCCGGTGGCGGCACTGAGGCGCCGGGTGGTTCTGCCGGCTCAGGGGAAGGTCATCATCCATCTGGTCTTGGGCGCGACTGAAACGCGGGATGAAGCTCTTGCCATAGTACAGAAGTACCAGGGTGTGCGTATGGCCGAGCGTGCGTTTGATCTCGCGTGGGTCCACAGTCAGGTGCTTCTGCATCAACTTGACGCCAGCGAAGCGGATGTTCAGCTTTACTCCCGAATGGCTGGTGCGCTGGTGTATGCCAATCCTGGACTTCGGGCCAACCCGGCAGTGCTTGCCAATAATAAGCGGGGCCAAAGTGGACTGTGGGGCTACGGGATCTCCGGTGACGCTCCTCTGGTTCTTGTTCGTGTCAGCGGAATGGCCGGCATTGAGTTGGTGGGGCAACTGGTCAGGGCACATGCCTATTGGAGGTTGAGAGGCCTTGCGGTGGATCTTGTTCTGGTGAATGAGAACACATCGGTCTACCACGAAGCACTCCATGAGCGGATTATTGACCTCATCGCTTCGGGCAAGGAAGCGCAGCTGATGGACCGCCCTGGAGGGATATTTGTCCGTCGGCTCGAACATATTCCGAGCGAGGACCAGGCCCTGATGCAGGCTGCGGCCCGCATTGTGCTTGATGACAGGAAAGGCAAACTCTTCGATCAGCTGGTGTCACGATGGCTGATTGAGAGTTACGTTCCGCCGTTGAAGACATCCCGCAGCGGGAGATCCGAATCACTTTTCGGCATATCACCCCGCAGTCCGGCAGGCAAGGCCAGGACCAGGGGCTTTCCTGAATCCTCGTCCAGTAATCCTCCGTCACGTGATCTCATTTACGACAATGGAATCGGGGGCTTCACACGCGATGGTCACGAATATGTCATTACGCTGCGTGAGGGCATGTCCACTCCCATGCCGTGGGTCAATGTCATGGCCAACCCGTATTTCGGCACAATGGTTTCTGAAAGCGGAGCCGCCTATACATGGATGGAGAACGCCCGCGAGTTCCGACTGACTCCATGGAACAATGATCCGATCGAAGACCCTCCCGGTGAAGCGATCTATATCCGTGATGAGGAATCCGGGACGTACTGGTCGCCGACTCCATACCCTGCCCGTGGCTCAAACCCTTATGTGATTCGCCATGGATTCGGTTACACCGTCTTTGAGCATACTGAAAACGGCATAGCTTCGGAGCTATGGGTCTATGTGGCGATCAATGCCCCGCTCAAATACAGCGTCCTGAAATGCCGAAATGTTTCGGGCCGTCCACGCAGATTGTCAGTCACCAGTTATTGCGAATGGGTATTGGGAGACTTTCGACGAAACAGTCTGCTGCATGTCCGAACGGAAGTGGATCCTGAAACCGGCGCACTGCTGGCGCGCAATCCCTATAATACAGAGTTTGGTGAACGCTTTGCGTTTCTTGATGTGCATGACATGTCACGGACGCTGACCGGCCATCGGACAGAGTTTATCGGACGCCATGGGAGCATGGCCCGTCCATCCGTGCTTGAGCGCGCGCGTTTGTCGGGCAGAGTTGGTGCGGGGCTTGATCCCTGTGGTGCCGTGCAGGTTGCCTTTGATCTGGCATCCGGAGCGGAAAGAGAAACGCGTTTCCGGCTGGGTGCCGGGAAAAACCGCCAGGAGGTTCAGGGACTGATCCGGCGTTCCCGCGAAACCGGATCGGCCCGCAGGGCATTGGAGGCGGTCTGGGAATACTGGAACCGCACTCTGGGCGCGATCAGTCTCGATACCCCCGATTCTTCTGTGAATATCATGGGCAATGGCTGGCTGCTTTACCAGACACTGAGCTGCCGGATGTGGGGACGCACCGGATTTTATCAATCCGGTGGTGCCTACGGGTTCCGTGATCAGTTGCAGGACTCGATGGCACTCGTCCATTCCGAACCCTCCATGGTCAGGGAGCATCTCCTGCGTGCCGCCGCACGCCAGTTTCGCGAAGGCGATGTTCAGCACTGGTGGCACCCTCCGACGGGACGCGGCGTGCGCACACAATTTTCCGATGACTTTTTATGGCTGCCGTATGTGGTCTGTCATTATGTGACGTCTGTCGGAGACACGGGCGTGCTTGAGGAGGACATCCCGTTCCTTGAATCGAGGTTACTGCAAGCGGAGGAAGAGTCATTATATGAACTTCCGAATGTCTCCGCGGAGTCAGCCAGCCTGTATGACCATTGTGTCCGGGCAATTGAGCATGCACTCCGCTTCGGGGAGCATGGTCTTCCGCTGATTGGATGTGGTGACTGGAATGACGGCATGAACCGTATCGGGAATGAAGGCCGTGGTGAAAGTGTCTGGCTGGGATTCTTCCTCTTCACAGTCCTGCACCGTTTCGCACGACTCGCTGAGGCGAACGACGATCCACATTTCGCAGAGAGGTGTCGCACGGCGGCGGCCGAACTGGAGAAAAATCTCGAGGCTCACGCCTGGGATGGCCAATGGTACCTGCGGGCCTACTTCGATGACGGCACACCGCTGGGCTCTCACACAAATCCGGAATGTCAGATCGACTCGCTTCCACAAAGCTGGGCGGTGCTCAGCGGAGCCGGGAATGCCCAAAGGGCCAGAAAGGCCATGGATTCGGTCGTTCGCCGGCTCGTTTTTCGCGAGGACCGGATTGTCAAACTTTTCGATCCGCCTTTCGATAAGTCGGACCTGAATCCGGGGTATATCCGGGGGTATAGTCCGGGGGTGCGCGAGAATGGCGGACAATACACCCACGGAGCGATCTGGGTGGCCATGGCCATGGCACAGATGGGCCAGCATGAACGCGCATGGGAGCTTTTTGCTCTTCTCAATCCCATACACCATGGTGGCACACCCGGGGGAATCGAAACCTACAAGGTCGAGCCTTATGTTGTCGCAGCGGACGTTTACGGCGTCGCCCCGCACACCGGACGCGGCGGATGGTCGTGGTACACGGGGTCGGCTGCATGGCTGTACCGCCTGCTCACTGAAACCCTCCTTGGGGTCCACCGCGAAGGGGACCGTCTCCGACTGACTCCCTGTCCGCCCCGGGACTGGAATGGTTTCAGGATTCACTACCGCTACCATGCCACAGTCTACCATATTACCTTCACGGCAGTTACGTCCCGACAGCCGGGATCAATGCCGCTGCTGACTCTCGATGGGATGCGCATGCCCGACAATACTGTCCCACTCCACAATGACTGTCAGGAGCACTTCGTCATGGTTGAATACATCCATGACACGGAGTAAAGTAACAGCGAAGATCCCGTCGGGAAGCCGGGAATCCTCCGGCTCCTGGTCTGTTCCCGATTTTTATCCTTTCCTCGCATATATTGAAACGAGGCGACTCTTGATGCATTGCACGGTTCCGGTCATGGTTCCATCCCCGACTGTTGGAAGGGCCAATGTGGTCCTGATTCGGTAATTGATGCGTTTTTCAGTCCAGTCGCGGATGAATAATGATTTCCCGGCGGCGGAGAGGAGTGGGGAAGGGAAGGTTGATGAGAATAGCTTCAGTAATCAGAGGTAATCCGGGCTGTTTGTGTCCTGTATGGCGCTTTCAATGACGCCACTGTCGATGGCATAGCGTGTCAGCCCGGCTGTTTGGTGAATATTGAGTTTATCCATCAATTGTTGCCGGTGTTTTTCCACAGTCTTGATGCTGATGCCGAGTTGTGCGGCAATTTCCTTATTGGCGAATCCTTCCGCGACCATCTGCAGAACCTCGGTTTCTCGTGAAGTCAGTAATGGCCGGGTGCTTCCCTTCTCTCCACGGATTCGGGCCCGTTGGTTCTGGTGGCGCAGGCGATCGGCAATGGATTTGCTGAAATAAGGCCGGCCACTGACAATTTCCCTGATCGCATGAACGAGGACCTGCCCTGAATTTTGTTTTACAAGGTAACCGGAGGCACCCAGCGACAGTAGTCTTTCCACATATTCGTCGTCGCTGTGGGCGGAAAGAACCAGCACCTTGCAATCGGGTGCAAGGAGTTTTATCTGTCGGGTGGCTTCGATGCCGTTGAGGATCGGCATCGCAACATCAAGCACAATGACATCAGGCTTCAGGTCCCGCACCAGTTCAACCGCTTCCTGACCATTGCCGGCTTCGCCTGCAATCTCGAATTCACCGCTTAGCTCGAGCAGCATCCGTAAACCCTCGCGAACGATCAGATGATCTTCGGCCAGCACGACAGTAATGGGGGACTTTTTCATTTTGAAACCTCGCCTTTATCGACAGATCGGGGTATCGCGGCACTGACCGTGGTTCCGATGCCCTTTCCGGATTCAATGGCAAACCGACCACCGACCATCTCCACGCGTTCTTTCATGCCGATCAGACCCAGCCGGTTACTGGTCCTTGAAGCCATAACCTCATCCACAGAAAATGACTTTCCGTCATCCTGAACTTCAAGACGGATGCCTTCCGGGAATGACTGAAGCCGCACTGTGACAAGTTGCGCTTCTGCATGCCGAATCACATTCAATAGCGCCTCCTGAATCACGCGGTAAACCACCGTACTCCGTGTTATGTCAAGAGCCTCGGCCTCAGGAACGAATTCCAGCTTTATTTCAAGACCGGATGGTCGCGGGAGATCTTTGATCATGGAACGCAGAGCCGGGATTAACCCAAGGTCATCAAGCGTCGACGGGCGGAGCTTTCTCGCATAACGATGCACGATATTCACCGAATCCTCTATCATTTTCTGTGTCTGCCTGATACTCGATTCGAAGCTTTGGAAGTTGATGACTCCTCCTTCACGGAGCGCCGCAAGCCTGACATTGATTCCAGCCAGAATTTGAGCAACTTCGTCATGCAATTCCCGACTCAATTCCCTGCGTTCCTCCTCCTGTGCCATGAGTAGCTGATGCGAGAGATGACGGGCCTGTTCCTCCAGGCGCCTGGAATCGACCAGCAGCCTGTTATAGCGCGCCACCTCATCCCCGAGCCGCGCTTCATTCTCCCGCAGCGCCGACAGTGCATTCCTTGAATTCTCAGCATTTCTTTCTCCCAATGTGCCCAGCGACTCATACAGAAAACTGTCTTCAGGCGTGAGCTGGCCGAAGCCGCTTTGAGAGCCGTCCGGATTCTGTGTCGAGGAGGCCAGGTCCAGAAGTGCCTGCTTGTGTGTTCGAACCAGATCCAGGGCACCCATCCCTGATTCTGCGGCTTCCCTGCCCAGCAGACCGGCGGTCAGGGTGGACGACTGAACGGATGTCTGTCCTGTCATGCGCTGTTGCAGAGCTGACTGGTACCTCTGGGCAAAACTCGTGCTGTGATCCTTGGTCATGGCTTTGGGTAAATCCAGAAATCCCGGGGAGGGAAATCTCTTCGGTGGTCCGTTGCCGTTGCATTTAATGCATAAGCCATGGATCACTGGTATATTCTAACCTGCTCCAGCCATTGCGCCAATCACATTGAGGGAAGGTGATGACCTACCTTTCCTGTGAACAGAATCCCTTCGGCATTGCGATGGCTGTCATATCTCAGCCACCCTGTCCTGGCTGGCTGATGGTCGTCCAAAAGGGGTTCCACCACCATTCGGGGCAATTAGTGGGAGAATCCGGGCTTGATTGGAACGAATCAATCCTGGTCCGTGATGTTGGAGAGTTGTTCACCCCGTTTTGCTTGTGGGGCATTTAATTCTGTGCATGCTAATTGGATTATTATGAAGCGCACTGGCACATTGTGGATTTGGTTGGATGCTTTCCCCTGGCGGTGCGTTTGTCGGTTGATCCGGAATCATTCGGGTCGTTGTTTTCAGTTTCGTTTCACCGCAGCCCGGTCCAGTTCAAGATATTCCTGAATGCCTGCCCCTTCCAAAAAACGCGTTTTTATCTTCCTCGTTCCAGTAATTCTGGTTGTTGTCGGCTATCTGCTCTTCGGGAGGGGTGATGGTCCGGGGAGGGGAGACAGGGGAGAGCGGGTTGCGGCGGTCGAGGTGGATGCTGTGGAGCGGCGATCGCTCAAGCTGCAGCGGACCTTCAGTGGAGCGCTGGAGGCGGAATCCAGGATGGTGGTTGCCCCCAAGGTCGGAGGCCGCATCGAGCGCATGGAGGTTGATCTGGCCGATCGGGTCGACCGTGGTCAGGTGGTGGCCTACCTCGATGATGCTGAATTTGCGCAGGCAGTGATTCAGGCCGAAGCCCAGCTGGCGGTTGCCAATGCCACCCTGGCGCAGGCCGAGAGCGCACTGGAAATCAGCCGCCGTGAAAACCAGCGTGTGGTCGAGCTGCGCGAGACGGGGATCTCATCTGATTCAGAATTTGACCTGGCACTGGCCGACCTTCTGGAGAAGGAGGCGCGGGTGAAAGTTGCCGAGGCCCAGGTCAGCCAGTCCACGGCGGCCCTTGAGTCGGCACGGATCCGCTTTGGATATACCCGTGTGACGGCGGACTGGCCTGAAGGTGATGCCACCCGCATCGTCGCCGAGCGCTACCTTGATGAGGGTGAAACGGTGGCCGCCAATGAACCGCTGCTATTGATCGTGCGACCGGATCCGATTGTGGCGGTGATTTCGGTGACCGAGCGGGATTATGGGCGGCTGCATGCCGGGCAGACGGCGCAGTTCCGCACCGATGCCTTCCCGGGGGAAATTTTTAAGGGCCGCATTGAGCGTATTGCCCCGGTGTTCCGGCAGGAGAGCCGTCAGGCACGGGTTGAGTTGAGTCTCCCCAATCCGGACGGACGGCTCAAACCGGGGATGTTCATTCGTGCGTCGATCACGCTGGATCAGGTGGACGATGCCGTCGCGGTTCCTGAGTCCGCCATAACCCGCCGCGATGATCAGGACGGAGTTTTTCTGGTCAGCGAGGACGGCAGCAAAGTGGACTGGGTTACTATTGAACCCGGGATCCGGGACAGCGGATGGGTGGAGGTGCTGAATTCCACACTGACCGGTCGGGTTGTCACTCTCGGCCAGCATCTGATTGACGACGGTTCCCGAATTCGGATCACCGAAGTGGCCGAACTGGAGATGACGCCATGAATCTGCCGCGCTTCAGTGTCAACCGGCCGGTTTTCACCACCATGGTGATGCTGATTGTCGTCGTGCTTGGAACGGCGGCATTGACGCGGCTGAAAGTGGACCTCTTCCCCAGCATCGAACTGCCGACGGTCAGTGTCCGGGTGGTCTACGAGGGGGCCAGCCCCGAAGTTGTCGAAGCCCAGGTCACCCAGATTGTCGAGGAAATCGTCGCCACCGTTCCGGGTGTGGAGGAAATAACCTCGGATTCCTACGAGGGCGGCTGCCGTCTGAGGGTCCGCTTTGCATGGGGTATCAACGTCGACACCGCCGCGCTGGAAGTTCAGGCCAAACTCGAGGACGAAATCAACGAATTGCCCGAGGAGATCATCCGACCGTGGATCGGTAAGTTCGACATCGAAAGTTTCCCTGTGGTCATCCTCGGGGTGTCGAGCAGCATGGATCCGGTTCAGCTCACCGAGCTGATCAACAACCAGATCCGCTATCGATTTGCCCGGATTCCGGGCGTGGCGCAGGTCGATCCGTGGGGCGGCTTCAACCGGGAAATAAGGGTGGAGCTGGACCGCGCGCGGCTCGAAGCGCTCGGTCTGCCTCTGAACCAGGTGCTGCAGGCGCTGCGCGACGCGAACCTCGACCGTCCATCCGGCCGCATCGAGGAGGGGAGATACGAGGTGACTCTGCGGGCGCCCGCCCAGTTTGAAAGTGTCCAGCAGATTGAGGACACCGTCATTGCCAGCCGGGACGGCAATGTCATTTCTCTGGGTCAGATCGCCGAGGTTCGAGACACCTACGAGGAACTGACCGAAATTGACCGGGTCAATGGCGAGTTGGGACTCCGCGTGGCCATCCGCAAGCAGGCCAACGCCAACACCGTCGAGGTTTCGCAGGCGATTCTCGAGAAAATCGGGGAACTCAAGGTCGACTACCCCCAGGTCAACATCGTTCCTGTTTCCAATTCGGGGAACTTCATCGAAAGGTCGATTGCCAACGTGGCGCAGTCAGTGCTGTATGGCGGCGTTCTCTCGATCCTTGTGCTGCTGTTTTTCCTTCGTGACTGGCGCAGCACC
>JAUIAG010000116.1 GCA_030425355.1 Verrucomicrobiia bacterium
GGGTGGACGACCGCGAGCTCGTCACATGCCTCAACCCGATCGATGGGTCAAAAATCTGGGAAACCGGCTATCCATCCAGCTTCGTCGACCCCTATGGCTACAACAATGGCCCGAGATGTTCCCCAATCCTCACAGAAAAGTATTGCTACACCTTCGGAGCAGAGGGAGTTCTGCTGTGCCTCGACATCACCGACGGCTCAAAAATCTGGGAAGTGAAAACCCAGGAAAAATGGAATGTCCCATCGGCCTTCTTCGGCGTCGGAAGCACCCCGCTCCTCCATGGTGACAGGCTCTTTGTCATGGTGGGAGGCCAGCCGAATTCCGGCATGGTGGCTTTCGACGCAGGAACGGGATCCATACTCTGGGAAAGTGTCGGCAGGGACAACTGGGAAGGCCAGCCCATGATCGGCTGGCCCGGAAACCGGTCATACGAATGGAAGGGTTATGAGAAAATCGCCAGCTACTCCAGCCCGGTGCTCGCTGAAATACACGGCCAGGAGGTCCTCATCGCACTCATGCGCCAGGGGATCGTCGGCATCGACCCGGCTTCCGGAAAAATACACTTCTCCTACTGGTTCCGCGCCCGAGTCCAGGAGTCAGTCAATGCCATCAATCCAGTCGTCCATGAAAACCGTATTCTGATTTCCTCCAGCTACTACCGCCAGGGATCCGTCCTGCTTGAAATCAATCCCGATCTGGAGGTTGAACGCGAAGTCTGGCGAGGGCTGTCCCTCGAAATCCATTTCACAACGCCTGTGCTGCATCAAGGTCACATCTATGCCTTCTCGGGCCGTAACCCGCCCGACGCCAGCTTCAGATGCGTCGAATGGGAAACCGGTGATGTCCAATGGGAACGGGATGAATCCTTCCGTTCCTTCCGCGGTGATTCATCCCGGCTCGGACGCGGCTCAGCCATTCTCGCTGACGGAAAACTGATCGCCCTCGGTGAGACAGGCGTCCTGGCTCTGGTCGAAGCGAATCCGGAAAAACTCAATGAAATCAGCCGCTTCAAGGTCCCCGACATAAATATGCCTGCCTGGACAGCCCCGGTGCTCTCCAAAGGCCTCCTCTACCTCAGAGACGAGGACACCCTGCTCTGCCTGGACCTGAACGACTAAGTGCCAGGCACTTTGCTGTGGTGCCAGGCTCCATGTTCCATGTTCGGTGTTCGGGTGCCAGGCACATTTTTGAGGGGCGCAGGATTGGGTTGCCTTGCGGACATTCAGGACCGCGTAATGGGGAATTTGAGAGAAAGGAAAGTTTAGTCCACCGGGCAGGTTGGAAGGCCGCTGGACTGACTTATGAACTCAATTGATATGGGGTGATCTATCCGTCTGCTGTGGCGTTGTATAATCAGAATGCATGCCTACGACCTGAAGCGTCGGTAGGAATACAGCTCTCCTGCCTGGTCCTGAAGAAACTGATGGGCACGCAGGTGCCGTTTTCGACGCCTCCCGGAAACCTCAGTGAAAAAGTCCTCGACGTATTCCCGGCTACCCAGAATCAGTCCTTCCGTGAAGTATCGAATTCTTTCCAGCAGGTTATCCGGTTTCCCGGCCCCGGTTGTTGGAGACCGCTCAGCGACCGGTGATCCATCATTGGTAACAGCCTGTCGACGATGCGCCTGCTGCAGACTGCGGTGTTCGAAATAGCCCCGATAAGCCGCTTCCGCTTCTTTCCACTCGAGAAGGCTGCCCCGACCGGATATCAACCTCTGAATTCCCAGTCTTGCAATTTCCGACCCCTTGAGTGCTTCGGCATAGGAGGTCCAGCGATAATTCCGGGGATGCTGCACAAGGCCCGCCCGGACTGGATTCAGCTCAATGTAGGCCGCCACCCTGAGCAGGGCATTCTCATTGCCCTCCACCACCACACTCTTGAAACGGTCCTCCCATAGCGTCCCCTTTCTGTCATGGTTCTTGTTGTACCATCGGGAGAACCGCTGCTTGATCTCTTTCACAAACTCGGAAAGGTTGTACATCCGACGCCGCTGACCCTGAAGGAAGCGCTCCCTGTAGCCGGAATTACCATTTGCCTCCTCTTCCTCAATCCTCTGTTGAAATTCGGCGATTTTTTCATCGGAATAGATGAAACGCATGCGCCTGAACACCTCCTCTTCAGAGATTTCCGGTGGTTTGGCCGGAATGTGGATCAAAAGGTGAAAATGGTTGTCCATCAGGCAATAACTCAGGACGACCACTCCGCTGAACGATTCAAAGTTGCGGAGGTTGTCGTGAAAGAAACTCTTCTCCTCCTCACCGAGGATCAGTTCACGTCCTACAATCCGGCTGATCACATGAAAATGCTGGGGCCGGTTACCCAGCAGTAACTCACTTCTAGGTACTCTCATGGCTGAAACTCCCTTACAGGATATGGCCATAGATAGAAAGTTAAAAATTCAGAAAAATGTGCCTGGCACCCTGATAAATGTGCCTGGCATCCTGATGGTTAGCGGAGGATTGAGATGATGTTGAAGGAGTTGGAATCGGCGGAGCCGAGTTCCATGAGCTGGCAGTTGAAGAGGAGCTGGCCGGAGCTGGCCGGCAGGGGCTTGAAGCCAATCTGTTCGCGGAGGTGATTGGCCCGCTGGAGGGAGTATGAATCGAGGGCGACGGGATCGCGGCTGAACCACAGTTCCCCGACCGGCGGATGAAGGTGGAATTTCCCGGGTCGATGGCCGGCAACAGATCCGATGAGGGCGTCGGTAATACAGAAGGCCACCTTGTCGGCGAGAGCATCCATCGCAAAAATCTCGGGAACGGATTCAGCGAGGATCTGGGGGGGATTGAGGAACCGGTTGAAATTGTCGACACCGGCATAGCTCATGGAGTAAACCAGCCCACGGACACCGGCCGAGGCATCGCTGGCAAGAGAGTTGATGAGGATGACACGATCGAATCGACTGGTCAGAAGCCTTGTTGCATACGATCTGCGGCCTGCATCGGGTTCCTCGCTGCCAAAATCGAGATCGCTCCAGATCAGAGTTCCCTGAACAGGCGATTCGTAGGAGACTTCGGGGTCGTAGCCGGAGGTAGCAGCACCGGCAAACTGGCTTTCAGGCAGAATCGGGATGGGGAGCATCTGAAGGAATTCCACATCCTCGATCTGACGGGACCATATGGTAATCCGGTGCTGTGGGATGCCGATGGACCGAAGTCCGTCGACAACTTCCCTGAGAATGGGGACGAGGGTGGTTACATCATTCCATCCCTGGGGAGCAATCATGATCCCCACGTGATCGGACGGAAGGGCCACTTTGTTCCATGCTTCAATAGAGGTGCCGGATCGGGTCAAACTCTGCACACCGGAATCCACCATTTGCCGGATCCGGTATTCCTGGCCCCGGAACTCCACGACGGAACGGGTGTCCTGAACCCGGATTATCCGGCCTCTTTCTGCCTGTGGCGGCGGTCCGGGCACAATCAGCCCGGTTTCTGAGTCGGGGGATGTGACGGAGGAATAACCGATCGAACCGGTCCGGTCCACACCCTCCTCCGCATGGCCAACTCCCACTCCACCAAGGAGTAGCACAGTCGTCATCATTCGGAAAAGGCCCCTGAAATTCATCTTTTTAGCTCGTTTTCAAGATTTGACGGGTTATAGAATCTCATGGAGTAACTTATGCGGGGAAGCAAGAATTTCATCCATAAATCTAAGCAACTGGTGTGGAACACGCTTTTTTCCGGCATGGTGACCATGGTGACGATGCTTCTGGTGCTGGGGCTCACCGGGTGCAATCCCTCGCCACAGGACCTTTTATCGGAAGGCGAGGCACTTCTGGCCAGAGGAGATTACGGAGAAGCCGCCCGGAAACTGGAAAAAGCGGCGGCGGGTCTGCCGGACAATGCCAATGTCTGGAATAAACTGGGGCTGGCCTGGCAGTACGAGGGAAAATTCCTCTCGGCCCGCGAAGCCTATGAGCGGGCTCAGAACATCGACCCGACATTTCCGGATATCTATTTCAACCTTGGCAACCTTTTCCTGGACAACAACCAGCTGCCTGAGGCGATCAGCAACCTTCAAAAATATACCTTCATGGTCCAGGATTCGGTGCAGGGCTTTCTGACTCTGGCCATGGCGCAAAGGCGCGCGGGCCAGTTTGACGACGCCATGACAAACCTGAACAGAGCGCGCAGCATTGGCGAGGAGGAGGTCACTGTCCTCAACGAAATGGCGTTGACTCTGTATCAGAAGGGCGAGGCTGCCGAAGCCCTGCAGTACCTCACCTACATCAATGCTGAATACCCCGATTTCGCACCGGCGGTTCTCAACATGGCGATCATTTCCCAGAATACGGCCAACAACAAATCCTATGCCATTCAGCTCTATCGGCAGTATCTGGAAATGAACCCGCCGGAAGACAAAGCCGAGAGGGTCCGCGAAATCATTCAACGTATTGAAAATGACCTGGTCGCTTCCGAAAACCAGACTCTGCCCCCCATCGAATCCATTGTGAATGAAGATGAGCAAGACCCCACCGATGATCAGACAGCTGAGAATGAGAGTGCCACCGGGTCCGGCCCGACTTCGACGAATCAGGCCACGGCTGAACTTGAGATTCCGGAAATGGATTTTGTGACCTCGGATGAGTCGCCCGGGCTGCTTTCCCCGGACCGGACCGGAAAAACCGACGACCAGGCTGATGGAGACGACTCTCCTGACGTGGCATCAATTCGGGAGCCGCGGGAGGTCCCGGAACCGCCGGAAGAGGCCCTGATGCCCGGAGAGGAGGCCGATGTTTCAACCGCGGAGCTGCCCGAACCCGATCTGGAAGTTGTAGCAGGGGATGAGTTTTCCCGCCCTCCTGTGCCCCGCAACTACGGAGTGACTCAAAATTTCAATGGACGAAACATATTTATTGTCCCTGTGACACCTGAGCCGGTCCCCGTGGAACCTCCTGATCCAACAGAGGCAGGTTTCCGCTATCCTTATGAAGATATCCGTCGGCTTCTCGACGCAAACCGTGATGTGCTGCGCGCCTACGGATTGACCGCAGCCAGTCCCCCTGAAGGTGTGGACATCTACCGGAACAATCCCGTTCCGCAGGGAGTTACTCCTCTTGAACCACTGGCCCCCGTTAACGAGGAAGCACTGAATCGTGTCCGAACCATTGGTTCACCGGATTACATCCAGGATGAACTGACCAATCCGGAGGTCGATCTTGGACAGTTGAGTGCTCCCGAGGCTCCAAAGCGATACGCCATCGTCGACCCGGATCAGACCACGGAAGTGGAGGCGGAGGCGGACACTCCTTCCGGACAGAATCCCTTGCCGGGCTACCCGCCACCGTCTCCTGCACGGAACGAGCGACCGACACTCAATCCGCAGTCAGCAGGACAATTTCCCCGATACGAATACCTCAGCCCCGCGGAGCCACAGCCCGGGGACAGGCTCCTTGCCAAAGGTTACTTCGAGGACGGTGTGAAAGCCTACCAGGCCGGGAGGTCGGATTACGCCATCGACTTTTTCAGCCGGGCAGTGCAACAGGATCCCGCCTATTATGAAGCCTGGTATAATCTTGGTATCATTCAGCTCAAGACCCGTCAGAATGAACAGGCGCTGGAATCCCTGGAAAATGCCATGGCACTGCGACCGGAAAACATTGAGCTTCACTACCACATGGGCCAGGCCCTCATGAATGCCGGATATGTTGCCGATGCCGTGAATGAATTCAGTCAGGTCCTTGATGTCAAACCCGACCACCTTGGTGCCCATTTTGCCCTGGCGAAACTGTTCGATCAGTCGGTGGGAAACAGGGATAACGCCGGATTCCACTATCGGCGCATTCTTGAAATTGCCCCATCCCATCCGCAGAGCACAAATATTCGTTACTGGCTGAGGAACTCACTCCAGTGATTCGCGACCGCAGCACCCCGGAGGAAATACAGAATAATCACAATTTCCGATGAAGGGTCTGCAAATAGTTATTCTGAGTGGCTCGGGCATCAGTGCCCCCAGCGGGCTCTCCACCTTCCGGGATCCTGACGGCATCTGGATAAAATACCGCATCGAGGAAATTGCCACCCCCGAGGCTTTTGAGTCCAACCCGGCCAGAGTTCTGGATTTTTACAACCAGCGCAGATTACAGCTGGCCTCTGTAGCCCCGAATCCCGCACACCTTGCGATCGCGGAACTGGAACAGCATCATCATGTGCAGGTTATAACCCAGAATGTTGACGATCTCCACGAACGTGCAGGGTCCTCCAGGGTTATTCATCTTCACGGAAAGCTCACAGAGGCACGGAGTTCAAGAGATCCATCCATAGTCACCGATATTGGATATGGCAGTATTTTGCCGGGTGACTGCGCAACAGACGGAAGCCCGCTCCGCCCGAATGTGGTATGGTTCGGAGAAAGCATTTTTCACCTGGACGAATCTGAGAAACTGGTGGCCGAAGCGGACGTCGTCCTCGTCATCGGAACATCTCTCAGCGTTCACCCCGCCGCCGGACTGGTTCACAACACCTCCTCAGTTGCCGCGAAATATTATGTGAATATCGATACTGATGACTGCCCTCCGGGTTTTCACTGTGTGGAGGGATCAGCAGACATCGTTCTCCCGCCACTTCTGAAATCACTTTCAAAATAGTCACCTTTCCTCCACCGGAATAATCCGCAACGACCTGAAGGTTCAGGTGCCTGGCACCCCCGGGGCAAGGGTGAAAGGTAACGAATAATGAAAAAGGCGCCCTCATAATCACTCAGAGGCGCCTGAAAAACATTAGTTGGACTGCTGAGGTGGATGTTCCTGGCTCAGCGTCCGTATGGAAGTGTGTTCCGGAATGTCCGCTCCGGAGTGCGGGTCACAAGACCATTCACAATCTTTTTGGAGCCGTCGGGGAACTTCTCCAGAGTGAATGCGTCGTACACCTCTCCTGTGGGCATGATGGCCTTGTATTCAATAGTGCGGTGATCAACACTCAAAACCTGAAAAAGCTGGGTGTTTTCAGCCATGCGAACCATGACAAGATCCTCATCTGAATAGTCATTCCAGCGATCCGGCTTGACTGTATACATCTTCGATCCACTTACAGAATTGACATAAACACTTCGCACGTAGTCCTCGATGGGGCCCGCTTTGATCAGACGTGTATGTCCACGGGCGTATGTATGATCGTGTCCCTGCAGAACAAGATCGACATTATGTCGATCGAAGACAGGCTTCCATTTTGTTCTCAATGCCAGATTGTCCCTGTTTATGGCCGACGCAAAAATCGGGTAATGAAATGTGACTACTTTCCACTGGTGATTACTTTCCTCAAGGACCTTATCCATCCACTCGGTCTGAGCGTCCTGCTTTGCCATGCTGTTGAGGGCAATAAAAAGGACTCCCTGAAACTCGAATGAATAGGCTGTCTCGTGCAGCTCGGACGGTAAATCCTCCACGACCGGAAACTCAAACTGCGGTCTCCACTGAATTGAAAGTGTGCGCCGGGCGGTCTCCCCTTCTCCGATGTTGCCGTACTCATGGTTCCCAGGAACAGCGACTGAAGGGACGAGGCCATGGATCCATCCAAGGGCCTTGAACCACTCTCCCCATTCGGAGTCAAGGTGTGGCGTGTTGATCAGATCACCGGCGTGCAGGAAAAACGCCATGTCCGGGGCGGAGCGGAAAGCCTGTCTCACCAGCCTTGACCAGTGTGACAGCAGACCATTCTGGGCATCTCCGACGTAAACGAAGCTGAAGGGTTTGAATCCTTCTGCGGCAGTCCTGAAATGGAACCATTCACTCATGTACTCCCTGCCATCCCCAACCCTGTAGGCGTATTGCGTGTCAGGTTTTAGGCCGGTGAAGGAAGCCGTATGAAAAGTCACAGAATTGGTTGGATTATATGTCGCCTGAGACAGGTCCAGCCTCTGCGTGACCGCCTCGACTCTTTCGGCATTGGCAGTGAATCCGGGTTCAGCTGCAGCCAGCGCTATCTCAGCCCAGCCACTGGTAATATTCGTCGAGGTTCTCCATGTCACTGCTGCGGTGCTTGAAGGATCCTCAGTGATACTCAGAACAATGCGATCAGGATCCCTGCCGGCTACTTCCCACCGGTGCATGGTGCTTTCTTCAGCTTCGGCAAAACTCACACAAATTATCGATACCAGGCCTACAACTGAGTTTCTCCAGAATTCAGAATGGACTGTCCTGCGGATTTTTTTGTCAGATTTCATGATGCGTATGCGGATACTTCCGTCGGTCCCGGGAACTGCCTGAGTAGGCATCCAGTCGGGGTATAAGAATTATTGGATTATGGGCCCCGGAATCACCATACAGACTGTCGGCCACGTTACGATCATGTCAAGAAAATCGCTGTGACGATCGGAATCTTCAGGATCGGAAAAGCGACACATGACGTAAACTATTGAGTAACAATGAATTCGGGACTTCAATCCTTGTCATCATCTCTGTCTTTTTTCTTCCTGGCATCCTTTTTTCGGTCACCGTCGAGGAGGATTTGCACCCCGACACCTATGATGAACAAACCGGGAATGAGGATTTCAGGGATCTCACGCATCTCACTCCCGGCTGTATAGATGATGACACTCCCCATAGCCGAGGAGATGATCACCAGTGACAGGTCAAAGAGACGGACAAAGAGTGCCAGAAGCACGATTCCCAGAACCACACCGATGATCAGCTCAGTCAGGACGTCATCGATTCCGAATACAACACTGAGAGCAAAGCCCAGATAGATGCCGCCGAAGAAGACCAGTACTTTAAGAAAGACCTTCTTGAACACAAAATATCCAACCGTGATCGCGCAGAAGGCCACGACGAATGAGATCAGATAGAACCGCGGCTGTGTCGGCTCAATCAGTTGATCCTGGACAGCAACAAACCACAGGGCACCAACAAGCGATGGAAATATAAAAAAAAGATTCCTGCCCCTGAGCAGGAGCAAAAATCCCATGACAAACGTAATGATGTAAAAAACCTGATCTCCGTTCATGAGGCTGAAGTCTCCGGGAGCAGCCTATCAGATCGGTTGTTTCATAAAAGCCTGAACTTCGAGTAGGTCGAGGTTTTTGTCGACGAAGTGAAGTCCGACAAGGAGTCCGACGATGGTGGCGCAAAGGAACCCGACTCCGTAATACTGAACTCCCATTCCAATGGAGATCATGGTGACGACGGTGTTGGTCACCAGGAAGGCCAGGCAGGTCCACATGGCCGGCTTTCTCTGGTCCATGTAATAGAGCACCAGTAGGAGGGCCATGAAAATGACGAGGACAAATGTCCCGAGAAGAGAAATCTGGAAGACCCCGGTCTGGATGTTGTTCAGGCCGAGTATCCGGAGAACGTTTCCGGCGCTGAGAATAAGAATGCCGGTTACCAGGCCCTGAACCTTGATAAGTTGCCCGATGTTGATGGTGAGTGAATCGAGAATTTTCCGCTTGGCCTCCTGGATATCAGAAAGGGACCCACGATTGAGAATTTTGTCAACGAAATCAGCCATGTAGAATACCAGTCCCGTCTCAACTTTCAGAAGGAAAAATGAGATCCCGGGCAGAATTGACAGGAATGAGAAATAGACAACCGGATCATAGACAGGAGCGCTGTAGAGAAATCCGGAGATCTGCTCCGACCCGTTCGGATTCACCCACCAGAAAAGAAACTTGTCTATCCAGATTCCGAGGTTGTAAAACAGACCGCACAGGGCCAGCTCGTAATATTTTCTTCCGATGGTGATAATGGATTCAAACCGTGCATTGAAGTTGAGTCCAGCCTCGAGGTAGATCATCCTCATGAGATGGAGGAATATGACGAGGTGCCCAAGCACCATGCCGAACATGGCACCGGAAACACCGGCCACCATCGACAGCCCCCATCCGAGAAGGATGCAAAGGATGAATCCTATCACGAACCCCCGCACCAGTTCCTTGTAGTTCTTGATTCCGCTGAGGAAGACACTGCACAGCCAGATACATCCGACAAAAACGAAAAGCATGGCGGCGGAGGCACGGAATAACAGAGGCGCATCGACGAACAGATAGAACATCGGAGCTCCAAGGGCAAACAGTAGAACCGCTCCCCACGAAAGAAACTGAAGAAAACATCCGAATATCGGGTCAGTATCCTTCATGTAAAGCTGGTCTGAAGTATATCGGGTCATGATCAGCTGAAACGGTCCGACGGCCACAAGGCTGGTTCCGTAAATTACTGATATGGAGACCAGGAACAGCCTGACATTGCTGTCGCCAACGATATTTTCCAGAAAATATCCAAGCAGAGCCAGCGAGGACACTGCAACAACCCACGGACCACCGGCTATAATGCCGGCGAGTCCGTAGGCTCGCAAAAGAGAAGTATAGGTCTTCTCCTTCATTAACTTATTCAGTTCAAATCCAACTCCAGCCATGGTAATCTAATGTATTTTGTAATGATAGGTTGTAAATCTGCAGCTACTGGCCATGACGATTTATTATTTGACCATTTCAGGGATCAACTCGTCCTCGTAGAGCGCGCGATAGCGATCCATGACGTCACGGAAAATGTAAAATTTCTCAGTCCTTTTGAAACCTGCTTCCCCCAGTTTCCACATGTTATCGACACTGCTGAGGACAGAAACGATGGCCGAAGCTGTTTCATCGGGCGACATGATGGAAGTGACTGCGCCTGCGGCACCGATCATCCTGTCTTCCTCTGTCTTCCCGTATATAATTTCCCGGCATGCGCCGACATCTGTGGTCACAGCGGGAATACCTGATGCAAATGCCTCCAGCAGAACGAGAGGAAAACCTTCAGAGACAGAGGTCAGAACAATACAATCGAGTTTGGGGAGCAGCTGCATGATGTTCTGCATGCCAAGGAACTTGACATTGTCGTGTAGGTTCAGCAGGTCCATCATCTCGAGACACTCATTATAGTAGTCGGGTGTTTCCTGATAGGGTCCGGCCAGAAGGAATTCAATATCCCCGATTTCATCGGCGGCTATCCGAGCCGCCCTAAGCAGCGTCTTTATGTCCTTGATGGGTACGATTCGACCGATAAATCCAACAGTTCTTCCGCGGGACATACCCTTCCAGCGGTCGTGCACCTGATTCCTGATTTTTGAGAATCGAGAGGGGTCAATTCCATTCGGAATCACAGAAATCTTCGCCTGGTCCGCTCCAAAGGCAACCTGGGTTCTGACATTACCGTTGTAAAGAGTAGTAATATAATCAGCACTCTGGTAAGTGATGAACGACAGGAACTTGAAGAATTCGGTCCAGATCTGCTTCAGCTTTCCAGCTCCGACATCGTAGTCGAACTCCCGTTTCCGTTCGTCGAATATCCAGCTGGCTCTTGAAATTTCAACAATTCTTTCTTTTGTGTAGATCCCATGTTCTGAAAGAACCAGTGTTGACTGGTGTTTCTGGGCCGCATACGAAGCAATAATTCCTGCGTATCCTGTGCAGATACTGTGATAAACCGAAGCCTTTGGAATCCGACTGAATCCCTTCAGTAGATTCATAAGCGGCATGTGCATGGTTCGGGTCATCCAGAAGAAATCCACGAATGAAGTATCGCCACCAGCGTGGTTGTATGCTTTTTCGGTAAGCTCCCAGATCTCCAGGTCCTTCATGAAGACCCCGTGATCCCATTCATCCACGTTGGCAAGAATACGGTCAAAAATTCGCCAGAAGGAACCAAGCTTGGCGTAAGGGCCGTCTCCGAAATAGAAGTCGTGAATTGCCAGATAGACGGCGCGACGTGATTCGGAGGCAGGCCCTACATTTTCTTGCTGACGATCAGTGCCGAAATCGAAGAGATTGATTTCCTCAAGGACTGTGACATTGCCTGGCACATCAAACCGTCGTTCCCGCTTCTCCGAACTGTTTCCACCGAGATAAACAATACCAAACTGCACCTCCGGCATGGCCTTGATCAGCTGGTCCACCCATACGGACACTCCGCCGGAGACATAGGGATAGGTCGCTTCCAGCACCAGACATACATCAACATCATTAGTAATATCACGCATGAGCCACCTCACTTACATCCTTGTCAATCCAGTATTTAATGTGCTTGGCATATTGAGCTCCTAGAATTCTATCCCTTGAAATCTGGGACAATGTTGCTTTAAGTCTTTTGAAGTTCCTGGTTATGTAGGCGATCTCCATCTCTGCAGGCAGAATCAGACTCTGGAATCCGGGGGCTTCCCTGAGGAATCGGAGATTTTCCTGCGCACCGGCTATATTGCCGGTCTTGAGCTGGCATTTCAGCAGAAGCATTCGTGCGGGATGGTTCGCTGGTTCACCCTTGAGAATCTGTTCTCCGATTTCTTCAGCTCTGCGAATCTGGTTCATATTGACCTCGGATTCGTTGAGCTTCATTTCCGCAAACTGATAGTAAAGATCCATAAGGTCAACGAGTTCAGGTATTTTCGCCTTTTTACTCTGGAGCCTGTTTTCAATGAATTTGATGTTTGACTCTATCTGACTGGCCCAGCGATGCAGTACGGACTGTGCATTGATACGGGTGTATTCATCGCTGTCGAGCACCACCCTTTTCAGGATATTTACAGCCTTGGCTTTATTAACAAATTCGAGTGTCAGAATGGCATTGCGGCGGCGGTCCTCCTCTGGAAGAGCCAGCACCTTGACGATGGGATCTGGTATTCTGTGTTTCTTGAGGTTTTCAATGTGCAACTGATGTATACCTTTGGTGTAGACGCGTATATGCCTGTCCTCAAGTTCCAGGCCTGGACGTGGCTTGAAAAGAATCCCGAAGTAAGTAATGGCAAGCAGCCCAACCAACGGCATCGCACCGCATAAACCGACTATCATTGCAGGAAACTGCATTGGATGAATGCCGGAAATGGACGGGGCCAATGGTTTGAAGAAAAGGAAACTGAGGAACACAGCGGCGGCATGCAGGACTATCCCCACCAGCCCGGAAATACCGTATGCATCGCTGACCCAGAAAAGATAGAGCGCAACAATGTCGAGAACTGCTGCAATGAAAAAATTAAACCAGCGCATTTTCCCTCCGGTTTCCATGGTTCTTGACTTCGAGGCAGAACTGCTTCAGGTCGAACTGATCATCGACGATCTTGGTGACATTGCGGATTCTACCGGACAACTGGCTGTTTGAAGCCACAATTTCATTCATACGGTCGAGGAAAATTTCAACTGATCTGCGTCCGGCGACGGGCAGTAGAACAGCCAGGTTGCTGTATGGCAGCTCGAGAGATGTGACGAAGTCTCCCCGGCGGATCTGCGGCAGGAACCTGTTCTTAAGCTCTCTCTCGATATGACTGTCTTCTCCATTTGTGTAGAGCATTACCAGGAAAGAAGGAATCTGGTATATCGCGGCTGTGCGGTTGGCGATGGTTATGATGTCCGAAAACGCCTCATTTGAAATGACTTTGTATTCAGCACGCTGTTCTCCAACCATCTCGACGAGCCAGCGCTCGTGGTGGATCTCGAGTGACCGGGAGGCCCAGTGAGCCAGCAGTTCCATACCCTCGACACTGGCCTCGGTGAGGCGGTTGAACGGCATGGCATTGATCAGGATCACCCCGCTGGCCTCATTGGCAGTGTTGCTTATAGGAAGAGCCACAAGATGATTGATCTGGTTGACCTCAAGGTCACTGAATGACTTGATCGAAACGGGCGAGTTGACACTCAAACACTTTCTGGCGAGAACATCCTCGTCAAGTACAATAGTGGCCGGCAGATCTTCCGAACAGCCAATGACTGCCTGACGACGGATGGTCCCGTATGTGTCCTGAAGATAGATGCCCGCCACCTGCACGTCATAGAAACGGTTGAACAGGCGTAGAATCTCAATGTAGATTGAGTCCTTTTCACAATCCATCAATCGTCTCAGTGCCATGTCGAGACTGGCTGTTTCATTTCCGAATGAAACAAGTTCCTCCTCAAACTTTTTCTTTATTTGCGACAATTCATAAACTGCTTCCTCAAGGGATGAATGTCGGGCGACAAGTCTTTCGTTGATCAGCTTTATTTCATTCTCCTGGCTCATGAAGAAAGAATGAACTTCACCGCAGACCCCGCCAAAGAAAATAAGCCCGGCATAAAAGAATCCATGGTTATAAATAAGATCTGTCAATGGAGTTTCATCCAGAGCCGTAATGACGATGACGTGCGAGACGATAACCAGCAGGCAGGATTTCATGGCTTCAACGAACCCGTACCGGCAGCCTATGAGAACCGGGAGGAGAACGAATGGTGAAGGATTGATCTCAGTCATTCCCGGATCATCGGGACGCAGAACGAAATTGATCAGCGCCAGAATCCCGAAAAGCACGGCTATGTCCCAATACGAGTTCCTGGGTTCATACCATTTTTTTGCTGCACTTCCTAACATATTCTTCCTTTATAATTTTGTTTAAGATGTTTATTACAATCCCATCTGAAAGGCGACCAGGGCCTGCCAGAGATCGGATCCGGCAATACCGATATTCGGATCGCTGAAATATCCGAGATCGGCCATGATTCTGGCTTTATTCGTGAGGTAGTATGTTAATCCTCCGGAGAGATAGTAGAGTCCGCCGGACTGTTCAAAGTCGTAGTCAACTCCAACCATTCCACGATAGCTGAAATTTCCTCCTATGTAGTCCTTCCAGCTCAGGAAGAGTCCGTGTCTGTGAATGGAATCCGGCAGTGAATTGGAAAGAATCTGGTTCTGCTGTGCAGGCGTCAGGCCCGGGAGCATGATGTCCTGGACGAGCCCGGCGTTGCCGTCGACATCGCTGAATTTGATATAATTGGCGCGATAACCGCCCCGCAGTTGGGGTAGTTTTGTGGTGATGATCCGGTCGGCGTTCAGGTAAACACCGATTGCGGTGGAAATCTCCTCGCCGTCAATGCCGATCCTGCGGCCCTCCAATCGCCCATTTATATAGGTTTTGTGTTCATCATCGAAGGAATACTGTCCGAAGACTCCTGCACCACTGGTCCGGGCATTCAACCTCTCCAGCAAGAGGGTGTCCTCAGACCGCCTGCCATAAAAACCGTCAATTCCGATACTGCGCCCGTACCCGAAGTTTCTGGCAATGCTTGCACCGAATATTCCACCATCCTGATGTGCGCCACCATGAATGTTGGCCTCATAGTTGTTGCGGTTGTAATTGAGGCCGACGACTCCCTGAAACCATGTCCTGGTGCTGCTGCGCCACAAATCGGACGCATCGAGGTCGACATAAGGCATTTCAATTTCAGCGTAAACCTTGTAGCGATCGTTGATTTCAGTACCGCCATTGGCACGGGTGACAAAGACGTTGCCCTCGTTGAAGACCTTGATCAGGGCGTTTGCTCCGACGTGACCCAGACGTTTATTGAAAATCTGCTGCAGGCGTTCCTTCTGCTCAAAATCAACATCAAACGCAATGCTTCCTTCCCCGGCTTCGAGCCCTTTTAGAATCATATTGGCAGCATAGGCCCAGTCCTCGCTCTGAAAAGCCTGTTCCGCGATGTCGAATTCCTGCGGGTAGAGTTTGTTCTCGAACTGGCCGTAAACATCCGGAAGCTCACTCAGGATGGAATTGGCCTCCTTGTAATACCCATTCATGTA
>JAUIAG010000117.1 GCA_030425355.1 Verrucomicrobiia bacterium
CGCAGCGCCATGAGGTCGTTGGTGGTTTTTACCGGTGCAAACCGGCTGCGGGGCACGAGAATCGCTCCCGACTCGGGGAAGCACTCAATGGCCGCGCCCATCGCCGATTCAATCTGGAAGACCGGCGTCGAATCCGGATCTGACGGGTCCACGGTTTTGCGGTTGCGAATCAGTGGCAGCGGGAGAAATCCTCCGCTTTCCTCGAGTCGCGCCTTCAAATGCTCCAGCTGAATCCACAGAGAGTTCGTGTTGAAAAAGCGGTGAGTGTTGATGTCCTGGAAGGCATTGGCGTCCTGGTCGGGACACTGGGCGGATTCACGGAGGATCAGGCGCTGATCCGATTTGCGCCGGGCGAGGTGTCCGCCCTTGCTGTCCGCCTGCGTCCTCGATGCGACTTCCATCAGGAAGGATAGCCCCGAGCTGGCGAAGTAGCCGAGCAGGTCCAGGTCCACCGTCGCTCCCAGGTTATCTGAATTCGAGACGAAGAGATAGCGCACTCCCTGGTCGAGTAGCTGGTCGATCAGTCCGCTGGCCATCAGGGACGGGTAAAGGTCGCCATGTCCGGGTGGGCACCATTCGAGGTCCGGATTCGCGGGAAAGGACACCGGTGCCAGTGTGGCCGCATCGAGCTTCGGGACCTTGTTCTGCACGAAGTCTATATCCCCGCCTTTGGCGAGTTCGGGGTACCGGCTGAGGTAGTCGAGGCTGTCCTCCCGGGTGCTGAAGCTGTTCATCAGGAGAAACCTCGGCCTGTCTGTCCGCGATACCTGCCTCAGATGCAGGACCTGCCTGGCAATGAAATCGAGAAAGCAATCAGTGCCCTTGACCGGCAGCAGAGACTTGGCCTTGTCCAGCCCCATGCCTGTGCCAAGCCCGCCATTCAGTTTGATGACCGCCAGCGATTCCAGCGGTGCGCCGCCCTGATACTCTCCCTTTCCAAACGATTCCAGTGATGGGATGTCATCAACCGGTTCGATTTCCCCTTCAGCGATCAGCCCGGTCCTGCCGCGGTACACCTGCGAAACGGATTCCCCGAAGGCCCGGATGACCGGTTCCTGCAGGCCCGCGTCAGCCATTTTGAGGCGGATTTTCTCCTGGATTGCTTCCAGTGGTTCTTCAAACATCGTGTTGTTGCTGCTCTCTCTTATGAATTTCGATTTCAGTTCAGTTTGATTGTTTTTTTCGAGTGGCTGCCGCTCGGCGTGATCAGTTGAGTGTGGAAAGGTAATCGGATTTGAGTCTGTTGAGGAGCCGGTCGCGCTGATGGTAGAGCTTTTTCAACGGCCGCGGTTCCGAACGAGCCAGGGTGTAGGCGGTGAGGAGCGGCAGAACGATGGTGGAATCAGAATAGCACACAACGCAGTCGGGGAGGGTATCCGGGGAAACCTTTCCCCAGCTGACCGCCTCGGAAGGCGTGGCACCGCTCAGGCCGCCGGTGTCCGGCCTTGCGTCCGTGAACTGCACGAAGTAGTCGTGGCCGTTTTCATCGAGTCCCATGACTTCCTGGATCTGCGGTTCGGTCTGGAGGATGAAATTTTTGGGTGAGCCCCCGCCGAGGATGACGACCGAGGAATGGCGGTGGTCCCTTTTGGCATCGTAGACAATGGCAGCCGTGCGGTTGACGTCCTCATTCGGGTCCAGAACCAGTTTGGAGTCGCGGAGGGCCATGGCGGCGATATTCATGCCGATGGACGAATCCCCGGGTGAGCTGGTGAAGACCGGTATGCCGCATTCATAGGCTGTCGCAAGAATCGAATCATCCTGGACCCCGAGAGTCTTTGCCCGTTCGTGAACAAACTTTCCAAGGAGGTGGTGAAATTCGTCCGACCCCATGCTGCGCTGAAATTCAGGGGACTGGATGACTTCGCGGACGAAGGCATCGGTGTCGAGCAGCACGCTGTAGTCGAATAGAACGTCGTAGATTCGAACCACGCTGTCCTTCCGCAGCTCGACATCGCTGAGGAAGGGTGATCCCGCATGGAGGTTCATTTTGAGGCCGAAGTGAAGATCGTGGTACAGGTTCGCACCGGTGGAAACCACCCAGTCTATGAAACCGCCCTTCATCAGGGGCACCAGACAGGATTTTCCCAGTCCTGCGGGAGTGAGTGCGCCGGTCAGTGTCCATCCGACCAGACCGTTCTCCGGAAGCATTTTCTTGTTGAGGAGCCGGGCTGCTTCACGAAGCCGGGCTCCGTTGTAGGCGGAGAATGCAGTGTCGATGAGATCAGCGGCATTCATCCCTCCATGGATGGTCGCTGGCTCAAGTCTGGGAAATCGGCTCAGGGAATTTGAATTGCTCACGGTCTTTATTTTGATCTTAATGCTGGCCGGAAATTTCGACAAGCGACAACACCTTGTCGCTCTCTGATATGGGACAGAAGAAACACCACAGTCAAAGCGGAACGGAAGAAAAACCCGGATTCGATACCGCCGCCATCCACACCGGGCTGGAATACCGCGATGAAACCGGCAGCGTCATCCCGCCGGTGTACATGACTTCGACATTCGCCTACGGGAACCCCGGAGGATTTGACTACACCCGAAGCGGCAACCCCAATTTCCGGAACCTCCAGTCGACTATGGCAGCCTTGGAGAACGCCCGCTTCGCGACAGTTTTTGCCAGTGGTGTTTCCGCCATTACTGCCGTGGTCTCCACTCTCAGTTCGGGGGATGTCGTCATCGCCGAGGAAAATATATACGGGTGCACCTTCCGTCTCTTTGACAGGGTCTTTGCGAAATTCGGAGTCCGGATCGAGTATTTTGATTTCTCAAATGGCGAGACATGGGACCGCCTCAAGGGTCGGGAGGCAGCATTATTCTGGATCGAGTCCCCGACAAATCCGAATCTCAAGGTCATCGACATTCACCGGGTCGCCTCACTGGCGCACGATTGCGGTGCGCCTCTGCTGGTCGACAACACTTTTGCCTCCAGCTTTCTGCAGAAGCCTCTCGATCTGGGTGCCGACCTTTCCCTGCTCAGCACCACCAAATACACCAACGGGCACTCGGATGCCCTGGGGGGCGTGGTCTGCTCCAATGATGAGTCGTGGCAGGAAAAGATGATCTTTGCCCAGAAGGCCCTCGGACTCCAGCCGTCGCCCATGGACTGCTGGCTGATCTCCCGCGGGGCCCGGACCGAAGCAATCCGCATGGAAAGGCACTGCGCGAATGCCCTGCAGCTGGCCGGTTATCTGGAGTCTGAAATCGGACTTCCATCGGTCCGGTATCCATTTCTGCCATCGCATCCGCAGCATGAAATCGCCGTGCGACAGATGAAAGGCGGGTCCGGTATCGTGACAGTCGATTTCGGTATGGACGCAGAAGAAACCCGGAAACGGCTGATGGACCTCCAGTATTTTACACTGGCCGAAAGCCTGGGGGGAATCGAGTCGCTGGTCTGCCATCCGGCGACCATGACACATGCCTCCATCCCGCGTGACCGGCGCCTGGCTGTCGGAATAACCGATTCCCTGGTGAGATTCTCGGTGGGCATCGAATGTATCGGGGATCTCAAGAATGACATTTGCCGGGCCTTTGGTTTCCGGTCCTGACATGAGTGGAGTGGATTCCCAGAATTCGGTGCCGGTCCTGTGGCGGCCTGAGGACCTCGGCAAGCCGATCGGGGGCTCGGTCCATGCCATCTCCGCCTGTCTGCCCACGTGGAGGGATGTCATTGGATATGAGGAAGGCGATCCGAGGGTCATCAATGCGCTTCAGTGCGGCTATCCGAGGTTTTTTCTTCATCCGCTGCTGCAGAAGCTGGCGGATCACGGACTGTCACGTCACGGATTGTCGGGCGGTGAGTTTGTGGCGCTGCCATATCCGGGTGAGTCCTCGGCTTCGCGGGCTCTCGACTTTCTGCGGCATTCGCGGGGCATTGACGCCCGGATGGTCGAATTGTCCAATCCGGTGGCTCCGGTGATTCTGGTGGTTGTGCCGAGGGCCGATGAGAAGCATGCCCGTTACTTCTGGCGGATCACCGGGGAAGGCATGAGCAGCCGTGCGGCCGAGGCGGTTCTTACCGGCGCGGCACCGGCAGTCAAAACATCTTCTGATTCGCTGAATGAAGTTCGAAAGTCCCTGGCCGCGACCCATGGCTGTGATTCCGCGGATGTGTTCATTTTTCCAAGTGGCATGGCGGCCATCTACAATTTGATCCGGATGGCCGGGACGATAGTGCCCGGCAAGCCACACGCCCAGATCGGCTTCCCTTACGTCGATACTTGGAAGGACCTCGAGTGTTTCACCGAAGCGCCGCTTATGCAGACCGGGGTGACAAATGCCGGTATCGATCGATTTTTCCGGGAGTCTTCAAACAGGGGATTCGGACTGGTCCTCTGCGAGTGCCCATCCAATCCACTCCTTGAATCACCTGATCCGCGGCTGCTGAGAGAGCATGCCTCGGCCGCCGGTGCCATCCTCGCCATTGATGATACGGTTGCCTCATCCATCAATATCGAGGCACTTCCGTTTGCGGATGTCGTCACCACCAGCCTGAGCAAGTGGTTCAACGGAAGAGGGGACATCCTCGCCGGAGCCCTGGTCCTCAATCGCAACAGTCCACATCATGCCCGCATGCGTGAATTTCTCGTGACGGAATATCAGCCGGAACTGTCCCACCGCGACATGGAGGTTCTTCTGAAAAACAGCGCCGGATACCGGACGCGCGTTCGTAAGGCGGGATTCAATGCCATGAAACTCGCAGAAATGCTTCGGGCCCATCCCCGCATTGACCGGGTTTACACGGCTGCGGTCGACAACTCTCCCGCCTACGCCAGTATTGCCCGGCCGGATTCCACCATGCCCGGCCTCCTCTCATTCACTTTCATGGATGAAACGGAACACCCGATGAAATTCTATGATGCCCTTTCTGTCTGCAAAGGCCCCAGCCTCGGCACGGACTGGACACTCGCCTGTCCGTACACGCTGCTGGCTCATTACTCAGAACTCGACTGGGTCCGGTCCTGCGGGGTTTCCCCGAACCTCCTCCGCGTCTCCCTCGGAGTCGAGGATACAGATGACCTGCTCGAGCGCTTTGACCGCGCCCTCACCGCATGAGCCGCCCCGTCGACCAGCGACGCCACGGAAGCACTTTCGGGACTCTCCTGCGGCCTTTTGTACGCAAGTGGTTCTTTTTTGAGACAAACTTGCTCTTTTGTTTGCAAAGCCTGGCTTCTGCCTTTTAATTGGTGGAAATTCTCAGGCAGCCATGGCGGATCTGGCTGGTTTTGACAAAGAGCATCGAATTCCAGCTGTTGCCGTCCGGATAAGACCATTATTTGACCAACGAATCTGAATACGATGGACACCGTTCCCATTTCACTCCCGAAACCGATCCCGACTGCTCGATTTCGTCCCCCGAAGAAGAATGTCCCCCAGACACTCGATGAAAGAAACCACATCCTGAATGTTGTCAGGGATTACGTGAACCGCCACAAGCCGGTGCCCCCTCAGCCGGCCGACGACCTCAAGAAACACGCGGACTCCATCGTGGAGATGCTGGGATGTGATCCAATCTACCGCGATTATATCGGCGTTCTTATCAACAATGAAATGTGGCGTGAAACACTCGCCACAATTCCCTACGAACGCCGGCTTCTGCTGCTTCCCAAATGCCTTCGGGTGGAGAATAAATGTCCTGCGCCATTTGATGAATTTGGTCTGTTGTGCAAGCAGTGCGGACTGTGCTCGATTCAGGACTTCCAGAATGAGGCTGAACGACTCGGTTACGCGGTGCTGGTTGCCGAGGGCTCCGCAATAGTGATGTCTCTGATCCAGACCGGAAAAATCGAAGCCATTGTCGGTGTCAGCTGCCTGAGCGTTCTGGAAAGATCATTTCCTTATATGGAAGCTGCGGCCATTCCCGGAGTGGCCATTCCGTTGCTGCAGGACGACTGCATTGACTGCACTGTCGATCTCGACTGGGTCTGGGATGTCATCCACCTGACCAGCGACGACAAAACACGCCGCATGGACCTGACTGCCATCCGCGACGAGGTCGATTCGTGGTTCGCACCTGAATCTCTCGACAGCATCATGGGACCCGGACAGGGCCGCACCGAGGAAATCGCCCGTGAATGGCTCGGACGCGCCGGAAAACGCTGGCGTCCGTTCCTGACGGTCTCGGCATTCAATGCTCTTCGGGACAACCCCGATGACGCCATGCCTGAATCCGTCCGCAAAATCGCGGTTGCAGTCGAATGCTTCCACAAGGCCTCACTCATCCACGACGATATCGAGGATCACGATTCCGAACGTTACGGCGAAAAAACGCTCCATGAGGAGCACGGTATCGCGGTGGCACTCAATGTCGGGGATCTCCTCATCGGTGAAGGCTACCGTCTTATTGGCGAGGCGGACATTTCCGATGCCTGCAAAGCCGAGATGCTGCTGGTCGCATCCCGTGGACAGCAGGAGCTGTGCAGGGGGCAGGGGAGCGAACTGGTCTGGGCCCGCAATCCCGAGCCCATGTCGTCCCGCCACGTGCTTGGAATCTTTCAGAAGAAAACAGCTCCCGCGTTTGAGGTCGCCCTCCGGCTGGGAGCCATATTTGCCGGCCGTCACGATGAGGTGCGTGATGTTCTCGGCACCTATTCGGAGGCTCTGGGGATCGCCTATCAGATTCGCGACGATCTGAATGATGTTGAGGAAACTGGCGACCCCAATGATATCGAGGCACTACGCCCCAACGTCCTGCTGGGCATCGCCTGGGAGAAGGCCAAAGGTGAACAGAAGGAAATACTCGAATCTCTCTGGAGACGGCAGATTCCCGAAGGCATCACCACTGAGAAAGTCCGCGAACTTTATAACGAACTCGGTGCCATTGAGCGCGCCAAACACCTCCTCGAGACATACAAGGAAACTGCCATCCGTTCCCTCGCGGATGTCGAAATTCCCAACCTCAAAGGACTGCTGCGCCGGACCATTGGGAAGATTTTCAACGACACTGAAATCAAGGGTTGGTGCAAGGAGTTTGAAATAAAGAACGGCGTTCGTGCCGATACTCCTGCAGAAGGCGACAGCCGGGCCTCCTCGGAAACAGCGCCTGCGCCTCAACCGGCCGCCGCTGCCGGCGAAAGCTGAGTAGATAAATTTCCCTGCCGGCTCAATTTACACTCTGCATTTTGAAAAACATGAGGCTCCCTTCCCGCGGGGAGCCTTATTTTTTTGATTAATGCGGCAGATGCCAGGGCTTACGGCTTCACGGTTTTGAAGTCCGACCGGATCGATGATTCGACGGCTTTTATATCCTGTCCGGTTTGGGAGGCGATACCGGCTGCTATTCCTGAGATGTAGGCGGTGGACACGGAAGTTCCCGAAGCGAGAAAGGACATGCCCCGCCATGAAATAACCGAGCTGCCTGGTGCTGCGACATCGACAAAATCCCCGCGATTGGCGAATGAGGCGATACTCCCGTCCCGTGTCATCGAAGTGACAGCGAGGACATCCGGGTAGGCGGCCGGATAGGTGGGGTCCGTGACGGGTTCATTGCCTGCTGCGGCAATGAAAAGCACTCCGTTCTGTGATCCGAATTCAATGACATCGGCAAGGACGGCACTTGGCTGATCCCCGCCGAGGCTGAGGTTGATAATGTCGGCACCGTTTTCAATGGCCCGTGCTGCGGCGGCCGCCACGAGGAAAGTGTTTGTTTCCTGCGACTGACCATAGACATCCACCGGCAGAACCTTGACGTCAAAGGTCTGGTTTTCCGGCGTGGCGGTGATTCCCAATCCCTGCATGATGGTTTGGAACATGGACGTTCCGTGGGTGAGATCATCTGTCTCCACCGGCCCTGCCGGAGTCCCGCCATCACCCGCTGTCTGCATGGATTCGGCCGGGAGGAGAAAATTCGCATACTCCGATTTTGAAACCTCGCTGGAAACAGCCGTATCGATCAGTCCAATCACCACGGTGGAATCACTGGAGCCCGGGGCGGACCTGATGTTTATGGGCCGGTTCGGCAGCAGGACGCTTTTTCCCGGAATATCCGGTCTGCTGACGGCGAGGTTGTTTTCCACGGACCGGATTCCCTGACGGGACTCAAGGACTTTCCGGCCGGCTTCGGCGGCGTCCTCATCCTCGAATTTCAGTCTCCATGCGTTTGCTTCGGGGATGCGACCTATCACCCGTGCCCCAAGGGAAGCCGCGAGGCTTTCAATGTCCACATCCGCTCCCGGTTCGACCCGGACAATCAGCTCATCCCCGATCTTTCTGATCTGGTAATCCGGGATCACCTCCATCAGGTGCTCACCGGTAATGCGGTCGGTGGCACTCGATGAGGAATCACGATAGATCATCAGACGAATTCCCCGCGAACCGCCATGTTCGAGCGAGTAGCCGGCGTTCCAGGCAATCCTGCGGATGGACTGCAGTCCGGGCAGGTTGTCAATCTCGGCATTGATTCGGTGATCCATCCCGGGCTGCGCGAAAATAGTCCAGCCGGTGGCTGCCTGCAGCGCTGCCAGAAAATCGTAGACAGGCACTTCCACAGCCACTACGGAAAGCCGTTGCTCGTCGCGGTTCCATGCAAGAAATCCACTGCCGCGTTCAAAGGAGAAACGGACCTCGCCGCTGGTGGAGCGATGGGCGGGTTCCGGAGCGTCGGCTCCGATGGCACCTGAAAACGGAAAAGGGATTTGCAGCAACATCAGGGCGAACAGGGCACACACAGCAGCCATGCCCATGCCGCCCGTGGATCGGGACCGCACGGATGCCGCCTCACTCCATTTTTTCATGGGCCTGGTTGAATAATAATCGCCGTACATCACATGCTGTCCTGTTCAAAGTGGATCCTACCGACACCAATATGGACTCCACACCGCCAGGAACAAATTTTTTCTTTCCTCCCCGGTCACCGGAATCCGGCCCTCCCATCCAATCCTGCGATGAAAAAGCCAATTCGAATAAATGAACGTTTGTTGCTTGACTTCCGGGAAATGAGTTGTTGCCCGTGATCGGCCCTGCTGATATCATGCTGCCGCTATGGCAGCTATCGGCCGGTTTCAGAAAGGAGATGAGGTCTTCTACGGCAAGGTCGTCGATGGAGACCTCTACAAGATGAAGGGGGACGTTTTCGGGTCGCCTTCCTTTCTGAAAAAAAAGACACCGTGGAAGGGGATAAAGACCCTGGTCCCCATGGTCCCCAGCAAACTGATTGCAGTGGGCCTGAACTACGCGGATCATGCCGCCGAGTCAGGAAAGAGTGTTCCGGAGTCTCCACTTTTCTGGCTGAAAGCCCCATCCTCACTGCTTCCCGATGGCGGGAAGATAGAGATTCCCTTTCCGGATCACCGCGTTGATTTTGAAGCGGAGCTGGCGATCGTCATTGGCCGGAGAGTGCGCAATGTCACACCGGCCGCGGCCGCCAGGTATATCCTGGGATATACAGTCGCTCAGGACATCAGTGACCGCGATATTCAGCGAAGCGAAGGCCAGAACGCCCGCGCCAAGTCCTTTGACACCTTCACTCCGCTCGGACCCTACATTGAAACCAAGATCGATCCGCACGGTCTGAAGATTCAGATGTTTCAGAATGGCCAGCTGCGTCAGAATTCAAACACCTCACAAATGGTCTTCAACTGCTTCGAACTGGTCAGTTTTATCTCCACCAACATGACCCTTCTGCCCGGGGATATCATCCTCACCGGGACCCCTCCCGGTGTCGGCCCGATCGAAAGCGGCGACAAGCTGGAGGTGCGTATCCAGAATCTCACGCCGCTGGTCAACACCGTGAAATAGGATCCGGAATCCGCCGATGAACTCCGGCTGTGTTCTGCCCGACCCTTTTCACCGACGGTGACGGGACCATAATCGGAATCGGAATCGGAATCGGGTGGCTCTGGTGGTCATAGTGCTTGATTTGAAACTTCTGAAGGGAGTTAATGTCGGCCCTATGTACTGGAGCAAGACATTGATTCCGACTCTCAAGGAGAGTCCGGCAGATGCGGAGATTATCTCGCACAAACTTCTGATTCGGGCCGGTCTGGTCCGGAAGCTGACAGGTGGCCTCTACACCTTCCTGCCGATGGGGTTGAAGGTCCTGCGAAAGGTCGAGAAAATTGTCCGGGAGGAAATGAACCGGGCCGGTGCGATCGAGGTTTTCATGCCGGCGCTTCAGCCACCGGAAATCTGGCAGAAGAGTGGACGTTACGAGGCGGCGAGTGATGTGCTTTTCAAGGTCCACGACCGTGCCCGCAAGGAATGGGTTCTCGGACCGACTCATGAGGAGGTCGTCACCACCCTTGTTGCCGGTGAAATCAACAGCTACAAGCAGCTTCCCAAGAACTTCTATCAGATACAGACCAAATTCCGGGATGAGATCCGTCCGCGCTTTGGACTCATGCGCGCCAAGGAGTTCATCATGAAGGACGCCTACAGCTTCGATGCGGATGATGAAGGAGCGAACAACAGCTACCGGGCCATGTACGATGCCTACGTGAGGATCTTCCGCCGGTGCGGACTGGTTGCCCTCCCTGTCGAGGCGGATACCGGTGTCATGGGCGGAAGCTTTTCACATGAGTTCATGGTTCCTGCAGAAACAGGGGAGGACTTCATGGTCTATTGTGAGGAAAGTGGTTACGCCGCCAACCTCGAAAAGGCTGTCAGTGGTCTCAAGCCCGACTCCACCGGCCCGGATGAGGACCGCAGTGCCCTCCCGACAGAGGAATTCCCGACTCCCGATGTGCGGACAATTGAGGATCTGACAAAAGCACCGTTCGACGTGCCGGCATCCCATCAGATCAAGACACTGGTCATGATGGTGGACTCAAAGCCGGCGATCATCCTGCTCCGGGGTGATCATCAGCTCAATGAAGCCAAAGCCGGAAGCGTTCTGGGATCCACAGTCTTCCGTCCGGCTGAGCCGGCCGAAATTATCGATCTGCTCGGCGCGAAGCCGGGGAGCCTCGGCGCCGTGGGCGTCAGCACTGTGCCTGTGTATGCGGATGCAATCCTTGAAGGGGCCACCGGGATGGTCACCGGCGCCAACAGGGACGGATTCCATCTGCGCAATGTGAATATCGCCCGCGACATTACGGTCACCCGATTTGCCGATCTCCGCAATGTGGAGGAGGGCGAGCCCTGTCCCCAAAGCGGTCTGCCACTCAAGATCCGCAGATCCATCGAAGTCGGCCACGTTTTCAAACTGGGAACCAAATACAGTGAGAAGCTGGGCGCACTTTTCCTTGATGCGAACGGCAAACAGCAGCCATGCATCATGGGATGCTATGGCATCGGCGTCACCAGGACTCTCCAGGCAGTGATCGAACAGAGCAATGACAAGAACGGCATTTCATGGCCGGTATCCATCGCTCCTTTCGAGGTGTGCATCACCGCGCTCGATGTCGGTGATGACAACCCGGTCTTCCAGCTCGCCAGGAAAATCCACGCTCAACTCCAGGACAAAGGCGTGGATGTGATCCTCGATGACCGTGACCTCCGCCCGGGTTTCAAGTTCAAGGATTCCGAGCTGGTCGGATTTCCTCTCCGAATCGCCGTGGGCGAAAAGGGCCTCGCCAAAGGCGGCGTCGAGTTCAAACCCCGCGATGGAGAGCTGGAAATCGTCGATCCCGAACAGATCGTGGACAAAACGCTGACATGGCTGCGTGAGCACAACACCAGTCTGGACAGGTCCATGGACCAGGATTAGATTTGTTTCCTAATCTTCACTGACAGGTCATTGTTGCCGCCATACTCCTTTGTTTCACTGGCACAATCCGAAATTTCAGTGACTTCTTCAGATATGCTGAACAGACGATCATTTATCAATCAGACGGCGGGTGTGACTCTTGGCTTCCTCGGGCTTCATCACCTTGTGCAGAAGGGCTTCGGTGAACAGGGCTATGAGAATCAGCTGCCCGGATACGGTCCACTCAAAGAAGATCCCTACAGGATCCTCGACCTCCCGGAAGGGTTCAATTATCACGTGGTGAGCCGGGAGGGGACAAGGATGGCCGACGGGCTGCTCGTTCCGGGCAAACCCGATGGCATGGCTGCCTTCCGAGGCCCGGACAACTCGGTGGTGCTGGTTCGCAACCATGAGCTGTCGCCGGACCAGATCTTTCATGGTGCCTTCGGGCTGCGCAACCAGCTCCGCGACCGGATTGATCCCTCGCGCCTCTACGATCGTGGCAACGGCGTCCTGCCGCACCTGGGCGGAACCACCAACATCGTCTATGATCCATCCAGCCGCCGCGTGGTCAGTGAGTTCCTCAGCCTGGCCGGCACTTGCCGGAACTGCGCCGGCGGCCCGACTCCCTGGGGTACCTGGGTCACCTGCGAGGAACCCGGTGAACTCGGCCCCGGTGAATACGGCCTCGTCGGCCATGGGTATAATTTTGAAGTGCCGGCTTACAGCAGTCCCCGTCTTGCCGACCCCATTCCACTCAAGGCCATGGGACGGTTCCGTCACGAGGCAGTGGCCGTTGATCCAAAGTCCGGCATTGTTTACGAAACGGAAGACCAGGGAGATGGACTGATTTACCGTTACATCCCGGATCAGCCGGGAAATCTCAAGGCCGGTGGACGGCTGCAGGCCCTCGCGGTCCGTCACAAGCCGTCGCTCGATACCCGGAACTGGAAGGACATCGGGGGACTTCAGGTTGAACCCGGATCGGTCCTCGACGTCGAGTGGATTGATCTCGAGGACATTGACAGTGAAGCCAATGATCTGCGCCACCGGGGCGCCAAATCAGGTGCGGCTGTTTTCGCCCGTGGTGAAGGCATGTGGTACGGCCAGGGCCACGTCTATTTTGCCTGCACCAATGGCGGTGCCGCTGCCAAAGGCCAGATCTGGAAATACACCCCCAGCCCGTATGAGGGCCTCGACCACGAGGAAAATTATCCCGGAAAACTCGAACTTTTCATTGAATCGCCGAAGGCGGAGCTGCTCGAATATGCCGACAACCTGACCGTGGCCCCATGGGGCGATCTTGTTGTTGCAGAAGATGGTTCGGATACGCAATACTTGCGGGGTGTTACCCCGGACGGGAAGCTCTACACGCTCGCCCGCAACCGCTATAACACTTCTGAATTTGCCGGCGTCTGCTTTGCGCCGCATGTCCCGGTCCTGTTTGTCAATATTCAGACTCCGGGAATAACACTGGCCATTACCGGCCCGTGGCAGAAATTCAGCCGCAACCCGGCCTGAGCGGGTCTCAAGGGTTTTACAAGTAAGCTATCGTTGGTCTGCAGGCCGGCCGGGTTCGCCCGGCCGGCTTCTCTTTCTTCCCCCATCCACAAGCCCCTGCTGAACTGAACAGGTTCGACCCTCCTCACACCGGGGTCTTGGTCTTCGAAGTCAGACGTATTTCACCAATCTCCATGTCCTTGTCGACCGCCTTGCACATGTCGTAAATGGTCAGGGCTGCCGCCGAAACTGCCGTCAGGGCTTCCATTTCCACACCGGTCCTCGCCTGAATGATGGCCGTGGCTTCAATGGCGATGGATCCTCTGTCCCTGTCAGGTGAAAAGTGGACATCGCATCCCTGGATGGGGAGGGGATGGCAGAGTGGTATCCAGTCTCCGGTGCGCTTGGCGGCCTGAATGGCGGCTATTCGCGCGGTTTCCAGCACATTGCCCTTGGGCACCACGCCGCCGCATACCATTTCCACCGTGCGCGGGGACATTTTTATCACACCTCTGGCTGTAGCCTTTCGCAGCATCACCGGTTTTGATGACACGTCGACCATTCTGACCTGTCCCTGACTGTCCAGGTGGGTCAGGCTTTTTTTGTGTGATTCGCTGTTCCCGGAGTGGCTCATGGCTGATGCAAATTCGAAGATTCCTTACCTGGTGGCGGACTGATTGCGAACGGAATCACTCCATTGTTCAATGGTCTTCTGCATCTCCAAGAAGTAGTGGACGGGCGGGTTCGCATGACGGGGGAAGGGGCCGGGGGCAAGGCCAAGCAGATCATGGAGTACGAGGATCTGGCCATCGCATTCAGTACCTGAGCCGATTCCAATGGTGGGAATGGAGGTTTGTTTCGACAGATCCCGCGCCAGGTTCTTTTCCACCAGTTCCAGGACGACGGCGAAGGCTCCTGATTCTTCGATGGCGCGGACGTCCATGCGGATCTGTTCGGCTTCCTCCGGCTGCTTTCCGCGGATCCGGTAGCCCCCCTCCAGATGCGCGGTCTGCGGCAGAAGTCCTGCATGGCCCATCACCGGGATGCCGGAGCCGACAATGGAGGAGATTATATCCGCAATGGCTGTGCCGCCTTCGAGCTTCACTGCCTCCGCTCCGGATCCAACAAGCCTTTGTGCTGATTCCATGGCCTGATTCAAAGTCCGGTAGCTGTGATTCGGCAGGTCCGCAACCACCAGTGCCTCCGGCTGTGCACGACAAACTGCCCGCAGGTGGTGCTCCATCTCATCAAGGGTCACTTCGAGTGTATCATTTCGGCCCAGTACGACATTCCCAAGGGAGTCACCCACCAGGATGATGTCCACCCCGGCTTTGTCAACCAGTTGCGCCTGAGGGAAATCGTAAGCTGTCAATGCGGTTATCCGCTCACCGTTGCGCTTTTTTTGAGCAATATGAAAGATTTTTGAATTCTCAGTGGTATTTACCATAGGTTGAAGTGATCACCGAATGACGCAATACACTCTGTTGCAAATTCTTCGGCAAGTCAGGCAGCAAATAAATAATTTTCAAGCCGCTTCCAACGGATGGGCAGAGTGTCCATCTGCCGCAGATTCCCGACGGAATTTCCTAAAATTTGGACATTTCGCTCCGAATAACTGGAAGGGAAACCCGTTCGGGACGTCGGGGTCAACCATAAGTTCAGAATCAACAAATTATGTGTGGTATTTTCGGTTATACGGGATCGGCCAGCGCTCAGGACATCCTCATTGAGGGACTGAGAAGGCTTGAATACAGGGGTTATGACTCGGCGGGCGTTGCAGTTCATGAGGGAACCGGAACTCGATGTGTTAAAGCTCTGGGAAAGATTAAAAACCTCCGGGACCGGGTGAACGAGACTCCGCTGGAAGGCACCTGCGGCATCGCTCACACCCGCTGGGCGACACACGGAGCCCCCAGTGAATCGAATTCGCACCCACACATGGACACGGATGAGAAAATTTATGTGGTCCATAACGGGATCATTGAAAATTACCAGAGTCTTCGAAAAGAACTGCAGGACCGCGGTATCCACTTCCGCTCCGAAACAGATACTGAAGTGATTGCGCACCTGCTGGCGCAGTTCTACAAAGGTGACCTGAAGGAAGCCGTCTTCCGCGTCATCAAGGTGCTTCGCGGAGCATTTGCCGTGGCAGCAATCCACACGGACGAGCCGGGTCGCATTGTAGCCTTCCGTCTCGGCTCACCGCTGGTCATCGGCGTCGGTGAGAAGGAGAACCTGCTCAGCTCGGACGTCAGTGCCATGCTGGTCCACACCCGGTCTGTCATTTACCTCAATGACGGGGAACTGGCCGACATCCGCCCGGATGGCGTCCAGGTTTTCAGTGCTGATTCGGTTGAAATCAGGAAGGCACAGCAGGA
>JAUIAG010000118.1 GCA_030425355.1 Verrucomicrobiia bacterium
CGATGAAGACCGACTTGTCGGATGGACGCATTACGAACTTGCCGGATGAGCTTCCACCCATGCCCATACCCATGGGATCGGGAGTGGAGGATGTTTTCGCGGCCTTGCCAATGCGGATACGGGAGACCTCCTCTCCTGAGCCGCTGAGAAACGCGATATCCGTTCCGGCTCCTTCGGATTCGTCCGTGTCCGGAGGAAGCAGCTCCAGTCGGCCCATCTGGGATTCCCCGACTTCTTCTTTGGTAAGCACCTTGAGTTCGTCAATTTCACGGGCCAGTTTCCCAACCTTGGTGAAATCGGCCGGGTAACCGCCGCGATCCGCGACGGTCCATTTTGAATCCATTTCCTCCAGAGTCACCGTTGACCCGGGAGACTGAATCACGATTTTTTTGACGGTCTCCAGATTGAGATCGGGGAGTACCTCAGAGAGCTGGTCTTTGCTTTGTCCCTTGAAGGATCCCTCGTCACTGTTGAAGACGAAGTAGCCTATGCCGAGAATCAGCACGGCGGCGATGAAGAGATTTCTGAGTTGTGAGGCGTTCATTTTGCTGCGGTGTTGATACGTTTGAAGGTGGCAACGACAATTCCAAGAACGGCAACCGCCAGCGGAACCAGAACAATCTGCACAATCTGCCAGTTGCGCTGAACCGCTTCGGTATCCCGGTTGAGCTTTTTCTGAATGTCCTTCAGCTTCTGATTGGCTTCAAATTCCTTCTTGCGGAATTCCCTTAGTGTTTCCCGCTGTTCCGGGGAAAGGGCGAGATCCTGAGAGCCTTCCTGCTTGAGGGACTGCAGGCGGTTGATTTCCTCCTGAGCCTTGGCCAGCTCGTCCTGAATTCTCTGCTGCTCGTCCTCGACCTTTTTCTGGGCGGCAAGGCGCAGTTCACGGAATTTCGTAAATGGCCGGGACAGGGTGGCACGACCGCGGATCGCAATCAGGTTCTCATCCCCGGACATCTGCTCCACCATCGAGAAAAAGAAGGAGGAGTTACCATTCTGCGGCTGGGCAATCTGCTGATTGAAGAAGTTCATCATGCGGAATGCATACTGGTCGTAAATGTAGTCCACATCACCGACCAGAAGGACGGCCGGCTTGCCGGTCGAAGTCTTGAGATGTGAGGCCGCGTCCCCGTCATTTCCGCCGTCTTCGCCGTCTCCGGGTTCTTCCTCTCCAGCCGGTTTTCCATCCGGAAAGGCTGTCGGGAAGGTGCCGTCCAGCCGGCAGGCGAGGACGTATTTCTTCTCATCCGCGGTGAACTCCTTGAGGATATTTTCACCACCCATCTGAGCCATCATGGCATCCACCAGCTGGTTTTCACCGCTGGAGAATATCAGATCGGACTTGTTCAGTCCCTCGACCGGTTCGCCTTCAAAGGCTCCGGCCCAGACGAAGAGTGCCGAGTCGATGTCGGCGGTGAGGATGTCGGTGTCGGACATGGCTGTTGAGTCGATGGTAAGTATCCCGGGTCTTTCTTCAGGCATGCCGTTGCGTCCGCGGATCTGTGTGGAATACCGGCGGTCCGCCACCACCTGGTTGCTGAATTCAAGACCCCACGCAGAGAACAGCTTCTCGAGATTGGAACGGTTCTGCATCATCGACTGCATCGGATTCTGGGGGTTGGCTCCGCTCTGATCCACGTTGGCAGCCGGGTCGACCATCGCGATCAGCTTGCCGCCTCCCAGCACATACTGATCGATCGCATACAGAGTAGCGTCCCCCAGTTCCTTCGGATGAATGAGCATAAGCACATCGAGGTCTTCAGGGATTTCTTCAATGGCGCTGTCCAGCTCCTCGACCTCGAAAAGCTGCTCCAGCTGGCGGATGACCACCCATTTGGGCTGACTCTGCTGCCCCATCTGCATCATCATCGGGTTCATCTGACTGCCGAATACCGGCAGGGATGAAATAACTCCCACCTTCGGCTTTTCCGGCGTCGCAACCTGAGAAATCATCCGCGAAATGTCATACTCAAGAAGGTTCTCACGGTTCAGTGAAAGAAAGGGAATCGAAGCAGTCTCATCCAGCATTCTCACTGAAATACCCAGGTAGATCTTGTCAAACAGGTCCACGTTCTGGGGCTCGATGCCATCCAGCTTGGCGAGGTCCTCGGCATCCGAAAGCGGTTCCGGATCGTATTTCTCCACCTTGAGATTTTTGCCGCCGTATTTGTCGTACTCACTGAGCATGTCTTCCACCCGCTGCGCGAAGGAGCGGAAAACGGGGGGCATATTCTCCTGGTCCTTGGTTGCGTAGAACCGGATGGTCACCGGTGTGTCCAGCTTGTCCAGGATGTTCCTCGTGCCCTCGGAGAGGGTGAAGATTCGGTCTTCAGTGAAGTCCTTGCGGATGGAACTGCCACCGGCAATCATGTTGATCCCGATGGTGATTGCCAGCAGGATCAGGATCCCGGCTCCTGAATACAACCCGGCAGTCCACTCCCCTGAGCGCTTGCCGGCACTGCTTTGATTGGTTTTCTCTGACATGGTTAAAAATCTTTCTTTTGGTTTGCCTTGAATGTTGTGGATAGCTTCTCAGGTCAGCCGGCCCGTTGAGAACGGATTACAAAGCTGGTGGCGAAGAGGAAGAAGATCACGGTGCTGAGGAAAAACACCAGATCCCGGAGGGTGATGAGGCCGCGCTGCATCAGCTCGAAGTGAGTCATGAAGCTGAATCCGCTCACCAGACGCACCACCCATCCTGCAAGGTTCAGATCGTTGGCGAGAAACTCGGTGATGGGCGGATATCCGCACAGGATAAGCAGAAAACAGCCGACGAATGCGATGATGAAGGAGATCACCGGATTCCGTGTCAGCGCGGAGGTGAAACAGGTGATGGCCAGATAGGAACCCGCCATCAGAAAGCTGCCGAAATACCCGGTGATTATCGGGCCCATGTCCGGATCACCCAGTCCTTTGACCATGAATATGTATGGAATGGTGAAGGCCAGTGCCACCGCGATAAACAGCCATGTTGCAATAAATTTTGCGATGATGGCATGCCATGAGGCTATGGGGAAAGTAAGCAGCAGCTCGATGGTGCCACTCCGTTTCTCTTCGGCCCAGAGGTTCATGCCGATTGCCGGAACGAGAAAAAGATAAAGCCACGGATGGAAGGAAAAGAAAATATCCAGCGAGGCTTCGCCGCCGTCAAAGAACCGGCCGATCTGGAAGGTCATCAGGCCTGCACCAAAAAGAAATATGACCAGAAATACACTGGCGAGCGGCGATGTGATCAGTGTCACGAATTCCCTCTTGGTGATTGTCAATACAGGTTTCAAATTCATGTTCTACTCGGTAATTGTTGAATGAGGATGAATGTCAGACTCGAATATTTTGGAATGATATCGGATCGATTGTCGCGTCTGGCGGTTGGTTGGAGTGTCAGTGTCCGTGTCAGTTTTTGGCCTTCCCGGTTTCCGAGAAGGTGATTCTTCTGAAGACGTCGTCGAGGCGGCCGGAATCGGTATGGAGTTCGTTGAGAGTCCATGACTCGCGGGCCGCCAGTCTGTAAATCTCAGGAGCCAGTGAACCGAACGCCACGGCTGCCCCCGGAAAGACGCGGGCGCTGACCTTCTGTTGGGAGTCACTCAGCACTTCGACCTTGTCCACGCCATTCAGTGCCTCCAGCTTCCGGGAAAGCTCGGAGGCCAGCACACCAGTCGTCCCGACAATGATGGAACCGGCGTTCAGTGCCTTGCGCTTGATCTCATCCGGAGTGCCATCCTCAACCTTCTTTCCCTGATCGATGATGATGGTCCGGTTGCAGACGGCTTCCACCTCCTCAAGAATGTGGGTCGAGAAGATAATCGCCTTCTTTTCTCCCATCTGCTTGATGATTTTCCGCACTTCCTGCTTCTGATTCGGATCGAGGCCGTCCGTCGGTTCATCCATGATCAGGATATCCGGATCATGGATGATCGACTGCGCAAAACACACACGGTGGCGATAACCCTTTGACAGAGTATCCACGTTCTGGTGAATAACCTTGTCGAGAAAGCAGAGCGAGACCACCCGGTCAATTGCCCTGGTGGCGGCGGATCCCGTGATTCCACGAATTTCCGCGCAGAACTTCAGGAAACCCCTGACGGACATGCCGGGATAGGACGGGGCATTTTCCGGAAGATATCCGATCAGTTTCTTGGCTTCCTCGGGGGACTTTGAAATGTCCATTCCTCCCACAGTGACCTGTCCGCTCGTCATCGGTATGTACCCGGTGATCATCCGCATCGAGGTCGATTTTCCCGCCCCGTTCGGACCGAGAAATCCCAGAACGTCCCCGCGCTCAACTGTAAAGGAGACTCCATCCACGGCCCTCTTCGGACCGAAACACTTAACCAGGTTTTTGACTTCAATCATTGCATCGTATCGCTTAAAACGATTCCTATAAATCACGAACGCGCCAGCTATCTAGATACTACCGGGCGCGCTTCGGACTGTTATATTATTGTGACCACCCTGATAACCATGATTGTCATAGGGCCAGCGTCAGCTTAGAGTGACAGATATTGTGGGTCGTTCAAATCTTTTGAAAAAAAATTTGAATTTTTCTCATTATTGACAGCACCTGAGAATCTGTTGATTTCCCGCTTGATTACCTGAGTGAACCGTGTCCGGGGTCACGTGACTCCCGGATACCCAGACTGCTGCTTTTTGACACACCATGGCAGAGATTGCCGTCAATATTCTATGCCGTGCGCCGATGCCGGGAAAGGCGAAAACCCGCCTTGCCGCCGGGCTGGGGCAGGCCGAAGCCGACCGGATATACCGACTGCTCCTCAGTCGGATGTTCACCCGACTGGAATCCTGCACCACCGGGACTGTTCACGTCACTCCATGGGAATCAAGGGACCTGCTCCTCCCTCTGGTGCGGGGCCGGTGGAGGTTTTCCGCGCAGACGGGCTCCACTCTGGGAGACAGAATCATCGCGGCTCTCCAGGAATCCGCGCATCGGGGATTCACACAGGCGCTGGTCATCGGTTCGGATTGCCCTGATGTATCACCTGAAGACTTCGGTCGGGCCGGAAAATTTCTGCGTGACGGGTATCCGGCGGTTTTCGGCCCGAGTCACGATGGCGGCTACTGGCTGGCGGCTGTTTCATTTCTCCCCGGCTGGCAGCGCCTTTTTGAGGATATTCCATGGAGCACCCCCGATGTTCTGGAATTCTCGATTTCACGCTGCCGTGAGGTTTATGGGGAAAAGCCGGCACTTCTGGATGTTAAAAGGGATCTGGACACCCCCGAGGACTGGGATATGTTAAAAGGCACGTTCTGAGCGGGCCCCGCCGCCCTCCGGTAACAGGGCAGGGTTCCGGAACAGTCAGTGTCCGGTTGGATATCCGGACAGAACAGAATCAATTCCTACAGACAGGGAGATTTGGCAACCATGGAGAATGAGAGCAGCAGTATTTCGGCAACCACGGAAACACAGGAGAACATGAGCGCCTGGCAGGGTGTGTCACTGACCGACGCGGCCAGTGATCAGATCCGTGCCATGCTGACACGTGAAACAGATGGGGATTCGAAGGGACTTCGCGTGTTTATCGAGCAGGGAGGCTGCTCGGGGATGAAATACAGCATGACGTTCGATATCTTCCGGGACGGAGATACGGTCGCCGAGAAGAACGGTATGAAAGTTTTCGTCGATAATATCAGCATCGACTACCTTGACGGGGCCGTTATCGACTTTTCGGAGGACCTGAGCAGCGGCGGCTTCAAGATTCAGAATCCTCAGGCACGGCAGTCCTGCGGCTGCGGAAAGTCCTTCGAGGTATGATCCGGTCCATGCCGATGGTCCGCAGCATTCGCACTTTGTGTTTCAGCGCTTGAGGCTGCCGGCCATTTCATCGATGGTCGTTTTCTTGTTTTCCGACCGTTGAACCGGCATGATCTCCCAACTGTCCGGGTCGGCAGTCAATCCTCACCACCGTGATTGGAAATATCATCAAGCCGGAGCTGATCGAGCTCATCCGCGAAAGGGGATTCAGCAAACTGCGGGAAGTGCTCCTTGAGTTCGAGCCAGTGGAACTGGCCGAAATTCTCGGTGATTTCGACCCCTCTGATCAGGCCGTTTTCCTGAGGCTTCTGCCCAAGGAGACCGCAGCCGACGTCTTCGAATTTCTCGATCTCGAGCACCAGGAAAAACTCCTCGAAGCCCTCAACCGCGATGAACTGGCGGATCTCCTCAACGAAATGGATCCGGATGACCGGACGGCCATTCTCGAGGAATTACCGGAGAATGTTTCCAGCCGGCTGCTGGATCTGCTGAATCCGGATGAGCGGAAGATTGCCGACGATCTCCTGGGATATTCAGAAGGATCCATCGGACGGATCATGGTCCCGGAGTATGTGGAGGTCAAATCCGACTGGTCCGTCGACAACGTCCTCGAACATCTTCGAAGCTGCGGTGACCGCAAGGAAAGTGTGCACCAGCTCTATGTCACCGATGCGGAGGGAAAACTACGGGGCCTCCTTCGCCTGCGGAATCTGGTTACGGCCCCCGCTGACTCCATCGTGGAGGAACTGCTTGATCCCCAGATTATCTCCCTGAATGCCGAGGATCACCAGGAGATGGCTGTGGCCGTGTTTCAGAAATATGACCGGACAGTTCTGCCGGTGATTGACTCGCAGGCCCGGCTTGTCGGCGTGGTCACGGTTGACGATATCATGGATGTGGCCGAAGAGGAGGTCACTGAGGATTTTCACAAGATGGGCGGAATGGAGGCTCTGGAAGCCCCCTATCTTTCCCTTCCGCTTTTCAGGATGATCCGCAAACGCGGCGGATGGCTCATCATCCTTTTCCTTGGCCAGCAGCTCACGGTCTTTGCCATGGAATTCATCAAGGAGGATCTCGACCGCATGATCTATGCGATTTCTTTCCTTCCGCTTATCATCAGTTCGGGAGGGAACACCGGCTCCCAGACCTCCACACTCATTATCCGCGCCCTTGCCACCCGTGAAGTGGAGCTGTCCGATACATGGAAAGTGCTCATCCGTGAATTCATCACCTCCATAGGCCTTGGACTCATCCTTGCCCTTGTTTCGTGGGTTCTCATCTTCCTCTTCCAGAGTCACTACGACGATGCCTACCTGAAGGTCGGTCTCTCCGTCAGCCTCAGCCTGATGGGCGTCGTGGCTTTCGGCGGACTCATCGGTGGCGTTTTCCCATTTCTTCTCAGTAAACTGGGCCTTGATCCCGCCGTCTGTTCCTCACCATTCGTGACGACCCTCATCGATGTCTGCGGCCTTCTGATTTATTTCCAGATAGCCACCATGGTCTATGCCACCTGAGCCTCTGCCGGGACCTTTCTGCAGCTCCCCGTGTCCCGGCCGATTCGGATTACAAAAAAGGCACCGGTTGCCCCGGTGCCGTGAATCATAATGTTAGTATGATATTTGTATGAGAGGAGGCAGATGCCTCATTTTTAACCAACTTGCTATAATGTTTGACCAACTGTCTATATTTGCGACATCCCGGCAGGTTCCTTAATCAAAAAAATAAAAAAACGGCCATTGGGCCGTTTGCGTGAAAGGGGATGGAGAAACCGGACTGTGATGGGGATCAGGCACCGCCAACTTCAAAACGGTAGTATTTCTGGATGGAAATGCCGCTGTCTCCCAGGTCCTTCGCCACTTTTTTGACGTAATCCCCGATGGTGACATCAGGGTCTTTGACGAATCCCTGGTCAATCAGGCACACGCCCTGGTAATACTTCTCCATTTTGCCACGGATGATGTTTTCAAGAGCTGCAGCCGGCTTGTCCTTCATCTGTTCGCGGAGAATTTCAATCTCCTTGTCGATGATGGAACTGTCCACCTCGTCGCGGGTGAGGGCGATGGGGGCGCTCGCGGCGACCTGAAGAGTCAGATCACGGCACAGCTGCTGGAATTCGGGCTTTTCAGTGGTCCCGGCCTCGGAAGCGGTCACTGCCACCATGACTCCAACCTTGCCGCCGGTGTGAATGTAGGTGGCGATCATGCCGCTGCCCTCAACGGCTAATGCCTGGCTGCGGGCTATCACGATGTTCTCGCCAATCTTGGACACGGCTGTCGTCCGGTCGGCCTCGAGATCCGCATCCGGATTCTCGAGAAGTTTTTCAGCGATTTCGCGGGTAAATGCCTGGAACATGTCATTCTTGGCCACGAAGTCGGTTTCACAGTTGACTTCGACAAGGATGCCCGACTTGCCGTCTGCTGTCACCGCCTGGGCGATGATTCCTTCATTGGCCTGTCGATCGGCTTTCTTGGCAGCGGAGGCCTCGCCCTTCTTGCGAAGAATTTCCACTGCGGCGTCCAGATCTCCTCCGGATTCCTGCAATGCCTTCTTGCACTGCATGAGACCGGCGTTGGTCATTTTTCTGAGTTGTGCTACGTCTGCTGCTTTGATTTCAGCCATATCTTTAATAATTCTGTATGAAGAAAAATCTCTATGGTCAATTTGGTTGCGATTGAGTGACCAAAGGAATTAATTCTCGTCTTTTTCCTTCTGGCGCTGGGAGGCGGTGGCTGCCGGGCCGGTCGGGCCGACAGGCTCGAAATTCTCGATGGAAATCGGGGCAGGGGACGGGGCGGCCTGTGGTGCTGACTCCGGTGATTCCCCGGTCTTTTCTCCCTCCGCAGGTGCAGCTGCGGCAGCGGGGTCGATGATGGGATCAACTTCGCCCACCAGAACGGAACGGCTGCTGGTTGTGGTCGGAACCTGCTCAGCTTCCTGCTTCCTGCGGCTCTGTATGGACTCGAATTCACTGCGTGCATCGGCGATGGCCTTCTGGATGCAGTTGAGTATGACCCGGATGGACCGGATTGAGTCATCGTTGCCGGCAACGGGAATTTCGCACAGTGTCGGATCCGCGTTGGTGTCGCAAAGACCGACGATGGGGATGTTGAGCTTGCGGGCCTCGGCCACCGCGTTGTGTTCCTTCTTCAGGTCGATGATGAACATCACCTTGGGGTAGCGTTTCATGTCACGCATACCGTCGAGGTTGGTGATCAGACGCTGCATTTCACGACGCAGTGAGGACTGTTCCTTTTTCCCGTATTTTGAAATCGTGCCGTCCTGGACCATCTTCTCAATCTTGTTGAGCCTCCCGATGGACTTTTTAACGGTATTGAAATTGGTGAGGGCACCGCCGAGCCACCGCTGGGTGATGTAGAGCTGCCCGGTTGAGCCGGCGCAGTCGCGAACAGCTGCCTGCGCCTGCTTCTTGGTGCCGACAAAGAGGATCTCGCCGCCTTCGCGGACGGTGTTCGCCAGATAATTGCAGGCGGCCTCCAGCTGGGTGACCGTCTTTGTCAGGTCGATGATGTGGATGTTATGCCGTGCGTCGAAGATGAAAGGCTTCATCTGCGGATTCCACTTCTTGGTCTGATGCCCGAAGTGAACCCCGGCTTCCAGTAATTCTTTAACTCCTATTTCAAGTGCCATTTTATATTTCCTGAGTCTGCTTCAGTCGATCTTCCCCAGGTCATCTTCCTGTGGCAGGAAAGGACCGACCATCCGGTTTCAGCTCCGGATTGCGTTTTTTGTCGGTGTGGCCGGCGAAGATCCGATTCCCCGCACATTTATGGCCGTTTTCAGCCGGTTTTTCGGCAGAAAAGGAATCATGGGCAAATTTTTTCTTTTGACAACCTTTTTCTTGATTGATTCAAAAGCCCGCGGCGGGGCGGAAAAAGGTGTTTCTGGGTCCCTGAAGTGCATTTCAATTCCTTGAATCCGCCTGAATGAGCCGATAAGTTTCCTATATGTCAATGCGAAGCGTGGGTCTGCAGCGGAAACTGGCTTGGATGGTTCCGGTATTTGCCCTGTCGGTCGGTGCGGCCGCCGGTGATATGGTCAGAATGAAATCAGGGGCGTCCCTCAGTGGATCCATCCTCACCGAGACAGAAAACCAGGTCATCCTCGATGTGGGCTATACGGTGCTGGTGATCCCCAGGGACAAGGTTGAATCGCTTCAGAAGGGTGATTCCGCCCCCATGCTGGGTAAACCGGATCCTTCCGAGATTCAGGTCAGAACGGGAGACCTCTATTACACCTACGAGGAACCCCGGCCTCAGACAGACGTCAAGACCCTGGTCCGTGAAGTCGGGGAAGCCGTTGTTCAGGTCAAGACTCCCGGCGGGCTGGGCTCGGGCTTTTTTATCAACGAGGACGGTCATCTTATCACCAACTTCCACGTCATTGAAAAGGAGCACGAGATACGCGTCGAGGTCTACCACAAAGTGGATGAAAAGCTTGTCCGGAAGACCTACGACGACGTCCGGATCGTTGCCATGAACAAGTTCGACGACCTCGCGCTGCTCAAGGTGGAGGACGAGGACAAACCCGAATTCAAAGCTGTGCCGCTTGGCAATATCGACCTGCTCGAGGCCGGAGAAGTGGTTTTCGCCATCGGAAGCCCACTTGGGCTCGAAAGAACCGTCACTCAGGGAATTCTCAGTGCAAGGAACCGCCTCATTCTCGGCGACCTCTACCTCCAGACCAATACTCAGATCAATCCCGGGAACAGTGGCGGCCCGCTTTTCAACCGCAGCGGCGAAGTCATCGGCGTGAATAATATGAAACTGACCTCCGGTGAAGGTCTGGGATTCGCCATACCCGTGGCCCGCCTGATTTACTTCCTCAAAAACCAGGATGCCTTCGCCTACAACCTCGATAACCCGGCCGCACCTTTCGTCTACGGCGATCCCCCGGTCAGGCCATCCGATACCGGAAAGAATTAATTCCGGATCACTCTCCACCGCCCGGACCAGTCCGCAGACTCTCTCAAAATATTCTGAAACGTCGGCATTCCTGAAGTGTCCCGACGATAACTTTATTTATCTATTGTTGAAAAATTCATGAAAAAAATCACACTCACCTCCTCGCTCGCCCTTTGTGCGGCTGTGATGCTCAGCTCGTCCAGAGTTGAGGCAGCCAAGCCGGCCGAGGCTCTCCTGCCGGATGATACGCTGGCACTCATCACCGTTCGGGATATCGCCCGAACCAACAAGGCCTATCAGGAAGCCCCCTTTCACAAACTCCTCAAGGACCCCGCGCTGCAGCCATTCCTCAGCAAGTTCAACGAAAGCTGCGAGAAATATTTTCTCAAGCCCCTCGAAGAAAAGTTCTCCCTTGATCTGACAAAAGTCGGTGAGATGGCTGAAGGCCAGCTGACTTTTGCCCTGACTCCCGGGGCGGAATTCGGCAAAAACATCCCGGGATTCCTCGTCATGACCGATGTCGGATCCAAAACTGCAGACGCGGAAAAGTTTGTGACCAACATCAAGTCACAGCTGTCCCGCAACGAGGTTCAGTTCGTCGAGAGACGCATTCAGGGAAGTTCTCTGGTCGAAATCGGCATCCCCCAGGATGTCATACCCGATGAGCTCCAGGGCAAAGGGCTCGAAAATATCTGGGTCGGTTTATCCAAAAGCCTTCTTCTTATTGCCACTGACCAGTCGGCTCTGGAAAAAGTCATTATCAGCAATCAGGGTGGAAACCCGCCATCACTCAGTCAGAATTCCGGATTTCAGTCAGCCCTGCGCACCATGAATGGGAAGATGGACAGTCTGGGATGGTTCAATATGGAACCGGTTCTCGGGTTTGCCCGGAAGATGATTGAATCCACACCGGCCCCGGAACAGGGTCCGAGTCCCATGGCTGTCCTGAAGGCCACCGGCCTCGAAGGGCTCAAAAGCATGTCCTTCCACACCATCCGTGATCCCGATGGGGAGTTCTCCCAGTTGACTCTCCACGTCCCATCCAGTGAGCGTTCGGGCATTTTCGAAATCCTTTCCGGTTCCTCCAAGCCGTCAGGCCCACTGCCTTTCCTGCCGGAGGAAGTCGCATCCTTCTCCCGCTCCCGCCTCGATCTCAAAAAGGCTTTCAGCGGCGTGGAAAAAATGATTTCCGGGATCTCTCCTGAAATGGGTGGCCTTATGACTTTCATGATGGCCGGTATCGGCAAGGACCAGGACAAGAGCTTCGATTTCAGAAGGGATTTCATCGGCAACCTCGGGGATGATCTCGCCACGATTGTCATGCCTGCGGAAGGGGCCGAACTGGAAGCCATCGCACAGCAGCCGCAAATGTTCCTCATCGGCTCCGGCGGTGCAGACAAGCTCCTCTACTCAGCCAAAATCCTTTCCTCCATGGTCCCGAATCTCGAAGTGGAGACAACCGACTTTCTCGGCCGCAAAGTGCTGAGTGCGAATGTCGCTTCGGGTGAAGGCATCGAGATGGGCCTCTTCATGACATCTCACGACGGTTATCTCATGATCACCCAGAACCGGCCAATGCTGGAGCAGATCCTCCGTGGCAATGTCACCGGTGCCAGAAAACTGACTGGCTCCTCCGCCTTCAGACGCGCGGTGGACAAAGTCGGTGGCACCGGCACCGGCCTCTTCGGTTTTGATGATCCTGAAAAGAGCCTCGGACCCCTTCTCGGCGCCATCAAAAATGAACCGGATCTGTTTCAGGAAATCGTCGATAATATCACATCCAGCCTTTCGCTCGCCGAGGAGGAAGCCGAGTCATGGATCGACCTCAGCCTCCTGCCCAACGCCGACGTTATCGCGAAATATCTGGAAGTCTCGGTCTACGCCGGCCTGCTCGATAACGACGGCTTCAAAATGAAAATATACACTCCGGACCCGGAAGGACTGTAATCCATCCGGATTCCATCCTTATCCACATTTCATTTTTTCTCAGCCCCGGCTCCTGCCGGGGTTTTTACTTTCCCGGTCAGGTCGCGTCGGCGGTGCCTGTCCACACCACGTCAGCACTTGTCCTTACAACATTTCATCCCATCACTCCATCACCTCAGCAACCGCAAAGCCGCAACTCACTTCCCACAGTGCTTCATTTTTTTATTTGTTTGCCATGAATCACAGATCTCCATAGTATTGAAACCAAGCGGCTCCACTCTGGGGAACCCTGTGAAATTCGGGGACGGACGCGCCACTGTGATGCGGATACGGCCTTCATCGGCCCAACGCAAAGTCAGACTGCCAGATGGAATCGGTTCGAAACAGGCACTTCGGTGCCACGGTCCTCGCGATCCGGGACTGATCGGACAGGTTGATATAATCGTCTCCAACTCCGCGTCCGGCGATGCTGTCTCTCACTGACACCACCGCCGCATCAGGCCTTTATCTCCACTTGTAGATCAGTTTTTTCCCGGCATATGGACCAGTTCCAGTCATCAATATGTTGAGAAGCACTATCTACCAATGGAAGACTCAGCCGCAGTGTTCAGCGGCAAAACCCAACCCTGCCACATCCGGATTCCGCAGCATCCTGGTCCTGCCCGGTAAGCCGCTCCTGCTCTGCCTCATCCTGTGGGCGACCGGCCTTCCTGGAATGCTTCCGGGTGGGGAGTATCATGTGGATTCCTACCCGTCGCCAGCAAATCCCGAGTCGGGATGGATGCTGCAGGGCGACGCTGACATATTTATGGAATCCGCCGGGGCAGGCGAAGCCCGTTTCTTCTGGAACACCGAATTACCGAACTCGTCAGTCTATTTTCCACTCGGGACCACTCTGGATCACAGATCAAACTTCGAGTTCAGCGTCACCATGGAACTGACTTCCATGGACATTGATTTTATCCCCGAGTCCTTTTACGGATTTCAGATCTCCATGGGATTTCATGAGTCGGCATCGATTCAGGACAGTTCATTCAGGAGAGGCACCGGCACCGATTCTCCCAATCTGGTTGAATGGAATTTTTTCCCGGACACCGGTTTCGGGGCGACTGTTTCGCCCGTCATTACGGATTCACAATCCGCATTTTTCGCCTCCTTTAATTTTCCTGTGGATATTCCACTCAATGAGGAGGTGATCATCACCGGTTCCTATGACGGACAACTTATGGAGTTCCGGTCGACGCTTATCACATCCGGCTCCGGTCCGGTGGAGATGGATCCGGTAAAACTTCCCGAGAGCGATGAATTTCAGGGCTTTGCCGTGGATGCCTTCGGTCTGACCAGCTACGCTGATTTCGACGGGAATGGCCAGCTTGAGGCATCCGCACGGATTGTCGCGGTCGATCTTTCATGGCGCCGCCGGACGGACAACAACAGCATTGCTTCGCCCGTCGATCTCACCGCTAATCCCGACGGAATCAGCGCCGTCATGCCGGCAGGTGGTCCGGAATCCGGAACCATCCGCCTCTGGAATACCGCCGATTTTGAAAAGTGGCAGTTCGTGAAGGCCGTGCCTGTGGATGCATCCGCACTCGAGGGTGGATCTGCTGTGGTATCCCTTCTCGAAGGCAATCCACTTCAGAACACTGAGGCACAGGCCCGGTTCTTCAAGGCGGAATTTATTCCCGCGCTATGATGTCATCGCCTATGGACAGGCCTTTATCAAGGCCCGGGTTCCCTGGCGGTAGCCCGGGCTTTACGCTGATGGAGCTCCTGGTGAGCATAGCCCTGATCGCCGTACTTGCCTCCCTGCTTCTTCCCGCGATCCGAAGGGTCCATCTCGATGCCCGTCGCGCGAACTGTTCCAATCAGCTGCGACAAATGGGGATTGCCTCACAGTTGTATCGCGAGGATTTCGGCGACCGGTTCTTCCCTTATTACCAGACAACCGGGCAGGGGACCCGTCGCTACTGGTTCGGGCTGGCCGGCGATGGCCCCGAAGGTCAGCGGTTCTATGATGCCTCAGGCGGGTTTCTCCATCCCTACCTGGGTGGGCCGAGAATCCAGTTGTGTCCCTCCTTTCCGTATGGCAGGCCTTTCGTGAAATTGAAATTCGAAGGGGCAAGTCATGGATACGGATACAATATCCACCTGGCACCCCGTCAGGAATCAAGGCCCGCATGGTCCATCCGCAAACCGTCGTCAATACTCCTGTTCGGTGATGCGGCCCAGCTCAATGATTTCCAGTTTCCGGCAAGCCGGACCAATCCGCTTCTCGAAGAATTCTATCTGATCGGAAGCGGACAGCGGACCCTCCATTTCCGACATCACCACACGGCTTCCGTGATCTTCCTTGATGGCCATACCGCGTCTCTGGATTTGAAGTCAGCATTTGCGCCGGCAGACCGGATTCATGGCCATCTCCTGGCGGAGCCTCTCCCGTCACTGCTCCTGCCGCACTGATTTTCATCCGTGCTGCGGGGAAACTGACTCCCCCTCGGGACTCCCGTCTCCGACAGGGCTCATCCACCCAACTTCCGGAATCCAATCCTGTTGCCTTTGATTCAAAGCGTTATTGCAGCCATGCTTTTCTGCCTTCACTATGGGTCGGTCACTTCGAATCTATGAATTATCCAGAGCGCAGCGCATTCTCGGAAATGGGAAAAAGAGCCAGTGATCTTCCGATTTCATGGCTGATGGAAAAGGCTCTGCAGAAGCCGGGAATTGTCTCGCTCGCTGCAGGCTTCACCGACAATCAAACTCTGCCCCTGCAGCTCACTTCGGAAGTCGTCAATGAACTGCTCGATGATGTGCCTGCCGGTAGAAAGGCACTTCAATACGGCACTACCAGAGGGGATGAG
>JAUIAG010000461.1 GCA_030425355.1 Verrucomicrobiia bacterium
AGCCAGCATGGGGATGCCGACAAAGGCCGGGATGGCCGCGGTGATCGACTGCTTGTCGGCGCCGATTGATTCCCATCCGAAATATCCGATGCCTCCGAGGGCGATCAGGAGTCCGGAACAGATAAAACACAGGTTTCTCATCCCATGCACCGTAACGCAGGCAGTGGATTTGGCCAATGATCGTTCCGGGATCCGGGGGGATGGATTTATTCCATCGCTGCCGGGCGCGGCCGGACCAGAGGGACTCAGCTGAGCCGTGCGGCCAGCAGTTCGCGCTGGAACACCAGCTCTTTGGGGAGATGATCGTAGAGTCTGAGGAACAGGTCGCCCTGTGAGAGAATCTCCTCCCGCCATTCCTCCTCGCTGAAGGCCATGCATTTGTCGAACTGTTCCTCGCAGAATTCATCCAGTCCGTCGGTGTTGAAGTCCTCGTAATGCGGGGTCCATCCGATTTGGGTCTCGTGGCCGGGAATCCGTCCATGGCAGCGGTTGATAATCCATTCGAGGACCCGCATGTTTTCGCCGAATCCGGGCCAGAGGAACTTCCCGTCTTCATCCAGGCGGAACCAGTTGACGTGAAAAAAGCGGGGAAGTTTCCGGACCTGCCGGCGCATGGCCAGCCAGTGGCCGAAGTAATCGCCCATGTTGTAGCCGGCGAAGGGCAGCATGGCCATGGGATCCCGGCGCACCTGTTTCTTGAGGCCAATGGCTGCCGCAGTGGTTTCCGATCCCATGGTGGCTCCAAGGTAGACACCGTGTGACCAGTTGAAGGCCTGGAACACCAGCGGCATGGTCGAGGGCCGGCGCCCGCCGAAGACTATCGCCGAAATGGGAACCCCGTCGGGATTCTGCCACTCCGGATCTATGGTGGGACACTGGCTCGCCGGTGCTGTGAATCGAGCGTTCGGATGGGCTGCCGGCGTAGCCGATTCAGGTGTCCAGTCCCGGCCCTGCCAGTCAATCAGATGCGCCGGCTTTTCCTTTGTCAGCCCTTCCCACCAGACATCGCCGTCATCGGTCAAAGCCACGTTGGTGAAAATACAGTTGGCTTTCATCGACTGCATGGCGATGGGATTGGTTTTCTCTGAAGTCCCCGGGGCGACGCCGAAGTAACCGGTTTCCGGGTTGATGGCGTGCAGTGTGCCGTCCTCGTGCGGCCAGAGCCACGCGATGTCATCCCCGATGATGGTGGTTTTCCATCCGGCATCGGCGTAGGTTTTCGGCGGCACGATCATGGCGAGGTTGGTTTTGCCGCAGGCGGATGGAAAGGCTGCCGAGATGTAGGTCTTCTCCCCGGTGGGGGAGTGAAGTCCGAGGATGAGCATGTGCTCGGCCATCCAGTTGTGTTCCCGCGCGATATTCGAGGCGATGCGGAGTGCCAGGCACTTTTTCCCCAGCAGGGCATTGCCCCCGTAGCCGGACCCATAGGACCAGATTTCGCGGGATTCCGGAAAGTGGCAGATGTATTTGTCCTCGTTGCAGGGCCAGGTGGCGTCCTGCTGTCCCGGCTCAAGCGGTGCCCCGACCGTGTGCACGCAGGGGATGAAAAACCCGTGTCCGTGTCTTTTGCGGGGCGCGGTGCCCGCCTTTTCCTCCTCAAGGCGCTGGAGAACGGGTGCCCCCATGGTGGTCATGATCCGCATGTTGAGAACCACATAGGGCGAATCGGTTACTTCGACCCCGATCTTCGCCAGCGGCGAATCCATGGGGCCCATGCAGAAAGGAATCACATACATGGTCCGCCCCTTCATGCATCCATCAAAAAGCTGGTGCATTTTCTCGAGCATGACCGCCGCCTCGGCCCAGTTGTTGGTGGGGCCGGCCTGATCCTTCCTCTTGGTGCAGATATAGGTGCGGTCCTCCACCCGGGCCACATCCGAAGGCGTGGAACGCGCCAGGAATGAATTGGGACGCTTTTCCGGGTTGAGCCGGATGAAGGTTTCCCGCTCGACGAGGAGTTCGGTGAGTTCGTCCCACTCAGCCTGCGACCCGTCACACCAGCGGACGTCCGCCGGCTGACAGAGATCGATCATTTTCTGCACCCATTTCGCCAGTGCCGGGTGCGAGGTCATGTCCTGCGCGCTCATATCTCTCCAAGCGTCGGAAGAATGTCCCTCCGACTCAAGGACTTATGCTCACACGCGGGATATTTTACCAATATAGTATGCCCTCTGGTTAAGTCCGGGGCAGTGGTCACCCATTTTTCAAAGCAGGTGCCAGGTACGTGCGTACCTGGCACCTGCTTTGACGGTAAGGAAAAGGCAGGTCAGCCGGCGTTGAAGTAATCCGGCTC
>JAUIAG010000119.1 GCA_030425355.1 Verrucomicrobiia bacterium
TGGATCAGTTTCGGGGACCTTGAGCTGTTCACGCAGGGATTGGAGTTCCCGGGTCAGGTCCGCCTGGATCGCATTATACGCCGTGGTGCCGTAGACGCTCTGCATCTCCTCCGGGTCATCGATCAGGTCAAACAGCTCCCATTCATTCAGATTGTAGTAATGGATGAGTTTATACTGTCCGGTGGTGACCCCGTAATGCCTTCGCACACTGTGCGCGCCCGGATATTCATAATAGTGGTAGTAGAAGCTGGTGCGCCAGTCCGATGGTGCCTGTCCTTCCATGAGCGGCACCATGGACCGCCCCTGCATGTCTGATGGAATTTCAACACCGGCGATATCGAGAAATGTCCCGGCGAAGTCGAGGTTTGAGACGATGTCATTATTGATGGATCCAGGGCGGGTGACACCCGGCCATCGCACAATCAGAGGCATGATGAGAGATTCCTCGTACATCCATCGCTTGTCGTACCAGCCGTGGTCTCCAAGGTACCAGCCCTGATCGGATGAGTACATGACGACGGTGTTGTCGGCCAGTCCGGAATCATCAAGGAAATCGAGAACGCGGCCGATGTTATCATCGACGGAGGCAACACAGCGCAGGTAATCCTTGATATAGCGCTGATATTTCCACTTGAGCAGCTCATCGCCGGTGAGGTCCGCATCCCGGAAAGCCCTGTTCCGCGGCCCATAGGCCTGGTCCCACAGCACCTTCTGTTCAGGGGTCAGGTTCGGCGGCCCGTCATTGAGTTTCAGGTCATTGTTGTTGAGATGTCGGGCGATTGTCATGGTCTGGGTTTTTGACGGTGAAGCCTTGCCCGAATAGTCATCCCGCAGCGTCGGTGGTTCGGGGATGGAGGTGTTTTCGTAGAGGTGCAGATGATCCGGACCCGGCTGCCAGTTCCGGTGAGGTGCCTTGTGCTGAACCATCAGCATGAACGGTTTCGCGGTGTCCCTCGTGTTCTCCAGCCAGCTCAGGGCCTTGTCGGTGATGATGTCGGTCGTGTAGCCGGTGTGGGACCGCACTACCGGGGACCCGCTTTCATCCATGGTCCGCATCCCCGGATTGTAATACGGCCCTTGCCCGAGTAGGACATCGTAATGGTCAAAGCCGGTGGGTATGGATTTCAGATGCCACTTGCCGATCAAGGCGGTCTGGTAGCCGCCTCCCCTCAGAAGTTTCGGAAAGGTCTGCTGCCCCCCGTCAAATGTGTTGCCATTGTGGACAAATCCATTGAGATGACTGTATTTTCCGGTGAGTATGACGGCCCGGCTTGGTCCGCAAATGGCGTTGCTGACGTAACAGCGGCGGAAAAGCATCCCGTCCCGGGCAATTCTGTCTATGTTGGGTGTCCTGTTGATACGGGACCCATAGGCACTGATCGCATGGGCAGCGTGGTCATCCGTGAAAATAAACAGGATATTCGGCCGGTCGGCTTCCGCCCGGAAAACCGGAACGGTGACACACATCGCCACGGCCGCCAGGAACAATACGGCTTTTGCAGTCTTCATCATCATGGCTGGGGATTCTGTCACCCATCCTGAAGAATTTTCGTCCATACCACAAGGGTCGAAGAAATTTTGATCAATCCTCAATGATCCATTAAGGTTTTCCGAAAGTTACTGCATTGGAAGTGAATGAGACAAATAACGGGACCGTCCTGATTGTGGACGACACGCCGACCAATCTTGAAGTGCTTCAGGAAGTGCTCGCCAATGCGAATTATGAAGTCCTGGTTGCCATCGACGGTGAAAGCGCCATTGAACAGGTGAATTACGCCCGGCCCGACATCATCCTCCTCGATGTGATGATGCCCGGACTGGATGGATTCGAGACCTGCCGCCGCCTCAAGGACAATCCCGAAACCAACAGCATCCCGGTTATTTTCATGACCGCGCTCTCCGAGACCTCGGACAAGGTCAGGGGATTTGAAACCGGGGCTGTGGACTACATCACCAAGCCGTTTCAGCACAGCGAGGTTCTGGCACGGGTGCGGACCCAGATAACTCTCAGCTCGCTTCAGAAGGGACTCGAACGTCAGGTCCAGCATCGCACCGAGCAGCTGGAGAAGCTCAATGCCCTCTACCGAAAGTTCCTCCCGGACCAGTTCCTTCGGTTTCTGAATAAACAGGATTTCACGCAGATCCAGCTCGGGGAACACGTCGAGATGGAAATGACGGTGTTTTTTGCCGATATCCACGGCTGGACCACCCTCTCCGAGAAATGGGACGCCAACCAGAACTTCCAGTTTGTCGTCGATTATTTCAGCCTCGTCGGACCGGTCATCCGTGAAAAAAACGGCTTCATCGACCAATACTACGGCGACGGGATCATGGCACTTTTCCCAACCAGTCCGGACGATGCGATCCGGGCGGCCATCGGTATACAGAACGTCATCCACGAGGAAAGCCAGCGGGAGAATCCGGTGATTCCACCCATCAGGGTCGGGTTCGGAATGCATACCGGCGAGCTGATGCTGGGCATCGTGGGCGAGAGCGAACGGATGCAGCCCGCCGTGGTTTCAGACAATGTCAACCTCGCTTCCCGCATGGAGGGACTGACCCGCCTTTACGGCGCCAATGTCATCATCAGTGAGGCCACCCTCAACAAGATCGTCGACCCGTCACAGTTCCGGACCCGGTACCTCGATTCGGTCAAGGTCAAGGGCCGCCACAGCAGAGTCAGTGTTTTCGAAGTCTACGAAGGAGACCTCCCCGAAATAATGTCCCGGAAGGACCAGACCAAGCCGGACTTCGAAAACGGTATCAATCTTTATCATCGACGGGAGTTCTCCGAGGCCAGTGTGGCTTTCAATCGCGTACTCCGCGCCAATTCAGAGGACCGCGCCGCCCGCATCTACCTCGAGCGGTGCGCCAGATTCATGGTCGATGGTGTTCCTGATGACTGGGATGGCGTCGAATCCATCGATCACAAATGAAAATGTTTCTGCCTGAAACCGCGGCAGCCGGAGTCGCGGGGGTTGAAATCCGTCCTGTCAGAAGGACATTAACGAAAGTGCAGGGGGACATGGTCATCGCCTTGCATCTCCTCATCCATCAATGAACGCGAAGCCAAAATCATCAGGCACATCCAAATGGCGGGTGAAGTCTTTTTTCCGCTCCAGTCTCCAGAGACGGCTGGTCGTCATGATCTTCTGCATGGCCGTCTTCCCTATCCTTCTCAGCTCCATCATCGGGAATTTCTGGTTTCAGCGGACCCTGAAAAAATCGACGGTGCGGGAATTCAAGCTCTCCAATGAACTGATTTCCCAGCGCATTGAAAGCGAACTCCGCTTCATCCAGGAAACTGTGGGTTTCGCCTTCCGGAATATTGAACCGCGATCCTTCGGGTTCTCACAGTCGCGTTCCTCATCCGACCGGAGCAACGACGCAGGCGGAGACCCGGAAAAATCCAAGGAGCTTGAAGCCGCCATCGCTGAAATCATGAAGGCATGGCAGGAAGAACTGGAACAGCGGCCGTCCACCACCATGCGGCAGGCGCTCATGGAAATTATCAAGAGCAAGACCCTGTACCGGTCCATAGACTACATCGACGGTGATGGCCTTTTTCTGGATGGTTACCTCATCGACGACAAGAGTCCCCAGAACTGGACCCAGCGTGATGCCACCCAGGGAATTGACCTCTCCAGTGATCAGGGCTTCACCACTTTCAAAAAATTTCTCGATGACATGCGCACGGACAGGGACAGCCGGTCCACTCCCGGCCGTCAGGATGGCGGCTCATCCCGCCTCATCAACAACAGTCTGCGATGGACCCTGATCAGCGACGTCGACGCGGCCCGCGACCTCAATGGCGAGATCGTTCAGCCCGTCATTCCGGTCATTCACATATGGGCGGTGAACCGATTCTTCTCACGTCAGCCCCGGGACCCAAGACGCACTGGACAATCCCGCGCCGATGACGTCGTCTTCATGCGCCTCGAAATCAATGCCCGTGAATTCTTCCAGAAACTGGTCCTCAAGGAAGAGTTCGAAACCACTACCGGCGGCAGACAGCAGGCCTATGTGGGGTTGACCAACGGCGATTATTTCCTGCATCCCGATGCAGGCTGCATCCTCTGCTCCCGTTCCGGCAGCTCCGGAATCAGCTGGAAGAAAGATTTCCCTGAGCTAATCGACAGACTCGAGGACTCGGACAGTGACGTCTTTTTTGACTCGGCACAGGACCGGGTCGTGGCAGCCCAGAGAATCCAGCTGGACCAGACCAACCCGGATCGACAGATGATCCTGATCCGAAGTGTTCCCATGGAGGACGTGCTCCAGGCTGTGACCAACATCCGCAGACTGACTGTTTTCCTGGTGCTGATCATGATGCTGATCGTCGTTCCGGCGACGGTGTGGATCACCCGTGGTTTCACCCGGCCGATTCGGGCTCTGGTCGCGGCCACCGACAAGATCGCCGAAGGGGATCTCGAAACCGACATCCCGGTGCGCGCCGAGGATGAACTGGGGCAGCTCGCGGACAGTTACGAGAAAATGAAGGCACGGATCCGCAACATGATCCAGTATCTGAAGGACCGTCAGGCTGTTGCCGAGTCGGCCAACAAGGCCAAGTCAACCTTTCTCGCCAACATGAGTCATGAGCTGCGCACTCCCCTCAATGGCATCCTCGGCTATGCGCAGATCCTCAAGCAGAACCCCGATCTGACGCCGAAGCAGGCAGAGGGCGTCAATGTCATCCTGCGGAGCGGCGAACACCTGCTCAGTCTGATCAATGACATCCTCGACCTCTCCAAGGTTGAGGCGGGCCGCATGGAGCTGCATCCCACCGATTTCTCTCTGCACGACCTCCTCGATAACCTCAGCCGAATTATTGAACTGCGGGCCCGACAGAAGAAGATCCACTTCAAACTGGTCAAGAGCGTCGGACTCCCGGACATGGTCCACGGGGATGACAGCCGCCTCCGGCAGATACTGATGAACCTCCTCAGCAACGCGGTGAAATTCACCGACGAAGGCGAGGTGACCATGTCCGCCTCGATGCGGAACGGGAAGATACGTTTCGAAGTTCTGGATACCGGCCCCGGAATCCCGGCCGAACACATCGAGGCAATCTTTTCGCCCTTCCAGCAGGTCGGCCGCGTCGACCGGATGAATGAAGGCACCGGCCTTGGGCTGGCTATCAGCCGCAAGCTGACCCAGATGCTCGGAGGGGAACTCAAAGTCAACAGCACTGTCGGTAAAGGCAGCCGGTTCTATTTTGACATCGAACTGCCGGAGGCATCGGATTCCTCCGCCATCGCGCGCGGGGATACCACCATGTTCTGGATGGGACCGGGTGCCCGGGATACCGGCAAGGTCGAAGCCGCCCGCAAGGCTGCCAAGGATCACCGGAAAATTGTCGGATACAGCGGCAAGCCCATCAAGGTCATGGTTGTGGATGACAAAACCGAAAACCGGGTCATCCTCAGGGAACTGCTGGCACCCCTGGGATTCGAAGTCTTCGAGGCCTGTGATGGAGAAGAGGCTGTCCAGTCATTCCCCGAGCACAATCCGGATCTCATCCTCATGGATCTCCGCATGCCCAAATGTGACGGTTATCAGGCCACCCGGCGCATCCGGTCCATAGAATCCGATGTCCAGCCCGTGATCATAACCATCTCCGCCAGTGCCTTCGCAACCAACCGCCAGGACTCACTTGATGCCGGGGCCACCGATTTTGTCCCAAAACCCGTGCGCAGATCTCTCCTCCTCGACGCCATTCACCAGCATCTCAAACTTGACTGGGTGTTCTCCGATGATGACGAAATCACCTCAGAAGACTCCGGAGAAGACGGAGGCTCTGCACCCGCTGGGGAGGGCGCCAGACCTGATATTTCCGGTGCCGTATGCGCCAGATGTATCGAGGCCGTGGATGAAATGATAGACCTCGCCCGAAGAGGGAATCTCAAAGGCCTTGACACCCGTCTCAATGAAGCGACAGCGCAGCTGCCGGCCCTCAAGTCCTTTGAAGCAGGCATTCGTCCACTGGTCAAGGGATTCAAAATCAAGGAGTTGAATCAGCTGCTGCAGGATATCCGCACCGAACTCGAAACAAACAGGGATGCCGAAGGCCGTCCCATCGACACAGACAGCCGTGCCCCTGTGACCAATGATACCACAACCGAACCCGGTCCAGTCGCCTCCTGATTTCCGGCAAACCGGTTGCTATCATTGCCATCTCCATTTCCACTTCCCATTTCCCAATCCATTGTCTCGGACTGGATGCCGGCAACATGCGCGCAGGGCGCGTCAAAACCCGAAAACCTCAAACCGGGAAATGATCCCGGGTGGGGATAAAAACAGCCCGCCTGAGGGCGGGCCATGCACATTCAAAGGGTTTTTTACTTTTTGCTGGTGACAGCTGAGCGGCGGCGTGGGCCTGTCAGATCACCGGTTTCATGGCGAGCAGTGAGCACTGGATTTTGTCCAGTATCTGCTCGGCTGTGTTACCGATGACGAGGTTCGAGAGCCCGGTTCTGGTGTGGGTGCCCATCACCGCGAGATCAATTTTCTCACGGCGGATGAATTCGGGAATGATTTGAGCCGGGTCGCCGTGGACCAGATGAATGTGGTCCGTGCCGGTGCGAAGTCCACAGCTGTCGGCGAGCTTTGCCATGCGTTCCTTGAGGTTTTCCCGGAAATCGTGCTCCAGAGCCTCAAATTCGTTTTCATCCATGCGGGAACGCAGCAGATTCGACCCGAACATGTCCCATGCGTGAATCACATGGCAGTGGCCGGAGTGGTGCTGAGCGATGGATCGGGCCAGTTCCAGAATCTCGCGGTCAAGGCTGACATTCTGACCAGGCACAGGATTGGCCGGCATGTCCGTGGACTCGAGGTCCACTGCTGCAGCCACCTGCTCGAAATGCGGCCTGGTGTCAGGTTTGACCAGCCATACCGAACTGGGGCAATGGCGCAGCAGCCGCATGCTGGTGCGGCCGAAAAAGGAGTGGCTGCGACTGAATTTCCCGCGTGTCGTGCGCACCAGCAGATCGAATTTCTCCCGCGAGACCATTTCGATGAGTCGGGTCGAAGCTTTGCCGAAGGTCACTTCGGTGGACACTTCAACTCCTCTTCCGGCTGCTGTTGCGGCGACCGAATCCAGCCACTGCTTCTTCTTGTTCCTGAGTTCGTCCTGCGCTTCGCGGGACCGGGACTGATGAATTCGCTCCAGCCAGCTGAGGTCCGGGACCACGTCCACGAGATGGAGTGATGCCGCTCCTTCCGCCGCCAGCTCGATAGCCCATTCGAGAGCCGGATCGTCCTCAAATCGGTCATCCACCGATACCAGTATCTTGTTGAATCTTTTCATCCCTCGTATCTGATTTGTGATTAAAATAAATTCCCGGAACCTGGTTCAACGATTTTAACCCTCCCTTTGGTTTTTGCTGAGTTATCCGCGTTTGTTTTCCGCTGCAGGGTGAATCCCGGCACCCATCGAGTATTCCATCTGGTAATCCAGTCCTGATCGACTGACGGCGGCGGTTCCTCCTGTCCGTAGTTCTGGTAGTCCATTCCATGCCATGGCAGGGGGCCGACCCGCGATCCTTCAACGACGTGAAAGTCCGCGTCCTTGTCCCATCCGACATTGTAGAAAAAGAAACTGCGATCCAATTCCTCCGGCAGGGACGGGAGGCGGGATGCGTCAAACCGGAGAGTCAGCTCATCCCCGCCATTCAAAAGGGCCAGTTTGTTATCAGTCCCGGAGATCAGCTCGATGACGTCGCCATAGGCTGTGCACCATCCTTCAGGCGTATGCGTCCACGGTGGAACACTGCTCACCTCATCGTAGTCAGGAGTCATCGGATGAGATTCATCGCTGCGGGACATCTTCGAAAATCCTCTCCAGTGGAGGTCGGCCGACTGTGGCTGGAGGTCCCGGCGGGTCAACTGTTGCGACGGCAGTTTCTCCATCAGTGATATCCTGTCCCAGTGAATCTCAAAGGCTGTCGAAAGGCGGAGCCGGGAACAGCCCCCGGGAAGCACCCCGTTCAGGTCCACCACAATTGTCTTGGTCTTACCAGCTGGAGCCCCCGCATGCACATCCAGACGGGTCCAGCCAGCCTCACCGGACCACGCCTCCAGAACCGGGAAGGGCGGGGGGAAGTCCGGGCGCAGCGAACCGGCGATGTTGGCCATTCCGCCGCCAAACTGCAGCCATCCATTCAAAACCAGGACGGGGGATTCCATCGCGTCCATATCCTCGAACTCGAGTTCGACGGCCCACGGTTCCGCCAGACCGCGGTACTGGGGCTCGCGCACCCGGACGGGCGAGACCATCACGCCGTCCTTTGCCCTGGCTGCCGTTGTCACATCCGCTCCATCCGAACGTCGTGCTTCCGTCAGTCGGTGCTCCTTATGCACTCCGATAATTTCATGGGCCGGTGGCGGCCCGGCGACCAGTTTCGAGGTCGGATAGACCTCGGTGCCTGCCGGGTGATCAATGACGACCAGTCCGGCATGGTCAAGGTAGAGCACTTCGCGAAGTTCCTCCGTGACCTGCAGTTCGTAGTATCCATCGCGTGCCGGAAACGACTCTGCTTTTCCCAGCTCAACCAGCTCATGTGGATCGCCGGGAATGAGCTGTCCGCGCGCCGATGGCAGTCCCAGCGGCGCGGCACCCAGCAGGTCCGTGACAAATCGATAGCCGCTTCCATCCCATGCATAGAGGTATGGACAGGATCCGGTTGCCACCCGCAGTTCGGTGACCACGAGGACGGACTTCGGGGCCACCGCCACATCGAGGTCGCCGTCGGAAGCATCGGACCACCGTATCGAAAGGGAATCCAGCCGGTCCCTTTTGCCGACTCCAATTTCGATCGGCAGGTATTTGACCGAATGGAGTGTCCGCCAGTTTCCGGAGGTGAGCTCAATCTGGATGCCAAGGCCACTGCGGTTTGAACGGGTGCCGTCCAGTCTCAGCTTCAGCTGCCGGTTCACTGATCCCCCGGCGTTATCGAGAATCCGAATGCCGTTTTCGAATGTGTCAGCCACGAGGTCAGTATCTCCGTCATTGTCCATGTCGGCTGGATGAATCCGGCGTATCCGGCCATGCTCCCACTCGGACAGTCCGAGTTTTCCGGTGACTTCCTCAAATCCGGCCGGGCCGCGATTGCGCCAGATTCTGATTCTGTTTCCCCATGCCACGATGTCTTTCCATCCGTCATTGTCAAAATCGGTGGCGATGATGCCTTCCAGTGACTCAAGGTCCATCGGCAGTTCCTGCCGCGGTGCATCGGTTCTGAAGTGAAGGCTCAGGCCGGAGGAGGTGCCGGCAATGAGATCCGGTCTCAGGTCGTTGTCCAGATCCGCGGTCCACACTCTCTCTGCGACCGGCCACCCTTCGGCGGACGAGGGGTCGCTGAATCCTGCGCCGCGGATCCTTTCCCGCAGTTCGACGACCTGACCGTCCCTTGCAATGACCATGTCCAGCATGTCATCGGAGTTCCAGTCCTCGAAAACCAGATCTGTCAGTCCGGGCAGCTGCGCCGGAACACTCGAGGTGGATGTCACATCGAAAAAATAGAAATTGCCGATATTCTCGAGGGTGAGGAGGTTGGTGGAGGAGCCGGATACTCCGGGACTGTTCTGGGCGATCAGATCGACATGCCCCGTGTAGTTGATGTCGGCGAGCCATCCACGTTCAGCCCTGAGCTCCGCCAGATTGGCGAAGGATGCCTGTTCAATGAAAAGTCCGTTGGTTTTCATATTGAAGGCATAGGTGCCGGAGTCGGCCAGGGCGATGATGTCTTCAAAACCACTGTTCTGGATGTCGCCGGTGAGAATCTGGTGAATACGGTCGCCTTCCCGGAGCGGATGCGGCTCTCCGGAAGGCTCCAGTGTGGCTCCGTTGTTTTTCAGCAACCTGAACCGGAGGCCATCCTCAATCACCCACAGCGAATTGGTGCCGGTGTGGTTGAAATCGATCACTGCCATCGGGCCACTCCACGATCCGGCGGCTTCGCCCAGTCGCTGTCCGGTCACGTCGGTGAATGTCACCGGTATGCCCTCGGGATCCGGAGTCTCAAGAATGAATGGAAGGAAAATATCCGTGTGCCGCGAGATCTCAAGGTCCCGCTGTGGAGTCTGGGCCGTTCCCCGGATTGCTGCCTGCTGCTGGTGCCTGTCCATGGCATCCGCCGCCTCGTCCTGCCGCCCGGCACGGATCAGGCACTGCCCCAGGTTGTACCACACCGCCGGATGATCCTCGTCAAAGGTGGAGAGGTCATACAGTCTTTCAATGGCGGCATCCCATTGTTCAAGCCCCATGTGGGCTCTGGCTATCTGAAAGGTCAGGTTGTTGAGGCGGGCGAAGTCGCTGCTGTTTGGCTCGATGGCTTCCGAAGTCTGGAAGGCTTTGAGGGCTTCCTCGAAGTTCTGGGCACGCATGAAAAGGAGCCCCGAAAGGTAGTGGGCAGCTGCCGAGGAATTGTTCAGCGCCAGAACTGCCTCCACCGACGCCCGTGCTTCATCCAGGAGGCCCGCGGCCAGCTCGGCGTTGGCGGTGTTCAGTATGAGGCTCCCGTCAGTTGGTGCCAGGGCAGAGGCCTGCCTGAAATAATCGACCGCTTCTGCCGGCTTTCCGGTTTCATAGAGGCTCTTCCCCTTGGTCACCAGCACACTGATCTGCTCCGGGACTCCCGCGCTGCTGTCCGGACCGGCTGCCGTGTCACTGCTCCGACGACAACCTGCACCACACGCCAGCATGAGCGCCACAAGCACCACGGCAGCAAGTGGCCCTGTCCATATACCCAATGGGCTCCGCAGGTGAATTTCACCGGGAAAAACACGCATGCGAGCAATGTGATCCCAGAGGCCCCGGCATGCAAGGCCGAAAGCAGCTCCTCAAAGGAACGCTGTTTCCACGCCTTCCCAATCCGGATCCGAAAAGAAATTGTGTGGTCATCGATGTAATTTTTTCATTACTGGTATTGCATGGAAAACGGCATTGGATTTTCAGCCCCGGCTCATGGTGAAGGCGACGTCAACACCAGCAGCCTCAGAGCGGAGTGGCAGCGCCAGCATCTCGATGGAGGCACCATGGACCTCATTAATCGGGACTCCAGTGTTTTCATGCACCAGTCGGTTTCCACCCCGTGCCTCTCGGCCGTGCGCCGAGTCGAGGGAATTTACATCGAGGATCATGGCGGCCGGAAATACATGGATTTCCATGGAAACAACGTCCACCACATCGGTTATCAGCACCCCCGACTCATACGGGCCATCAAGTCACAGCTTGATGAACTGAGTTTCGCCCCCCGGCGGTTCACCTGTGAGCCGGCCGTGCTCTTTGCCGAGGAACTCACGTCTCTCACCCCCGGCGATCTCAACAAGGTGCTCCTGGCGCCCTCGGGCAATGACGCCATCGAAATGGCGCTGGCATACGCCCGTGCGGCAACCGGCCGTCACAAAACAATTTCTTTCTGGGATTCATATCACGGAGCCGGTTTCGGTGCGCGTTCTGTTGGCGGTGAGGCCATGTTCCGCAGCGGCCCGATCGGGCCACTCCTGCCCGGAGCCCAGCACGTTCCGCCATTCGGGGATTATCGCAACGCATGGGGCGTGCGTGAAGGCAGTGGTGTTCTCTGCGCCAATACCATCCGATACGTGCTGGAGAAAGAACAGGATGTGGCTGCGGTGATTGCTGAGCCGACCCGCGCCGTGCCCTATATCCCCCCTCCCGGTTTCTGGCAGGCCGTGCGGCAGGCCTGCGACGAATTCGGTGCCATGCTCATCTTTGACGAAATCCCCACCGGCCTCGGCAAAACCGGCAGGTTCTTTTCCTGCCAGTGGGAAGGGGTGGAACCGGATATCCTGGTCCTCGGGAAAAGTCTCGGTGGCGGCGTCCTCCCGGTTGCCGCGATGGTCGCCAATGAAAAACTCGACCTGCTTCGCGACTACGCATACGGACACTACACCCATGAAAAAAACCCGGTCCTCTGCCGCGCAGCCCTCGAGACTCTCCGGATCATCCAGGATGAAGGACTGGTTGAAAACGCTGAAAAAGTCGGTGCCATCGCCCTTGAAAGGCTGCTGAAAATGCAGCAGCGCTTTGAGGCCATCGGCGATGTCAGGGGCCGCGGCTGTCTTTTCGGTGTCGAACTGGTCAGTGACCGCGACCTCCGCACACCGGACCCGCAGCTCGCTGAGAATATCCTCTACCACTGCCTGGCTCACGGCCTCAGCTTCAAAACCACCATGGGCAATGTCCTCACATTCACCCCGCCTCTCATCACCACCGGGGAGGAAATGAACCGGGCCATGGACATCGTTGAGAATGCATTCAACGCATGCTGCGCAGGGTCCTGAATCCATCCCGTTCCATACACCCGTCCATTCCACAATCCGAGGCCCTGGCAGACGCCGCCCCAGGACATCGGGTCGTGCTGTCCTCATACTAATAAGCACCCCAAAGCCCGAACAAACACCTGTCCCCATCGCGGCATCACCGCTCCTCATAACCGGATCAGAAAATCCGCCCGGCTGGCACCTGCTTCCGCCTTCTCTATCTGGAATTGTCTCCATCATGGCTGCTGATCATCCCGGCTTCCCATCCAGGGGCTGTCAGTTCCGGAAGGGATGATCGTGGACTCTTCGGAGGAATTCCTGTTTTCTGATATTTTCAGCCAAGGCCAATGGGGCCGGATTTTTGAAAACAACCGGCCGGAGCCCCGCGATGCAGCGTTAGGATATGGGAATCAGGTCTTCTGATATGAGCCGGAGAGTTGTGTGAGGAGTGCTCCGTCCCGACCCGGTCATTCATGCCCCCGATGGGTGGCGACGTGTCGATGATTTGATGGTGTGAAAGCAAAGTGTTTCCGGCTGGTATTCCCTTTCGAGACCGCGTGCTTTCATTTTGCAGATCAGGGAGGTTCCGGCACTGGCTGAATTCCTGACAGGGTGATCAGCAGGTGTCTGAAATTCGGACATCCACATGCCCTCAGGGAACCGGAATCAGAAGCCACTCGGATAATTTCAGGATCGAATATGTACAGCCTGTGGTCACTTAAGTACGAATTTTGGAATCCGTCGTTTTTTTCTGGCGGGGTTCACAGTCAAAATTGATATTACTAATCTATCAGCAATCGAAGCATCGGCACACAGCCGGTATTTCAAAATACAAAGGGGTAAGAAAATGAAAAAAATATTGTTGTTTCTGTTTGCAGGAATGATGGGGGTTCAATTCTCCATGTCGCAGGTGTCGGATTTCTCCGCCAGGCACGTCAACGGATCAAGGGATGTGGAAATATTCTTTATGGTCGAGGACGATGGCTCGGAACTGGGTAATCCGTCTTTTTCAATATCACTGGATGGTGGCCGGACGTACGTGGAGTCGGTGAAGACATTCGATGAGAATTTCTCGCCGGCCAACGGCATACAGTCCGGGCTCAACAGATATGTCTGGAAAGCAGGGACGGACCTCCCTGATACGTACGTCGACCCGGCATTTCTGCGAATGTCGCTGAGTGTCAGTCGGGATGACGCTGCGGCCATAGAATTTCAGAATGACGGCGCTCCGGCGGTCCTGGTCCGTCGTCCACTCCCCGCCTATGAGATTGTGAAATTCATCTCCGGACGGGCCAAGGAGTATTATGCCAGTTCCTCCGAAGTCATCATTGAACCGGATACATACATTGGCAAGACGATCCCGGACCTGTTGGCGCAGCTGGATCCCAATGTGTGGTCTCCGGTCGGGCCGGAGGACGAGGAGACGGTTCCAGACCGTCCCTTTGACTTTCAGGATGGCAAGCCTGTCCCACCGGAGGACAGGGACAATCTCAAATTTGAGGGGGAAGTCATTGTCTACCGCGAATTTCCGGAAGTGGAAGCCGGAAAACCCATCATAAGCACCGAGATCCCCCGGGACCTGAAGGAAGTCACCGATACACTCAGACCGCAGGTCCCCGGCGAGGAACAACTCGAAGGGAAAACAGTGTTTGTAGAGTTTTCCATATTTCAGGACCGTATCAAATTCACCGGTTCGAGGCAGTACAACGGCCCTGCCGGACAGAACTTTTTCCCGGTCGAAGAGGACGAACTACCCACCGAACCAGGCTCAACCCGCCTCGATGAACAGGGCACAGTCTGGGAACGGGGCGATTTCATTATCGGCTATTTCAATTCGAATGGACTTTTCGATCTTGCTGTTATCCGTGACCCGCTGGTGGAGATTGCTCATGACAAAGAGGGGGAACACCGCATTGGCCGCGGAGACCGAGGAACCATCGGAGCTGATTTTGAGTTTACCGAAGACCTCCGGCAGGTGGTGGTCTGGAAAGCCGAACTCTCCAACAGCAGACTGCCATTGGGGTCACTCCGTCAGTTTGAGACATATCTCAAAACGCATTTGAAAGAAATGACAGCCGTGAGCCGCGATGAGCTGCTGCGACTGGACCTCACTCCCAAACCGCAGGCGCCTTCCAACAACCCGCCTCTGACCAAGATCTGGAACTCGGGACCAAAGAGCCAGAAATACAATGTGGTGATCACCGGCGACGGCTTCGCCAACACCGACGTCGATAACCAGAAGATGCAGGACTGGCTTGAGGACCACCTTTTCAACGGCCTGATCGCCGCCGACATCCAGCCGTCCTACATGAATGCTGTGAACTTCTACTTCCTTGACGCCAAATCCGCCCAGTCCGGGGTCACTCAGAGTCGCCGCATCACCATCGACAAGGACGATATCGGCGATTACACGGGACGGGATGATTACCTGATGCACAAGTCAGCCAATGATGACGAGTTTTACGTCTGGCTGCTCGACGGTGCCAAGCGCAACACCGCCTGGGGCCTCGCTTCGGCGGACTGGGATGCATGCTGGCGTATCGCCACCGAGGGCTGGGGCGGACTGACCTCCACCGTCATCAACAAGTTCGGTGGCAAACCGGATGAAATCTGGGTGGTCACCAACAATGGTGCCGGGGGCTGTGCATCCTCATCCGCCGGGATGCGGATTCTCACAGTCGATGAAGGGCAGGGGACTGCCACACTTCTTCACGAGTGGGGTCACACCTTCGGTGGACTCGCCGATGAATACACCCGCAACCAGCCATACGGCGGTGGCGCCTCCAACCGAATCAACCTGTTTGAAGTTTCCGCATGGAACGGCACTCGGGCGGACCTGAAATCCAACTGGAAGAAGTGGATTCCGAGCTGGCGCCCGCTTCCCACAACGTCGGCGGATGTGGCCATTGATGATACGGATGTCGGTCTGTTCCTTGGCGGATATTATGCCACCAATGGTGTTTACCGACCGGTGCAGCGCGGGCGCATGGTCGCCAACTCACCTCTCAACTCCCCCGTCGGCAACACCGCCATACGCGAAAAGGCGTACGGATACCGCGAACAGAATTTCCGCGAGAACTTCCCCCTGGATGCTAATAACGACGGCC
>JAUIAG010000120.1 GCA_030425355.1 Verrucomicrobiia bacterium
CCGCCCGCACCCGCTGTCACAGTTTCCCTTCCAACTTCGCTATGACGTGGAGGTGAGCGGCTTCGGCTCGCACAACAGCGGACACCTGTGCCTGCTCCGGCTGCAGCAGCAAATCTTCCCCGGCGGGGAATCCAAACACCACTGGCCCACACTCGGGATGAATACGCTGCGCTGGGCCAAGGCACAGGGGGCAATAACCGGCCCGGCACATTCCGCCATCGGCCTCGGGGGCAACAACGGCCGTGTGGCCCCCGAAGATGGCCCGGACGGCCTCCCGAATTACATCATCCCCGACTACAACGGCATCGGGGCCAATGAGTATGTAGTCGATGTCACCCACATGGTCGCCGGGCCGGACGGAAAACCGGTGCCTGCCATCGATTTTATTTCAACCATGGATACCGACAGGAAAACGGAATGGAACATGTGGTATCACACCCTCAACTGCGGACTGAGAGTCCGAGCGAGTGGTGAGACCGATTTTCCATGCATTACCGGCGAAAGGGTCGGACTGGGAAGGGTCTACGTCCGATGCCGCGGGAATTTCACCTATGATGAATGGTGTGAAGGCATACGCGAAGGCCGCAGCTATGTCAGCGACGGATCGGCACATCTCATGGACTTCATCGCCCGCAACGGCAGACAGGTCACAAGGCTGGGAGACAGCGGCAGCGAAATCCGCATGACCGAACCGGGATCCCTGCAGTTGAGAGTCACGGCGGCTTCACGCCGGAAAGAGGAGAAGGGCCGGACTGAAGTGCCGGTGGAGGTCATCGTCAACGGGTATCCGGTCAGGCAGCAGATGATCCCGGCGGATGGGACTTCCGTTCAGCTGGGCTTCGACATTCCCATCGAAATATCCAGCTGGGTGGCGCTGCGGATCTATCCACACGCCCATACCAATCCATTTTTTGTCGTGGTGGACGGGGCACCTGTCCGGCCGTCGCGGCGCAGTGCTCTGTGGATGCTGGCAGGGGTCGACCAGTGCTGGGAACAGAAGAAGGGCTTCTACCATACATCGGAGCTTGAGCAGGCTGAGAAGGACTATCAGCACGCCCGGGACTTCTACCGGAAGGTGGCGGCAGAAGCCGTGCGTGATTGATTCAACCGGGCGAATTCATTCCCCGGCCGCAGCGTCCCCGCTCTGACCTGCGGCGTCTTTGCCACCTGAATTGTCGATCAGAACCACCAGTTCACCTTTCCATTTCCGCCCGCTGAAACGGTCCCGGAGTTCGCTGGCTGATCCGCGGATGTACTCCTCGAACTTCTTGGTCAGCTCGCGGCATATCACCATGGCACATTCCGGAAACACCGAGGCAGCCTCATCGAGGAACCGCGGCATCTTGTGGGGGGATTCGTAGAAAACCAGAATCGTTTGCACCGAAGCCAGTGACTGCAGTCGCTTCAAACGCTGGCCGGACTTCATGGGCAGGAATCCGGCAAAATAGAAATCCGATCCGGCTGCCGGCAGAGCCGACCCACTCAGGGCAGTCGGGATGGCGCAGGCACCAGGCAGGGTCATGATGGGGATTCCCGCAGCCACGGCCTCCCGCACCAGCCTCTGACCCGGATCGCTGATCCCCGGTGTGCCGGCATCGGTCACCAGAGCACCGTTCTGTCCGGCGCGCAGGAACTCGATCAGCTGCCGGCTGCGGCCACTTTCATTAAACTGGTGAGAACTGAAAAGCGGTTTCTTCACACCGATGCGACTGAGAAGCATGCCGGTATGGCGGGTGTCCTCAGCTGCAATCCAGTCCACACCGGCGAGGACGCGGACAGCGCGGAAAGTCAGGTCCTCCATATTGCCTATGGGCGTTGGCACGACATAAAGAGTCCCCGGATCCACTGAATGGACCGGGGAACTGTAAATCTGCTCTGCCGCACGGATGACCGTGAGAAAATCGGCACTGCGTTCTTTATTGTCCTGAGTCAGGGGCAGCAGTGAAACATGAGTGGGTTCCGTCCGGGAGCTGGCCGATGCGATCAGTGGTCAGTGATTCACCAGTCCATGACAAGGCTCTTGTCTCCGGCGAGCTTCTTTTTCTCGCGCAGAAGGCCGATATAATCCGCCATGATCTGGACAGATTCCTCAAGATAGGGATCCACGACGTAAAGAAACGGCTCCTCTTCCTCCTCCTCTTCATCGAGGCTGCCGCTGTTCCGCAGTTCCTCCAGAAGGGACTCTTCAGTGACGGCGGTGAAATCCCTGCCGTCCTCAATGTCCTTCATGGTGAGTTCAAGGACCATGCCCTTGCGGGCCGGACGATTGCGCCGCTCCTCATCCCGCAGCTCTTTCCGTTTTTTATTCTCCTCAATTTCCTTCTTTCGAAGTTCCTCGTTGAGAGTGATGGTTTTGTCCTCTTTCTTCTCGCGGATCATGTTGATGTCTTCCATCACGTAAGTGAAATCCTGACTTTCAGTGACCCGCTTCTCCGAGTTCTGTCGGAGTGTGCCGACGTAATCCAGCACCAGATCAAAAGGCTTATAGCGGGCGCGTGACTGGATCCGGTCTGATTCGAGAGCATTGTCAAGGCTGGCTTCACCGAGGTCCATGTAATCGAGGACACTGGGGAGGACGATATCCGGAGTGACGCCGTCCTTCTGGGTTGTGCTTCCTTCGATGCGGTAGAATTTGGAAACAGTCAGCTTGAGCTTCCCTGGGGTATCGATGACGCGGCTGAGAATATAGCGGCGAAGATCGAGAACTGTCTGGACTGTGCCTTTTCCATGAGTGGTTTTGTTTCCCACGACGATGCCGCGTTCGTGATCCTGGAGTGCGGCAGCGACAATCTCGGAAGCGGATGCACTCATCTTGTCCGTCAGGACGACCAGTGGGCCGTCATAGACAATGTCCGGATCGGGGTCCCTCAGTGTCATCTGATTTCCGGTCACTTCCTTGACCACCACGATCGGGCCGCTCTTGATGAACAGTCCGGCGACTTTCTGAGCCTCGGGCAAAAGCCCCCCGCTGTTTCCCGCGAGGTTGAGGACGATGCCGTCCACTTTCTTTTCCTTGAGCTTTCCGATGAGAATCGCCAGGTGATCACTACAGTTGTCGTAGAACTGGTTGAGGTCGAGGACACCGATCCTGAGCAGCTCTCCGGAAAGAAGGACTTCCTCAATAAGCCGCGCCTTGGCCAGCTGCTCCTCCAGCTTTATCTTGTCGCGAACGAGGGTGACCACTTTCTGCCCCGAATCGTCTTCGGGGAGGATGGTGAGTTTCACGGTGGTTCCCCGTGGACCGCGGATCATGTCGACGACCTTGTTGAGTTTCATTTCAACGGTGTCCACCGGCTCTTCGTCGCCCTGCCCCACGGCAATGATTCGGTCCTTGGGGTTCAGTTCCTTGGACTCTTCCGCCGGCCCACCCGGAATCAGCCTGACTATCTGGGTATACCCGTCAAGGGACTGCAGCACGGCACCAATGCCGAAAAACGACAGGTCGATATTCTGAATCTCGAAGTTCTTGGCCTCGGTGGGACTCATGTAGCTGGAGTGTGGGTCAAAAGTTTCCCCCAGCGCGCTGAGAAATGTCTGCAGCACCTCCTCATTGTCGTAGTTGGAGAGCATGTTGAAGAGGGTGCGGTATCGCTTGTGCAGCTTCTCCCGAATCTGCTCATCGGAGTCCTTGGTGTTGCGGCTGCGCAGAAATTCGTCCTTGATGCGCTTTCTCCACAATTCCTGGGCATCCTCGTCGGTGGCGGGCCATGGTTCTTCCGACCGGTCGCGCTGCAGGTCCTCGTTGATGGTGAAGTCGAATTCACTGTCGATCAGTTTGTGGGCATGCTCCACGCGCTGCTCAAGTCTCCGGAGGTATTTGTCAAAAATGTCGAAGGCGATGGATGCGCGGTTATTGGCGATGAAGTCAAACATGCGGTCGCCGTAGCTCTCGCGAAGCTGATCGACGTCTGTCGAAAGAAAAACCATCCGGCGGGGATCGAGGCTGTCGAGGTAGTTCTCGAGAAATTCGCGGCTTCGCTCCAGATCGAGATCGTTGTTGGAAAAATGAAGACGGGAAAGCAGCTCGGTGGTAATTCGGGAAATAACCCCCGCCTGGTCATTGGAGATTTCAATAGCCCGAAGCGATCCGCTTATCAGGCCTGCTCCAAGTATAACGGCTGTCAGCCCGATTCTGGTCAACTGGCTTTTCATCGTGTTCATAAACTACCCATTAGATTCAAAAATGTAAATTCTGCGATAAAATTGTCTCGAATTCCCTGCGATTCCCGGTCCATTCGGAGTGGACGTGCCCTGCACGACCCCACCGTGGCTATCCGGAAAACCGCCGAATCGTCGCAGACGGCAGAGCAGATATCTCCCGATTCATCGGCATCTGCAGAATTAAAGTGACAGTCTTTGGACGCGTGGCGGCCTGCGGGCGTTCACACGGGCAGTCAATTTGGCGGACCGGAAGCGACTCAGTCCACCGGATGGGCATTTTTACGGTAGCTTCCCTGGCCGCCGGGAGGATAACATCAGGACCGGAAAACAGGCCGGGCGGACGGCTTCAGCAATCATGACGAACTGGACGGGTGAAGAAAGAGAGAAGTGGAGTCGGGACAGGTCAGGTTTTTCTTCCGTCGACCTGCTGGTGGTCCTTGGCATCGGTCTGGTGATTGGGATTGTGCTGCTGATCGGTGTCCCCCAATGGAACAGGACCCGGGGAGCATCCCAATCCACTGTGGCACTTGAAAATCTCCGGGAACTGACCATAGCCTGGACACTCTACGCCTCAGATAATGAAGGGGCTCTGCCTGCTGCCGGATCCGGTATCATCGATGGGATCCAGTCCGGATTTTCCGGATCCAACTGTCAATACCTGCCCCACCCTGTCCCGTCCTGGGCCGGACCGGATGCTTTCAACCAGGGCGGATGGCTCGGACCGGGTGAAGCCCGCCGCGGGCAGATTGACCCCGCATGCTCCATTTTTTTCAGTCCCCTCCGGACCTATCTGTCGGGGACCCCGCGTTTCTTCAGGGACCCGGCTGACCCGACAACAGTCGCATTACCCGGCATCAACAACGGCAAAGCTCTGCCGAGAGTCCGCAGTTTCAGCATGAACCAGTGGATTGGAGGCCCCGGTTCGGGTTCGAGACCGGATATTGCTCCGGCCCGAAAGCTCGACGAATTACCGGGCGGATTGCGGGGCGACCTCGTGGTATTTCTGGGAGAAAGCCCCGATTCCATCGATGACGGGTATTTTGTGATCCCCCCGGACCAATCCATGCCGGGAGAATCGATTCCGGCTGGATACCACAATGGCGGCACAGGGCCGGTCTCATTTGCCGACGGTCACGGAGAGCTTGTTCAGTGGACCCCGTCCTCGCCCGAAGCTTCATCCCCCATCGACCCACTTGCATGGAAGTGGCTCACCGAGCATTCCCGCGTCAAATAAGAACTTTCGGCCAACTCCCAAGCTCCATCTTCCCGGATCCCCGGAATCCGATCATAATCAGACTCCCGGGAGAGACCATGTTTCTCAAAAAAGTGTGAGCCATTGGACAGGTGCCGGCGGAGACAACGGCGCTCCCCGGGAGGAAACTCCAACAGAATGAGTTCCCGCCAGTCGTCCGGCTGCCGTTCCGCCGCGTCGAATCACAAAACGATTGAACAGCATGCGCCTGCGGAAACCGGGGCCGCATCAATCGATCCCGCCAACAAATTATCTATATTTCCATCGGCTCTGTATATTCAGATTCCGGATCTCCGGAATACGGTAACGGCACTGTCCACGGTGGAAATGATATGTCTCAGAACAACGCGCCATGCGACAGGTGCCGTCCGGGATGCCGGCGCTCCCGGTGCATCTCCAACAGGGAGAACCCGGGCTTGGCACCCTGTCTGTATTTAGATAGGCTCCGCGCATGACAGATTCAAACCAGGAACTCAGGCGCACGCTTGGCCCACTGATGCTTTGGGGCCTCGGCGTTGGTTATGTCATATCCGGAATGTACTTTGGCTGGAATCTCGGGCTGCCTGAAGGAGGCACCCTCGGACTCGCCATAGCAACATTTTTCATCATTATCATGTATGTCACTTTCACGTTCAGCTATACTGAGCTGGCCTGTGCCATCCCGAAGGCCGGTGGTGCCTTTGATTATGGCCTGAGAGCACTGGGGCCTTTTGGCGGGGTTCTGGCAGGCACGGCACAAATTGTTGAGTTTGTATTTGCCCCACCCGCCATTGCTGCAGCTATCGGCGCTTACTTCCACATCTTCATACCTGAGGTTCCTGTGATCGCTATTGCCATGGGAGCCTACCTTCTGTTCACCGCTATCAATATATGTGGTGTGAGAGTGGCGGCCATGTTCGAACTGGTCATCACCATTCTGGCTGTGGCCGAACTTCTTATTTTTGCGGGCGTCACTTTGCCGGAGTTTGAATTTCAAAAACTGACCATCAACGCCTTACCGAACGGCATCCCGGGTATTTTTGCAGCCATCCCTTTTGCCATCTGGTTTTTCCTGGCCATCGAAGGCGTGGCCAATGTGGCTGAAGAAACAGTCAATCCGCAAAGGAATGTCCTCATTGGTTTCGGTTCCGCGATTACGACCCTGGTGATTCTCTGCCTGCTCACTTTCACAAGCGCCGTGGGAGTGGCTGGATGGGAAGCCATTGTCTACCCTGAGCCCGGGGCCGACCCCTCAGATTCTCCATTGCCACTGGCTCTCGCTCAAGTGATGGGTCAGGGCCATTTTCTTTATCATATGCTGGTCGGGATTGGATTACTCGGGCTCATTGCAAGTTTTCACGGAATTATTCTCGCGGCTGGCCGGGCCACTTTTGAATTTGGCCGGGTGGGGTATGCCCCAAAAATACTGGGGACCACCCATAAGAAATTTAAAACACCGGCCACGGCTCTCATAGTGAACATGCTTATTGGTTTTATTGCTCTCATGACCGGGAAGACCGGTGACATTATCACCATTGCCTGCTTTGGAGCACTGAACCTTTATTTTATTTCAATGATTGCTTTTTTTAAGTTGCGAAAGAATGAACCCCAGTTGGAAAGACCTTTCAGGGTTCCGCTTTACCCATGGTTTCCAGCAACGGCTTTGGTCATTTCAAGCATCTCGTTTCTCGCCATGGCTTATTTCAACCAGAGGCTGTTTCTTATTTATTTGGGAATATTGGGTTTGGCAGCCATTTGGTTCAAACTTTACAAAAAAGACTAATCTTTCAGGGACATGGAGACCATCTCAACACACAGGTCATGTCAGCGACATCAGTCCATGCTGTTGGCAGTGAGCTGAAAGCTGATTTCCCCACTACTGTCAGTGGAGGATTCCGTAGCAGGAGACAACATCCAGAGGGAGGACGACGCAGACCGGCAGCCGCAGCGCTCCGACGGACGAAGCGATGGGTTGACACAGCCTGAGAGCCGCAATCCGATTCCATGAATCAGGAGTGGCGGGTTGAGCGGGTCGGCAAAGAGACAGAATTTTTTTAGCCGTATGCGACAATGAAAAGGATGGAAAAAGCCTCGCTGCCATCCGGAAATTGTTCCTGATAATTTCCGGCAAAAGTGCGTCACCGGCGAAATGATCAGCTGAAATCCAGTGACCCATCGATCTTCCTCCTCCTCTGCCGGAAGCCACCAGCAGGCAGAGAGCGAGGCTGACCAGTCATCGCAACGCGACGCCATGCAGGGCGGGATTGAATGGGGCACCATCATGACCTCCATGACAGGCTTTTAACGAAAAATAAGTCACCTCATCGTGATTAGCTGAATCCTTTTGGTGAATGGGGGGCTTCATTAAAGCGCTTGACATCGGGGAGGGTGCTGATAAGGTCCACGGTCCTCCATAGCAGGGGGAAATAACAATCGGAATTTCCAATGAAGCGCACATATCAACCTTCAAGAATCAAAAGAGTCCGCCAGCACGGTTTTCTGGCAAGAAACCGGAAAAAAAGCGGTCGCGCGATCCTCGCTGCACGACGGAGAAAAGGCCGCAAGCGCCTCACTCCGGTATAAAATCTGTCCAGCATCAGCCCGGCCAGACGCTTCCGGCATGTCCAACAGGACAGCCGGGAAATGAATCCAGTCCGCAACCGAGTAAACAATTCCGGGACGACCGTGGGTTGTTGCATTGACGTGTTCCGGCACAGATGAGCTGACCGGCTGGAGATGCAGGCGCTGAGGCGACCGTCAACCACATGGATTCAACCGCCAGAAACACGGCCAGGGGACGATTTACACGTCGGGAACGCATTCGCTACACGCGTGAGTTTGAACGGGTTCGGTCCGAAGGAGTGAAGGAGGTTTCGAAGACTGTGGTTGCCACCTGTGCTGCGAACCCGGACGGATCCTCCACGCGCATTGGGGTGATCAGCAGCCGGAAGGTGGGGTCAGCAGTGAAAAGGAACCGTGCGCGCCGGTTGATGCGTGAAGCTTTCCGTTCCTGCCGGGGAGAAATTTCAAGGCCTGTGGACCTGGTCCTCATTGCGAGGAAAGGAATCCACCGTCGAAAAAGTTATGAGGTCGCCGGCGATTTGCGACGGCTCCTGAACAGGATTCATCCACAACTCTGACTTCACGGCACATACTGAACCGGCAGCCCGACGGGACTTTCACCAGGCGGGAAAATAAAATCCTGTTTTGGCCTTACTCAAATAACCCAAGCTGATATAGATCTGACTCTGATAATTCAATTCCCTGATGGATAGAACAAGCTACATTGTCCTGGGAGTATGCATGGTACTCCTGCTCGCCTGGCAACCGCTCACCGAAAAACTGCTTTCCGGATCAGACCAGGACGTTGCCGCACAGGATCAGGTCATACGGGTGACGGCAGCGGGTGAGGACGCGAACGAAACCGGCGAAACATCATCGCAACCGGAAACGTCCGCCGCGGTGGAACCCATTGAGATTGAACCTGTTGCCCCCGCCATCAGTGACACATCCACCACAGCCACGGCGCCCGGCAGGCCGGAAGCGGTTATCTCAGACACCCCTTCACTGACTGCCCCGCGGGGCACCGGAGCCGCCGTCCCCGAGGATTTTGAAGAGGAAAGACCGCTGATTGAAACCGAAAAGGCCACTTTCGAATTTTCCACCCGCTATGGCGGACTGAGCCGCATTTACCTGAAGGAATTCCAGCGGATTATCACCTGCGACAATCCCGGCAATATCACCGAAACCAACCGGGTGGTGCTGAATGACAAGAACCAGTTCAGCATACTGGGGATCGAAAACCTCAAGAGCTTCGACACAGGTGTCGGTTACAAATACTCACTGGATGAATCCAGGAGGCGTATCACATTCTGGAAGGACCTTCCCAACGGTCTTCAACTCGCCAACGAATTCCGCATCTCCACCAATCTTTATCAGGTCACCGGGCGCTCACAGATAAAGAACGCCAGTGGAGGTGAGCCGGTCAAGGTCCCGCAGGTCCGACGTTCCGTGGGCTCCACAGTGGTGACCACCGCCGGTGAAATGGATGTCGACCTCCGTCTGAGTTACCTGATAGGCGACAATTACAAGAAGACGGATATCCGCTGGTTTGAAAACAAGATCATGGGCTGTATCCCCGGACAGCCGCGCCAGCAGTATATCGAGCCGTCCACGGAAATCCGCTGGGCGGCCATGTCCAATCAGTTCTTCACACTGATTGTCGAGCCCAGGACGCGTGACATGTCAGGCCTTGTGGCGGTTCCGAAGGACGTGGTCTTCCAGGTGGACAACGCCCCCAAGTCGCACAAGCTGATTGAGGCGGCCTTTTTCTACCCGGAAAAGATCCTCGCTCCGGGAGAATCCGTCGTCCATGAATACGATATTTACGCCGGGCCGAAGTCCTTCAAAATTCTCAACCAGCTGCCGGAACAGAAGCACAGGATTGCGGACTTCGGATTCTTCGGATTTTTCTCCAAGGCACTGCTGCTGGGGATGAACACTCTTCATTCCATGGGGCTGTCCTATGCACTCAGCATCCTCACCATCACCTTCATCATCAAAATGGCCTTCTGGCCACTGACCCATGCCAGCACAAAGTCCATGAAGCGCATGGCAAAGCTGCAGCCGCAGATGAAGGAGATTCAGGAAAAATACAAGGAGGACCCGACGCGGATGCAGCAGAAGCTCATGAAGTTCATGAAGGACAACAAGGTCAACCCGATGGGCGGGTGCCTTCCGATGCTGCTGCAGATGCCGGTCTTCATCGGATTCTTCTTCATGATCCGGACGGCGATCGAGCTGCGGGGCGAATCGTTCCTGTGGATCTGCGACCTTTCCCAGTCCGACACGGTTGCCTCGCTGGCGGGGTTCCCGATCAACCCGATGCCGATTCTGATGGGGGTGACCATGCTGATTCAGACCCGGCTGACGCCGCCGGCTGCCGGCATGGACCCGATGCAGGCCAACATGATGCGCTACATGCCTCTGCTGTTTGTGGGGATTCTCTACAATTACAGTTCCGGCCTGACGATGTACTGGACCTTTCAGAATATCCTGAGCATCGTCCAGACCAAGCTGACCAGGATAGACGAGTCGAAGCTCGGCGAGGTTGTCCCGGAATCGGATGGGCCATCACCGGCTGCGGCCCGCAAGCCGCGGCGGCCGAAGACATGGATGGAAGCCAAGACGCTGGCGATGAAGCAGGCCCAGAAGAAAAAGAAGGGCAGGCGGTAGTCCCTCAGACGGGCAATTGCAGATTTGAACTGATCAACTGATGTCACAAACACCCAAAGAACTTCTTGAGCAGATAGTCGGTTCCCTCGGATTTCAGGCCACCGTGGATGAACGGCCCTGGGAACAGGGCATACTCCTCGATGTCCAGACCGACGATGCCTCCCGGCTCATTGGCCGCAAGGGCCAGACGCTGTCGGCACTTCAGTATCTCCTGAACCGAATTCTTTTCCGTCACGATGAGAATGCCCCGAAGGTCACCATCGACGTTGGATCCTATCGATCCGAGCAGCGGGAGGAACTCATTGATATGGCGAAGAAGGCCGCCGAGAAGTGCCGCAAATGGGGTGAAGTCATCGAGCTGCGCCCGATGAATGCCTTCAACCGCCGCATTGTTCACAATGCGCTCAAGGACGACCCGGATGTGGAGACGACCAGTGTCGAAGTCGACGGCAGCGAACTCAAGGTCATCCTTCTGCGTCCGCGCTCGGGCAAAGCCCGGGGATAATTCAACCCCTCCCCGTGCCTCCGCTATTTGAGCGGGCCGCTCAACCTTCCGGTTGGGCTCGGCCCGTCAGCATCCACTCACTCCAGAGCCAGGAAATTCTCCAGCAGCTGCAGTCCCATCTTCTGACTTTTCTCGGGGTGGAACTGCGTTGCCATGACGTTGTCCTTCCACACGGCTGAGGCGAACTCAACGCCGTACTCCGTGGTTCCCGCAATGATCGAGGAATCATCGGGAACCGGGTGAAAGCTGTGGACGAAATAAAACCACGACTCGTCGGGGATGTTCCGGAACAGCGGACATTCCGGAAGTTTCTGCTTCACCTGGTTCCAGCCGATCTGAGGGATCTTCAGACCGGGCTGAGGCTGAAACCGGCGGACCTGGCCTTCAAAGACGCCGAGACCAGGCTCGTTGCTGGCGAACTCCTCACTTTTTCTGAAGAGGATCTGGTAACCCACACAGATTCCGAAAAAAGGCTTCCCTGATTTGATGAAGTCCCTGATTCCTGCGGTGAGTTCCTGATTCCTGAGGGCGATACTGCAGTCTCCGAAGGCCCCGACACCGGGGAGGATCAGTGACCGGACCCCGTTGATTTCATCCGGACTGGTGATGATGCGCACATTCGCACCGAGGAAGACCAGCGCCTTGTAGACGCTTCTGAGGTTACCGGCACCATAATCAATCAGCCCCACTTCACTTTTCATCTGAGGCCATCATACCGGCCGGTCAGATGGATCTCCAGTCCAGTTCAAGGCAAATGTCACAGACAGGGGTGGTACAGGGGTGGTGTCATCGACCGCCGCCGCATCGGCATGGAAACTCCGCCATTGCCTCTGGTCCCGAATCAGGTCATCCTCGACGCACCAGACATTTCACTGCCCGGACGTTCCTGACTCCCGTGGGCCCATCAAAATCCCGATCCCGATCCGACCTGCACTTTCAATGACAGCCTCTCCCGATCCCACTCATATTCTCAAAACCGGCTTCAGCTTCTGGAGTTCCAAGGTCCTACTCACTGCCGTGGACATGGGACTGTTCACCAGTCTCGGCGACCGGAAAATGACAGCAACCGAACTCGGGGAAAAACTCGAACTTCACCCGCGGGCATTCTATGACTTCTTTGATGCACTGGTGGCCATGGGGTTTCTGCATCGCGATGGAGACGGCCCGGAAGGAAAGTATTTCAACACACCGGAAGGGGCGCATTTTCTCAACGAAAACAGCCCGAATTATATTGGAGGGATTCTGGTGATGCTGAATGCAAGGCTCTTCCGTTTCTGGCATGACCTCCCGGAGGCACTGCGCACCGGCAAAGCCCAGAACGAATCCAAGCACGGCAAAAAGGGAATATTCGAGGAACTCTATGCCGATGTGCCCAGACTCGAACAGTTCATGGGCGCCATGACCGGCATTTCCAGAATAAATTTTCAGGCCTTTGCGGAGAAGTTCGACTTTTCCCCGTATCGGACCATGTGCGATGTCGGAGGGGCCACCGGGTTGCTGAGTATTGAATGCGCGGGCAGGCACCCACACCTCAAATGCATCAGTTTCGACCTCCCTCCAGTGGAAGCCATCGCAAAACGCCACATCGCCAGGGCGGGCCTTGAGGACAGGGTCACAACCGCCAGTGGGGACTTCTTCCGGGATCCGTTGCCGAAAGCGGACCTCATCACCATGGGTATGATTCTCCACGACTGGAATCTGGAGAAGAAGATGCATCTGATCCGCTCCGCGTGGGACGCCCTGCCTGAAGGCGGGGCATTTGTGGTGATTGAAAGCCTCATCGATGACGCACGGCGGGAGAATGTCCAGGGGCTCCTGATGTCCCTCAACATGCTGATTGAATTCGGGGATGCCTTTGACTACTCCGGTGCGGACTTCCGCTCGTGGTGCCTTGAAGTCGGGTTCAGCCGCGTTGAAATACTGCCGCTGGCGGGCCCGTCGAGCGCCGGCATCGCCTTTAAATGACCGCATTCAGATCATCGCCGGCGGGGATGGGGATTTAACTTCCGCGACATGCGGCCGCTTATTCCCTGTGCACGGACAAGTCCAATGATGAGCATCCACGCATCCGGATCCAGCCATGCAGCTCACGGCACCCCGACGGACAGCAGTTTGAAACAGACTGTGAAGGTCTTGTGGTTGCCCCTGGGCGCTGCGTGTCCTGTCGAATTTCCCCGGATGGCTTTGGCGGTGGTGCTGATTTTATCGGCGGTTGTGCAGGCGACCCATGGCCAGCAGGCGGTTCTGGTTTCACCTGAACCGGGAAGCACCATAACCACACAGACTGTTACTTTCGAATGGACCACCGGTGCCGGACGCTATTATTTCAACCTCGGCACCGGGGGACCGGGAAGCCGTGACGTGTTCGCCTCCGCTATTCTGCCAAATTCACAGACGTCCATCACGGTGGAAGGCATTCCGACCTCGGAAATTCTCCACGCCCAGTTGTGGAGTGAGACCGAACCGGGGTCCAACCGGTTCTGGCTTGAAGACTATCAGTACAACAATGACCGCGATTCGGATGGCATTGAGGACACCATTGACCCTGATCCGGAGTCAGTCAATGCCCTGGTCATCCGCAGGGGCGGGGATTTCGTTCTGACCGTCCTCGGATCGGGAAGAGTGGCTTCCTTCGAGTCCGCCAACCTCTTCGCTGCCGCCGGCAACAGCATGGATTACAACCAGGCATGGGACCTTGCATCCATGCTCTACCAGAAACTGAAAGACCATTTTGATTTCATCATCGTGGCCACAGATCAGCCTCAAGTGCCCACAGGCACATATTACGGTCGATTCTACAACGCACGAAATGACATCCGCGGACTCGGCAAAAACATCTTCGACAACACCGCACGATTCGGATCCGGTGGAAGGCTGCAGGGGCTGATTCACCTGACTTCCACTGCCGGTTTGAAGGACGGTCCCAGCCTTCACGAACTGCTGCACAACTGGGCGCATTCCATGGACGCCATCCCGACCGAAGTCAGCGGACACTGGGGCTACAGCAACATCGGCGGCCAGCTCGGCGGGTGGGAACCAGGGAGCCTCGAGGAACTGGGCACCAACAGATACAAAGCCCGCAATCCACGGACCGGGGAATTCGGGGCATGGGGCGCCAATGCCAATGGGGGTAATTCCCTGCCCTACAGCCAGTTCGAACTCTATCTGATGGGACTGATTCCCGCAGATGAAGTCGGCCATGATATCCGCATCGCCCGCGATTTTGAATGGGTTGACACGACAACCGGGGAATTCAGCGCCTCGTCGATATCCACTGTCGCCATGGATGAAATCATCGCCGCACATGGACAGCGAATTCCGGACGTATCACAGTCACAGAAGGATTTTTCCATCCTGTACGTTATCCTGACGGACCGGCCCCTCAGTGCCGCGGAATGGGCCCGACACGACCGAGATGTCTATGATTTTTCCCTCCCGGCGGACAATGGCAGTCCGCTTTATAATTTCTGGGAAGCGACTGGAGGCAGGGCCGTTCTGACCATGAACCATCTGCTGTCCAGTATCCGGAAGGAACCGGCCGGCCCGTTCTTCATTGAGGACTTCTTCCTCACCGACGTCGGGTCACCCGCAGCCAACCTTCGACTCGACTCCGAAACCGGCTTTCACTATACCCTCCAGTACAGCGAAAATCTGAAGGAGTGGAACGACGGCGAAACAGTGGCGGGAACGGATGAGCGGATTCTCCTGCAGCACCCACTGGACGGTAAACGACACCTGTGCTTCAGAATGCTCAGATCTCCGATAGAGCAGCCATAAGCGTATCACTCATACTCCGGACAAACATGAATCCATCACAATCACCAAGGAACCGGGCAGCACTCCGAATGGCCGCTCAAAACCATGCTGGAGACACCGCTTCCATCGTCGTTCACTTTGCGAGAGTGCTGCTGATTCTCCTTGTCGCCGGCTCAGCCGTGACTGCCGCACGCCCGGCTGATGAAGCAGTGTCCTCATGGGAAACAGCTGCCAATATCGCCTACAGGGAGGGGGAAAACATCACCCAATACATGATGGAGCGCTGCCGCCTGGATCTGTATTACCCTGCAGGGGCTGCAGCTGAAGCTTTTCCCACAGTGGTGTGGTTCCATGGTGGAGGACTCAAAGGAGGCAGCAAATACCTGCCAAAGGGTCTGGAAGGCAGGGGCCTTGCTGTGGCAGCGGTGAATTACAGACTT
>JAUIAG010000121.1 GCA_030425355.1 Verrucomicrobiia bacterium
CATTCCTGCGTTGCAGAGGTAATGCCAGAATACATTCTCCACATCTGCCGGGTTGACGGATTTGTGGATTTCAAACTGGAGGGCGCCCTCTTCGAAATCCGCAGCGTAGTAGAGGGAGATACCTCTTTGCCAGTGATATGGTGCCTCCGCAGGGCGCAGTTCAAGGTATTTGTCGAATGAATCAACCGAGTCGGCAGGGCGAGTCATCTGAAATTCCACCACCCCTTTGAGCTGCCAGGCATCCGCGAAGGACGGATCAAGTTCAACGGCATGGATCAAATCAGCGTGCGCTTTTTCAAACTCTCTGAATGTCTGGTGAATTCGCCCTTTCATGGTCCAGATTGGAGCCGATTCAGGGAACTTTGTTAGGGCTTCGCTGGCGACCTGAAGGGCTTCATTCCTGCGGTTCTGGTAAATGAGAGCCCGGATTTGGCTGAAAACCTTTCGTATCTCTCCGGCCTCGTCCGTTTTTTGCAGGGACTGTCCCTGAGTGGCGACTTGGGCGGGAGCTGCTGTGGGCACGGCACTGATGCAACAGAGAAGAAGCATCCAGGCCAGGAGGGTATTTCCGGGTAAAACTTTTTTCATCGGGGTTCCAGCATAAGGCTGAAATCGTGAAATGACACAAATTCTGCGAAAAAGTGATGAAAAACCGGGTGGTATCCGGGATTCAGGGAATAGGGACAGTCCCTGATTCGGGCTTCCGGTAAAAAAAATAAAATTTTATGAAATATTTTTCGGGCTGGCGCGAATAGTGGGTAAAGACGGGCTCTGTCTGGTTGGTGGGATGGAATTCCTGCATTGCGGGCAGAGCGATGGAAGTCGGAGACGGAAAGCAGATTTGAAACGGGGAAAACGCCACGGAGGTTGGTTTGTTAACGACGGTTAACGGACTCCAACAGGATCCGCCCGTTCGAGCTAGGTGGCCTGGCAGCAACACTGCCAGGTCCCTTTTTTGTTCATGGTCATAGAAATATGCAAATTACCAGAGGTTCTTTCACTCTGGAGCGGGTAATCCTTCTGGAAGCTGTTTGACCATGTGGAGTGGGATCCCATAATAATAGCACCGTGTTAATCAAGTTCCTGGAGAGGTTTGTGGATCCGTGTGGACGGATTCGCTCCGTGATGATGGCATCTGTTCTGGTGGTTTCAAGTGGCTGCCGGGGTGGGGATGAAAGCGGTCAGACAGGAGGAGGGGGCGGAGGAATGCCGCCGGTCCGGGCAGTGATATGGGAGGTTGTTTCATCGAGATTTGACAGCGAGGAACGCTTTATCGGGAGCGTTTCGGCCCGTGAAATGGTTGAACTCCAGAGTGAGATCCAGGGAGTTATTTCGTCGATTGAGTTTGAGGAGGGCCAGCGGGTTGAAGCGGGCGATATTCTTGTCAGGCTGGATGAAACAAAACTCAAAGCACAGCTGGAGCAGGTGATGGCCGATCTGGAGCAGTTCAGAACTGATTTCGAGATGGACCGTCAGCTTTATGAGGAATCGACCATATCGAAACAGGCGTATGATCAGACACTTTCCCGGCTGAAGCGGGCCGAGGCGACCATGGACCTCCGGAAGCGCGAGCTGGCGGATACAGTCATTCGCGCTCCATTTGCTGGCGTTGTCGGCACCCGGGACATTTCCGTCGGTCAGGTCGTCAATCCCCAGACGACTCTCACATTTCTGGTCATGCTGGATCCCATCGACATAGAGTTTCAGCTGCCGGAGCGGTTTGTGAGCAAGGTCAGCGAGGGCCAGAATGTGGATGTAGAAGTCAGGGCGTGGCCGGGCGAGCGATTCGAGGGCAGGGTCCATTTTATTGCATCCTATGTGGATCAGGGGACTCGAACTGTGCAGGTCAAGGCCCGGATTGAGAATAAAGACAATCGCCTGAAGCCGGGGATGTTTGGCGAGGTTTTTCTGGCGATGGAGTCCTACGATGATGCGATTCTGATTCCGGAGACCGCCCTTTTCCGGATCCTGAACAGCCGTGAGGCATCAGTTTATCGGGTGACCGGCGAGAACAAGGTCGAGATGGTGACCATTGAGACTGGAAAGCGGCTGCCGGGGGTGATTCAGATTTTGCAGGGACTGTCCCCAGGGGACCGGGTGATTGTGGAGGGGACGCAGAAGGCGATTCCCGGGGCGGATGTGATACCGGCACCTGTTGAGGGGCTTGAGCCCTATACGGCGATGATGGCCCGGGCTCTGGGGGCGGGCAGCGGGGAAGGGGCCGTCACGCGATGAAATTCTCGGAGATCTGTATTCGGAGGCCGGTTCTGGCCTCGATGATGAGTCTGGCGCTGATACTGATCGGAGCCCTTGCGGTTGTCGATCTTCCGGTGCGTGAACTGCCGGATGTGGATCCACCGATAGTGGGTGTGGTGACAACATTTCCCGGAGCCAGTGTCGAGGTTGTGGAAACCGAGGTCACGGAGATCCTGGAAGAAGCGATCAACAATATTCCCGGCATCAAGATCCTGACCAGTACGACGCGGGACCAGGTGAGTCAGATCAATGTGGAATTCGAGTTGTGGCGGGATGTTGATGTGGCGGCGCAGGACGTGAGGGACCGTGTATCGAGAGTTCGCGAGCGGCTGCCGGACGACATCCTCGAGCCGATCGTCTCCAAAAATGATTCGGATGCCCGACCTGTTCTGTGGATCGGGGTGAGCAGCGACAAATACACGCCTCTGGAGCTGACGGATATCGCGGAGCGGCAGATGAAGCCGCGGCTTCAGACGGTGCGGGGTGTTTCCTCGGTCTTTCTGGGTGGGGAGAAAAAATATGCCGTCCGGTTGTGGCTGGACTCCGTGGCGATGGCGGCCCACCGGATCACCGTATCGGATGTGGACCGGGCCCTTCGTGAGCAGAATGTCGAGCTGCCCAGCGGCCGACTGGAGAACCTCGATCGTGAAATGGTTATCCAGACCAGCGGCCAGCTGAAGAAAGCCATCAATTTTGAGAACCTGATACTGTTCTCAGACGGTGAGCGGACAATACGACTGGGCGATGTGGGCCGCGCTGAAGATGGAGTGGAGGACATGCGAACCGTCGCGAGAAACAACGGCAAGCCCTGTATCTTTCTGGGTATCATCAAGCAATCCAAAGCAAACACCGTGGCGATGTCCGACGGGATCCGCAAAAGGCTGGACGTGATCAAGCCGACCCTGCCTCAGGGTCTTGAAATTGTCGTCAACTACGATCAGGCGGTTTTCGTCAAGCAGTCCATCACCGAAGTGTGGCGGACTCTGGGTATTGCATTCTTTCTGGTGGTGGTGGTGATTTTCCTGTTCCTGGGGCAGTGGAAGGCGACGGCCATTCCGGCAGTGACCATTCCTGTCTCGGTTATGGCGACCTTCGCGATTCTTTCAGCATTCGGCTATTCCATCAATATCCTCACCATGCTGGCTCTGGTTCTGGCGATCGGGATTGTGGTGGATGACGCCATTGTGGTGCTTGAGAATGTCTACCGTCACGTCGAGGAGGGCATGGATCCCATGACGGCCGCCATCAGCGGCATGAAGGAGATTTCCTTTGCGGTGATTGCAACCACAGTGTCGCTGGTTGCGGTGTTTCTTCCATTTGCTTTTCAGAAATCCGAGGTTGGCAGACTTTTCGTCGAGCTGGCGGTGGCTGTTTCCGGGGCAGTCATTGTATCGACATTTGTCGCATTGACTCTTGCGCCATCCATGTCGGCGAGGCTGTTGAAAATCCGGTCCGGGAACCATCGACCATTCATACTTTTGAGATTGTTTGATGGAATGATTCACTGGCTTTCAGGAATTTATTCCACATTCCTGAACCGTCTTCTCGGGATTCACATCGGATTCCGCCTTCTGCTGGTGCTCGCGGTCTTCGGCATCCTCGGTTACGGCACCATTTTCTTCGCGAGCAACCTTGAGGGGGAATATGTACCGGAGGAGGACAGGGGCAGTTTTCTGGCTTTTCTGTCGGCACCGCTCGGGTCGACCTCTGAATACACCGACCGTGTGATGCGGGACATGGAGGCGATATTCGAGGAGGTTCCTGAAATTGAAATATACGGCTGTATTGTAGCACCGGGATTCAATGGTCCTGGCGAGGCAAATTCAGGCATCGGATTTGTGCATCTGACCAAGGATCGAGAGAAGTCGGTTCAGGAGCTGGTCAATGATCCGAAAACTGGTCTGCGGGGCCGGTTCTTCATGGAGATTGAGGGCGCGTTTGCCTCACCGATCATTCCCAAGAGTATTGGCGGCGGATTCAACGCTCCATTTCAGGTGGTGATAACCGGGCCGAATCTGGAGAAGCTGGATGAGTTGTCCCAGGAACTGGCGCGGAGGTTCAATGTGGAGGGAGTGCTGCTGAATGCGAACAGTTCATTTGAGATCAACAAACCCGAGTTGGATATCATCATCGACCGCGACAAGGCTGCGTCACTTGACATACAGATCAGCGAAATTTCGAGGACCCTTCAGGTTCTGTTCGGAGGACTGGACCTCAGCCGGATCAAGCTCGATGGCAAGGAATTCAAAGTCATTGCGCAGCTTGACCGGGAAAACCGCCTTGTTCCCGAAGATCTTGACCAGATTTACCTCAGGACGAGAAGTGGCGGTCTGGTTTCCATGGCCAATGTGGTCGAGGCGGAACTTTCTGTGGGCCCCAACAATATCAGCCGATACAACCGGCAGCGTTCTGCGACCATTTCCGGGACCCCGAACAACATGACGCTCGGTGCCGCCATTGAAAAGGCCGAGGCGATTCTGGCCGAAATTCTGCCCCCGGGCTACAACTTCGACTACCTCGGTGAATCGCGGAATTTTAAAACCTCCAATAATGAAACCCTGGTATTCGCCGGTCTGGCACTGCTTTTTGTCTACATGGTTCTGGCGGCGCAGTTTGAAAGCCTTGTCCATCCATTCACAGTGATGCTGACTGTTCCGCTGGCGGCTGTCGGTGCGATGGGGGCGCTCTATCTGGTGGCGGAACTGATGCCGAAAGTACCGGCGATGAACATCAATCTTTTCAGTCAGGTCGGGTTTGTGCTGCTGATCGGTCTGGCCACAAAGAACGGGATTCTTCTGGTGGAGTTCGCCAACCAGCTGCGTGAGGAGGGAAGGTCGCCGATGTCAGCCATGGTCGAAGCAGGCCGGCTGCGCTTCCGGCCAATTGCCATGACGGCTCTTTCAACCGTGTGCGGGCTTCTGCCGCTTGCCATCGGTTTCGGAGCCGGCGCTGAAACCCGAAGACCCATGGGCGTGGTGATTACCGGCGGGATGCTGACCAGCACCTTTCTGACTCTATTTGTGGTGCCGGTGTTTTACACCCTCCTCTCAAAGCTCACACCGAGCATTGGCCGTGCTGAAGCGGGGCAGTCCGGAACTGCCGGCGAATAGGCTTTTACAAAACCTGAAGGTTTCTAGGATGAAGGCGGGGCGGAAGCGCGGCCGGCGCTATCCTTATTTAATTTCCGGTTTGTAAGTATTTTTCCTCGCGGATTCCGGGTCGTAGGGTTCAATTTTCAGAACCTTTGATTTTGATACTTCCCGGATTTCCCCCTTATGGTCCTTGTAGACGAAATTCTGTGTTTCCCTGTCGAGTTTCGGTTTGCTGTTTGTGGTGATGTACCTGTTGTTGATGAGGGTGATCTGGTACTGGCTGCTGCATGAGCAGAGGACCACGAGCGTGCCAAGGGACAGGGCTCTTCGCAGCGGCTGTGACAGTCTGGAAATTGAAATATATTTCATGACAGGATTATCAATTTATCCTTGGGATAAATATAAAATAGAGAATAGAGAAAGTGATTAACTGGACTGAGAGTACGGGGCGGAGGGCATCCTGTCAATAAAGCCGGTCGACCGACCGGTCAGGCGACCGGAGCGGGGGACTGGGACTCGCTGATCAGAATATGTTCCCGTTCAGGGGGCTTGGGAGAGACGAACGCCATGATCGCCGGCCGGTTGGAGAAGTATCTCGTGGCAGTTTCGCGGATGTCCTTGAGGGACGTGCGTGTATAGGCCTCGATTTCGCGGCTGTAGTTATCGAATCCGAGTCCGTAGAGTTCGTCGAGAGCGGCTGTCATGGCCATGCTGCCCAGACTCTGGGCGTGGATCTTCTTCTGTCCGAGGATCTTGGCGATGGCGCGGTCCAGTTCGACCTGGGAAATACCGTTTTCCACCAGGTGGGTTATTTCGCTTTCGAATTCGCGCGCAACGAGTTCGGCCTGTTCGGGGGATGTTCCGGCATAGAAAGCGAAGACCCCCGGGTGGATACCAACGAAATTGTAGGCAGAGACGTAGTAGGCCAGTCCCATTTCATCGCGGATCCGGGTGAAGAGCCGGGATCCGAGATCCGAGTAAACCTCCTGAAGAAGCTCAAGGGCGTATTTATCGGCGGAATCAATGGTTGTGCCCTGATAGCCGAGGGCCACGACGGCCTGTGACTTATCGGTTGGGATAAAACCGGTGATGGATGCTCCTGCCTGCAGAGGCGGCGGCGGGGGATAGTCGGTTGTCCGACCCCGGTCCATCCATCTTTCGAGCAGTCTTTCGAGGTGCTGCTGCACCGCCTGATGGGAAATGTCACCAAAAATCGAAAGCACCGTATTTCCCGGTGCCATCAATTCGCTGTGGAAGTCCAGCAGTGCGGATCGCGATATGGATTTGACGGTGTCGGCTCTTCCGGCCGGGTTCAGACCGTAGCTCTGATCTCCGCAAAGCGATTCACCAATCCATCGGAAAGCAAGCTGCACCAGCTGATCCTTCTGGGCGCGAATCGCAGCCAGCTGAGTCTGTCTTTCGATTTCCAGCACCTCATCCGGAATGGACGGATGAAGCATCACCTCGGTGAGGAGGTTGAGGGATTCCTGCCAGTCGGAATTCATGCACTCCAGTGACGCCCCTATGGTGTTATTGCCGGAGAACGGATCGAGGCTGCCGCCGACGGATTCAATCTGTTCGGCAATCTGTTCGCTGGAAAGGCTCCGGGTTCCCTTTCCGAGGACCTTCGAGGCGAGCTGGCTGATTCCCTGATTGGATACATTTTCAAGCAGGACGCCGCCCCGAGTGGCCCAGCGCACTTCGACGAATGGAAGGTCATTGTCTTCGCAGGTGAGAAGGGTCAGTCCGTTGGGGAGAACAGACTTGAGCACTGGTGACCTGACCGAGGACAGCGCGGCGGAACGGACCACCTGGCTGGAGCCGTTGGGCAGCAGGGAATAAAGACTGGACCGGTTTTCAATCAGGTAGGTGGCGACTGCACGGCGGACATCTTCGACGGTGGTGGCCTTGAGTGTTTCGAGATATTGTCTGGAGTAATCCAGTTCACCGGTGAGGATCCATGAGCTTCCGAGGTCTTCGGCGATTCCCTGAACCGTCTTGAGGCTGGCGAATACGGCGGATGTCTGCTGTTTGATGGCCTTGTCCAGTTCGTGCTGTGAAACAGGGTTTTCAGCCGCATTCCGGATGATTCCGAAAACCTCATTGGTGACCGCGTCGAGCTGTGGTGCATCGAGGACTGCTGAAACCGCGACGACGCCATGGTCTCCGGGCGTGTAGTGCCATGAATTGATGCCGTGGACCAGTCCGAGTTTTTCCCTGAGGCGCTGGTTGAGCCGGCAGGAACGACCGTGGCCGATGACATTGCTGAACAGTTCCAGTGCGGGATGATCGGGGTGGCGGAATCCCGGCACCTGGAAGGCGAGGTGCATGTGCCCGAGCTGAAATGGTCCCTCCTCGACAACACGGCGTGGGCCGAACTGAGGGGGCTCAACCGGCACATAATCGGGGGGAAGGGGTGAGGCCTTCCGGTTTGAGAAGGCCTTCTGGATCTGTTCCACGACGGCATCCTCGTCGATATCCCCGACCACAACGAAAAAGAGATTGTTGGGGACGTATTTGCGACGGTAGTAGTCGAAGACATCCTTGCGGGTAACCTGACTGTAGATATCAGGGAGGCCTATGATCGGGTATCGGAGAGGGGATACTGTAAATGTTGTCTCAAAGAGCCTCCGGCTGGAGCGCCTTCCCGGGTCGTCCTTGAGCATATCCATCTCGCGGAGGATCACCTCCTTCTCGCTGGCCAGCTCTTCTTCCGGGATTGTGGCGTTACAGGTGATGTCGCAGAGAATATCGATGGCGGTGGGCACTCCTTCCGACGGGACATTGATGTAATAAACTGTATGATCGAAGGAGGTGTAGGCATTCATATTGCCACCCACGTCCTGGATCTCCTCGTCTATTTTCCCGGGCGGTCTTGTTTCAGTGCCTTTGAAGAGCATGTGCTCGAGAACGTGTGACAGACCGGCACCGAGCCACTGACCCTCATGGATGGAGCCGGCCCGGCACCATGCCTGGACTGCTGCAACGGGGTGGTTTTTCCGGGCCAGGGTGATGATCTCAAGGCCGTTCTCGAGTTTTTTAAGCTGGGGTGGGTTATACCTGTCGAACATTGGTATGCGTCAATCTATGGGTGGGCCCTCGTCTGCTGAGGAAAGCGGCCGGGACCCTGGAGGGGGGAAGGGCGTCTGCTGATTCAGATGTTCCCGCAGGACTGCTGCAGTGGCCGGGCAAACCTCTTCTGGAAACTTCTCGATGGCAGGAACGGCCTGCAGAACGCCTCGTAAAAGTCATAACCGTTCTCGAAGTGTTCCCGGCGGTCTGTTTCATCCTTCTGGAACAGGCCTATATCAATCAGGTTGTAGACTATTTCACCGAAGTCCTCGCAGCGGAAAATTCCCCATTCCTGGAGCATGAATGCGGCCATGGGGCCGTACTGATCGAGGGCGAATTCCCGGATTCCTTCCAGCAGTTGCTGTCCTGTGATGTGGTGGCAGGTGGCGAACTCATTGGATTCCTCCTCCTCGACCTGCAGCAAGGACTGGGAATGGGAGAGGGCATCACGCAGGAAGAAATAGGCTTCCCGTTGATATCGTGGATCCCGTTTGCAGATTTCCTTCACCAGATTGTCAAATTCCATAGTGATCATTGCTTGATGAATGGATACGAATAACTGCCGATGGCCGGGGCTGCGGTGTTTCCGTTTCCGGAAGTGCCTCATTGATGGAGGCCAGTCTGCAGGCGCGGACTGTCCAGCCCAGCAGAAAGACGCTCATGATGATAAACAGGGTCTGTCGCTGCCTGCCGTTGAGCTCCATGTTCCACAATCACCATTATCACGTCAGACCGCCACAATATTGACCAGCTTTCCCGGAACAACAACGACTTTTTTTATCTGTTTGCCGTCGGTATTCTGGCGGATTTTTTCGAGCTGGAGAGCCAGCTTTTCAAGCTCCTCGCGCGGAGCGTCTTTGGAGACTGTCATCTTGTCCCGAAGCCTGCCATTGACCTGGACGGGTATTTCAACCGTGGATTCCTCGAGCCACGAGGGGTCAAATTCAGGCCACGGCTGGTAGGCGAGTGATCCGTGGGTCCGGTTCGTTTCCGGATCCAGTCTGGCGAAAAGTTCCTCTGCAAGATGGGCGGCGTAGGGAGCCATCAGGATAGTGAACTGCCTCAGAACTGAAACCGGGCGGACATCCCACGAAGTGGCCTCGTTGACAAAGATCATCATGGCGGAGATGGCGGTATTGAACCGGAGTGCCTCAGTGTCTTCGGTGACTTTCCCGATACAGGCATGCAGTGCCTTCAACTGATCCCGGGTCGGTTCGACATCCTGGATTGATTTGTGAAGAGGCAGGGCATCGAGGGCCTGCCGGGCCTGTTCAGGGTTGGTGGTGAGTGACTGCTGGAAGGCCTTGTCCGCCTCCTCGTCCATAAACAGACGCCAGACCCTGCCGAGGAAACGGTAGACTCCCTCAACACCCTTTGTGCTCCATGGTTTGACCATCTCGAGAGGGCCCATGAACATCTCGAAGAGGCGGAGTGCATCGGCACCGTAATCGCGGACAACATCATCGGGATTGACGACATTGCCGATACTCTTCGACATCTTGCGGCCGTCCTCGCCGAGGATGAGGCCCTGGTTGACCAGTTTCTGGAATGGCTCCGGTGTGGAGACAAAACCCAGATCATGGAGGACCTTGTGCCAGAAACGGGCGTAGAGTAGGTGAAGCACGGCGTGTTCTGTTCCACCGATATAGAGGTCGACTCCTCCTGGTTTTCCGGATCCTTCGCCCATCCAGAACTTCTCGGCAGCCGGGTCGACAAAGGCGCGGCCGTTTTTCGGGTCGATATATCGGAGATAGTACCAGCAGGATCCGGCCCACTGGGGCATGGTGTTGGTTTCCCTGGTGGCCTTTTCGGAGTAGCGGAGCCATTCTGTGGCTTTGGCGAGCGGCCCTTCCGGTGAACCGGTCGGCTTGAAATCCTCCAGTTCAGGCTGCAGCAGTGGCAGTTCGCTTTCCGGGATGGCGCTGTGTCTGCCGTCCTCCCAGACGATTGGAAACGGTTCACCCCAGTATCGCTGTCGGCTGAAGAGCCAGTCCCGCAGCTTGAAGTTGACCCGGCGGCGTCCGAGGCTCTTCCCTTCAAGCCATTCGATTATTTTTTCCTTTGCCTGAGGCGTGGGAAGCCCGTTGAGGAAGTCCGAATTGACAGCTGTTCCATTGCCGGTGAAGCACTGTCCCTCGAAGCTGTCGGGGGCTGTGACCACCTCGATGACGGGGATATCAAATTTACGGGCGAATTCATAATCCCGGTCATCGTGAGCCGGGACGGCCATGATGGCTCCGGTGCCGTAGCTCATGAGAACGTAATCGGCGATCCAGACGGGGATTTTCGATCCGTTGACCGGATTGACGGCATGACTGCCGGTGAAGACACCGGTTTTATCCTTGGCGAGTTCAGTGCGGTCGAGATCGCTTTTGCGGGATGCCTCGGTCTGATAATTCCGGACGGCTTCCAGCTGTTTGCTGGTGGTGATGGCATTCACCAGCGGGTGTTCCGGAGAGAGCACCATGTAGGTGGCGCCGAAGAGTGTGTCCGGGCGTGTGGTGTACACCGTGACCTTGTGGCCATCTATGCTGAAGTCGACCTCGGCACCTTCCGAGCGGCCGATCCAGTTGCGCTGCAGCATTTTGATGGAGTCCGGCCAGTCAAGGCCATCCAATTCATCGATGAGGCGCTGGGCATATCGGGTGATGCGAAGCATCCACTGGCGCAGGGGGCGACGCTCGACGATGTGTCCCTTCTCCTGCCATTCCTCGACTTCCTCATTGGCGAGCACCGTGCCGAGGTCGGGAGACCAGTTGACCGGGACTTCCGACACATAGGCCAGTCTCACCCCGTCGATCTGTTCACGGGTCCATCCCCGTTCCTCCAGTTCGCTGACGGGGCGGGCTCTGCCGGTTTCCTCATCGAAATAGGATTTGTAGAGCTGGAGAAATATCCACTGCGTCCAGCGCACATAGTCGGGATCGGTGGTGTTGACTTCGCGTTCCCAGTCGTAGGAAAAGCCGAGCTGTTTGAGTTGTCTCCGGAAGTTGTCTACATTTTCCCGCGTCTTGATCCGTGGGTGTGTTCCCGTCTTGATGGCGTGCTGTTCGGCGGGGAGGCCGAAGGCATCCCATCCCATGGGATGAAGGACACTGTATCCTCGGGCCCGTTTGTATCGTGCGAGGATATCTGTTGCCGTGTAGCCCTCCGGATGCCCGACGTGAAGACCCGCCCCGGACGGGTAGGGGAACATGTCCAGAACGTAGAACTTTTCGGGAAACGGGTTTGGAGCCGATCCGTGTCTCAGGGTAAATGGATGACTCTCCGGGAGGGGTTCTCCCGGGTTGAATGTCCGGAAGACCCTGCCTTCCTCCCAGACTGACTGCCACTTCGATTCGATCAGATTAAACGGATACTGCTTCCGGATACTCGACATAAGCCCGCGCATTGTATGAAAAACCCCTGCAAGGGCAATCATTTCCCGGTGCGCAACGGACCGTGCCCGTCGACATGGCTGCGGGCGGGACAGGCGTGCAGGCGATTGAAATCGGGATTGCGGGGTCAGGGGCTGGTCCGATAGCGGCAGGAGGCAGCTCCAGTTGCAGGCACCGGCGGCCGTTCCAGCCCGTCCTGGTGCCAGGTACGTCGGGGATGGTGCCGGCCGTTCGGTGCGGGGGAATAAACAAGCTTTGAATGGGCCGGGGCCTGGCAGGCCGTATCAATTCCGGCTTTGAATCAACCAGAACGCGGCATGCACAATGGCGGCGACGACCGGGATGATCAGGAATTTCGCGCGGGTGGTCTTGTGACGGAAATATGTCCTCCCGAAGAGGGCGCCGATGAATCCGCCGGCGAATGAGAGGAGATGGAGTGTCTTCTCCGGTATGCGCCTCCACGATTTCCGGGCGGCGAGTTTGTCGAACCCGAAGACCAGAAAAGTGATGACGGTGGCGCCGAGATAAAAATACAGGGGGTGCATGTTGTATCAGTGGGAACGCGTGACGGAAATCGCGGCTGCTGCTAGACGGTGCCTTTGCTGCCGGCGGGAAATATGGATACGGCATCCGGTTCCGGGGAGCGTGAGATGCGTTTGCGGTGATCCATCTTCAGAGCGATTCGACGAAGGTTGTTTCTGGACAGGGCATCCTCGAGCCGTGACTGGATGCGGGTGGTCAGTGACCGGTAACCGAGAAGCAGGCTGATATTCTTCATCAGTTCATCGAGTGGGATTTCGCCGGTGACTTCAAAGATTCTGTGAGCTGCGGCGAGAATTTCAATGTCGCTGATCCACGCGGGGTCCGGGGATGTGGCGCTTCTGTGCCGCGGTTCCATGGATGCCGGGGAAAAGTTTTTTGCCACGTAAAACGACGGTTCCTCTTCCAGACGGAGGATGACTTTGTCGCGAAGGGCGGCGAGAACGTGGTTTTCGAGTTCGGCGCGGGCCTTGGCTGTCAGTCTTGGGACCTCCAGCAGTTCCTTCAGTCGTTCAAGGAGGTGGTCCTCGTGGATGGGGCCTTCGAAGACAACAATTTCCTTGGCGAGGGTTCGGCCTGTCTTGGGCATCGGGCCTTCGAAGACAACATAGGGGCTGGCCAGCTCAATGAGTCCGGTGGATTCCTCCCCGTCGGCCACCTCGATGCCGTCGAATTCCGGCTGAGTGATATTTTCCTGCCTCCCGGGTGTCGTGGATTCCGCAGTTGTCTGAACCAGCTTGAGGATCTGCGCGATGGTTCGGTCCGGGTTCCGGTAATACTCTGTGGACCAGATTCGATGGAGTTTCCATCCCATGAGTCCGAGGACTGTGGGGCGGGTCCGTTCCCGCTCACGGCTTCCCGGGGCGCTCAGGTAGGCGGCGCCATCGCACTCCAGTCCGAGCACAAACTGACTGGGATTTTCCGGGTGGCGGATACCGAAGTTGAGGCGGAAGACTCCGGTGCCGACCTGCCTCACCACCTGATATCCCATCTTGTGCAGACGTTCATGGATACGGGCTTCGAGGGGAGCCGCCTCGTCATTGATGGTGTCCTCGACGAAATCGCGTCCGCCGAATTCCGCAAAATGGAGGAATGCCTTGAGGGATTTGACGCCGCGGGCGTCGGTGCGGTCGAGATCAATTTCGTCGGCGCTGATGGATGAGAAGACCACGCACTTTTTCTTGGCGCGGGTGATGAGGACATTGAGCCTTCTTTCTCCGCCCTCCTGGTTGAGCGGGCCGAAGTTCATGGCCATGGGTTTGTCGGGGTCATGCCGTGCATAGCACACCGAGAGGAAAATGACATCGCGTTCATCGCCCTGGATATTTTCGAGGTTCTTGACAAAGAACGGCTCCTCCCTGTCGGAAGCAAAGAATCGTTCGAGGGCCGGGTCGGCGGCCTCGCGGCGGAGGCGGTCAATTTCATCGAGAATGACAGCCTGCTGGCGGATGCTGAAGGTTCCCACACCCAGTGAATCATTGGGGCGGGTGCGGGCATGGTCGATCACTGCCTGCGCCACCTCGGTGGCCTCCTTTGGATTGATACTGCCCTTGCCCCGCTGGAAGAGCCCGTCCTGAATCCTGATGAACTGCAGTCCGAGTCGATCATTGCGCTCGAACGGGCTGGGGAAGATGGTCAGGCGGTTTTCGTAGAATTCCCTGTTGGAGGTCGCAATCAGTGAATCGTGCTTGCTGCGGTAGTGCCATGAGAGTGTCCGCGAAATCATCCCGGTGGCACCGCAGGCATCGAGAATGCTTTCGAGGTCACTGAGTGATTCGTCCTCCTCCTCCCAGTCGGTGTCTTCGGATTCCAGTCGGGAGAAAAAGCGTGTCGGTGGAAGCTGTTTGGAGTCTCCCACCACAATGAGCTGCCGGCCCCGGGCGATGGCACCCAGTGCGTCCTCGGGTTTCATCTGTGAGGCCTCGTCGAAAATGACAATGTCAAACTCGACCGCTCCCGGCGGAAGGAACTGCGCCACCGAAAGAGGACTCATCATGAAGCACGGTTTGATCCGCTGAATCAGTGACCCGGCTTCCTCAAGCATCCGCCGAATGGGTTTGATCCGGCGTTTCTTGTGGATCTCGCGCTGGATGACGCCCAGTTCACTGGAAGTCCCGGAGAGTCCCTCGATGACCCGCGGTGTTTTCTGTCCCAGTTCGTAGGCAAGGCGCTGGCGCGCATGGAAGATCATCTTCTGATCGAGATTCTGGAAATTGGTGATGGCCGTCTCGAGTTTGTCCTTGCGGAACCCGGCCAGCTCGGGCCTTTCGTGGAAGGCCTGATCCAGGAGTTTGCGGTAGTAGTTGGAAAGCAGCGTGTCGACCGCGTTGGATTCATCCACTTTGCCTTCCATGGCAAGCTGGTCTATGGGCTGTGCCGGAGTCTCCTGCAGCAGGTGCTGGCTGCGCCGGAACTCCACCCAGTCCCAGAGGGCATCCGTTTCCTCACTCATGGCCCGGTATTTGGACTCCATGGCTTCAAGGCTCATGCCCTGAATGCGTTTCCACCGGAGCCGCGGTGTGTGGAGGATCTGGTCCATGGATCCGATGGAGGCCTCACAGTTTGCAAGGGCCTTTTCGAGGTCCTCCACGAACTGGGCGGATCCCTGCCACTGGTCTCTGGC
>JAUIAG010000462.1 GCA_030425355.1 Verrucomicrobiia bacterium
GAGAAGCTCCGCAGGCTGGATCACCTGCCCCTGCGCATCAAATGTCGCCGCGTTGGTCAGGCCTTTTTCGACCAGTTCAAGAGCCATCAGGCGGTTGTCGATATTCGGGAAATCAGGCCCGGAGAATTGAATCAGGTCCACCTCCACCCGCTTGGTGTTGAGGTTGTCGAGCAGCCCCTGAATGATCTTGTTCGGCCTGTCGTAGTGGTAGAGAGCCCCGTAGATCAGGTTGACCCCCATGACCCCCAGCGCCTCCTGCTGCTGAAGGTTGGTGTTGTCCCACATCTTCACGTGCATGATGATGGTGGACGGGTCGTTCCCGGGTTTGCTCTGAAAACGGATTCCCATCCACCCGTGGCTGTTGTCGTTGGCCATGTAACTCCGGGCCTTCACCGTGTCCGCAAAACAGAAAAACTGCGTATCCGATCCACGGGAATGTCTCAGCCTTTCCAGAATCAGGCCGTATTCATGCTGGATCATATTCTCCAGCCGCTCCTGACTCACATATCGCTTTGCCGGACCGTAGATCGAATCCGACACGGTCATGTCGTAGGCTGACATGGTCTTGGCGACGGTCCCCGCGGCACCCCCGACACGGAAAAAGTTCCTCGCAACTTCCTGCCCTGCACCAATCTCGGCAAACACCCCGTACTTCGACGGATCGAGGTTTATGCGCAGAGCCTTCTCGCGCGTGTCCACTTTTTCAATCTCGGTATGGTTTTCCATAAGGCCAAATTCCAATTCCATTTGTTCGCATCCCCCGATTTATGCAAGCGGATTTATCCCCCGTTCCTTGATGGGGCACAGGATAATTCCGTCGCCAATAAACTGCAGGCCACCTCACTCCATGGCAACACACTGCCAGAAAAAAAGTTGGCGGATTCCATGAAATAAATTTTTCACTCGTCCTTTCCGGGAAACCGGATGCGTTTTCGCTGTCCTTTTATCTGCGATCGCCGCTGCTTGGCCTCACGGATGCGTCTTTTGACCTTTCTCGGCCGTGGTGAATTGCGCCGCCTCTCCTTCTCCTTTTCCTGAACCATCGCCTGCCTGTTCTCCTCCTGGGCCCGCTTCAGCAATTCGGCCAGCTTTTCACGTGCAACCTGACGGTTGGTCTGCTGCGACCGGGATCCCTGCTCGGTCACGGTCAGCCCGGTCGGCAGATGCCTCAGGGTGACCCTTGTGGATACTTTGTTCACGTTCTGGCCCCCCGGCCCCGAGGATCGACTGAATGTCTCTTCCAGATCATTCTCCTCCAGCTCACCGCTCCAGACCGTCGGCTTCCCTGAACTCTCATCCGGTTTTGAACTGCTTTCCTGCATACGACCCATTTAAGCACACAAACCCGCGCTGCCCAACCGCGGACCTCCAATCAGTGCTTGAATCCCCGGCCTCCCGACGCCCACACTGCTGTCCATGGAGACAATTCACAATCGTTTTGGGGACAACCTGGATTATTCTCATCATCAACCCGCTGACACAGGCGCCACTCGCTCGGATCTTGTCATCATCGGTCACGGCGTCACAGCCAATAAGGACCGTCCGTTTATCGTCAGTCTCGCCGAGGCACTTGCCGCCGATGGATATGAGGTCATCCGCTTCTCCTTCTCCGGAAACGGAAAATCCGGTGGGGATTTCCGCAACTCCTGTCCCTCACGCGAAGTCGATGACCTCGCAGCCGTCATCGAAGCCTTCCCCGGCAGGACCATCACCTATGTCGGCCACAGCATGGGCGGGGCAGTCGGTGTCCTGGCTCTCAATCGCGGACTCCCGGTCAAACGCTTTGTCAGCCTCTCCGGGATGGTCCATACCGAACTCTTCGCCCGGACTGAGTTCGGTGACGTCACCCCGGATACTCCGCAGGGGACCATGTGGGGTAAACCCGAGTGCCCTCTCTCCACCACCTTCCTCGAGGACATGAAGAAAATTGACTCAGTCCTCCCCATGGCCGCCGCCATCACTGTTCCATGGCTGATTGTGCATGGCCGGCAGGATGATGTCGTTCCCATCGAACATTCCCGCGAACTCCTCGACGCCAACCCCGCCATCAACCTCGTTGAACTCGACGGAGCCGACCACGTATTCAGCGAAAATAACAGCGACTCCCTCATGGCCAGCCATGTCATCCGCTGGCTCGGCCAGACCACCTGACCCCCTCCGGCGGTACCTGGTACCGTGCAGATGCCGGAGGCGGTGGTACCAGGTACCGCCGGAATGGCCGCTGCGGGGTGCCT
>JAUIAG010000122.1 GCA_030425355.1 Verrucomicrobiia bacterium
TGCCCGTGAGCCGAGCCAGACGAACGACCCGGTCCGACTGGATCGCGCTCAATGCACCATCACTCTTTTTGCGGCGTTGTAAGGTCGCCCGGCTGAGGCCCACCAGCGCGGCCAGCCGCTCCATCGGTAAACCCAGCGCAGCCTGCAACACCTCCAGTTCAGAGTAGGCCAGCCCGGCCCTCACCTTTTCGATCACCTCAGGCGTGGACACCCCGTCAGCACGCCCGCGGCTCTTCCGTTTGTTCAAATAACGCTTAACCACACCCGTACTCCCTCCCGGGACAGCCCCGGCTCGTGCACGGACAGTGGAGGCCTTTTTGACTGAGGTTGCAGCATGGCTCATTTGAGAAAACTTAAATGCTCATTTGGGCTTAAGTCAAGAACGGATAACCTGATTCGCAGGGCAGGAAGGACAAGGGCTTTGATGCATTGGATTCCGGTTCGACAGCCACGTGGAAGCAATCACAATTTTAGAGGGATCCCGTTCCTGTTTAAACCTGATTTCTCAGAGCAACCGATCTCCACCACTTCTCCTGCTGATCACACCGGCCTGGGATTGTTCCCCTGTATGCTGTTTGCTTCGGAAAAAGTATTCCATACGGCGCTGGAATGCTTGTCCGGCCCGCTGAAAAACGAGTGACTGGAGCAGTCGCAACACATTGCCATCCATAGGCAATGAGTCCCGCAACAGCTGAGATGGAATCGGTCCGGCGGCCGGCACTCCCGGCGCCCTCAGCCCAGAAGCTTCCTCAGATTCGCGGAGGTGGAGGCGGATCCAGTCAGTTCGCCGACACAGCGCTGATCCAGATTGCGGTAAAAGCATTCCAGTGCCTCGCGCAGGTAGCCGCGGAGAACGCACGCACGCTGGATCGCACAGTCCCCGCTCGAACCGGTGCATTGTGCCACCTCACAGTCCGGCTCCATGGCCCTCGCCAGCCGACCCAGCCCCCACTGCTTCCCTTCCTCCAGCAGTCGGATCCCGCCGCCCCGCCCGCGTCGGGCCTCCACAATCCCCAGTGCCGCCAGTCGGTTCACCACCTTGTTGAGATGGTTCGCCGAGATCCCGTAGGCATCGGCGATCTCGCCAACCGTCGCCTGAGCCCCGTCATAACCCAAAAGGTAGATCAGTACCCGAAAGGCGTAGTCTGTCTGATAGTTGAACCGCACAAAGTGGTATCGTAGATGCAACTTTTAGGATTGAAAAGCGGTTTCTGTCCGTGCATGCTGGCAGTGAACTCTGTTTGTGACTCTGACCGGTCCGGTGCAGCGGAAGGATTTTTGCGGAATAGGTAAAAGGCGTTGCTAGAGAGAAGCGGATGCCGAAACGGGAACAGGAACAGGAATTCAAAGCTCAGGCGACTGGCGATGATGAAGGTTAGGAAAGTATTGAAGAAATCGGTGAAGCTGCTTTTGTCCGGCATGCTCCTGAGTGTATTGAGTGTGTCGGGCGCCCGGGCTGTGGACATTGACATGGACCCGCTGGACTACTGGCAGGATGATCTCAATGACCGCTTTGCCCGGCTCCAGCGACAGATTGCAAAAGGCGAGGCCAGTCTGAAAGCCCCCACGGCCCGCGGTGTGGTGATGAATCTCCTCCAGCACCTGGAGATTCCACCTGAATCCCAGGTCCTGGTCTACTCCCGCACCAGTGCGCAGAATTCGAGAATTTTCCCGCGATGGCCGCGCGCCATCTATTTTTCCGACAACTGCTACGTCGGGTGGGTGCAGGGTGGCGCAGTGGAAGTCATGGCGTTTGATCCTGTCAGGGGTGCGATTTTCTATCTGATGGAAATCCCGGCGCAACCGGCCTCTGGCGAACCGACCTGGTCGCGACCTCAGACGTGCCTCAACTGCCACGGCACAACTCCATCCAGCAGTGTGCCGGGCGGACTGGTTCGGTCCGTATTTCCCGGACAGGACGGGATGCCATTTTTCCAGATGGGGACATTCAATGTGGATGAAACTCTTCCCCTGGAGAAGCGCTGGGGGGGCTGGTATGTGACCGGAGATCCCGGCGTCCACACTCACATGGGCAATGCCCTTGCCCGTCGGACCGGGCCGGATGACGAAATACAGCTGGAACCGGTGGTGGAGGGCGGCATGCCGGTGGAGGATCTCCGTGAGGTGTTCAATACCGAGCCGTATCCGGGTGGCCCCTACAGCGATATCGTGGCTCTGATGGTCCTCGAACACCAGATCCGCATGCACAATATCATCAATCAGGCCAGCCTCAGTGTGCGTCAGCTGGCATACCGCACGCACCGCATGTACGAGAACCTGGGCGAGGAGATTCCTGATCAACCGACCGGCACCCTTCTGCGCGTTATCCAGAGTCAGGCGCGACGGATAGTCGAGGCCCTGTTGTTCACTGATGAGTTCCAGTTGAAAGGGGATGGCGTTCTCGGTAATGACCGTTTTCAAACAGCCTTCCTGAAGAACCGCAGACCATCACAGGATGACCGGTCCCTCAAGGACTTCCGCCTCTATGAGCGGATTTTCAAATACCGGTGCAGCTATGTGATTTACTCGGATGTCTTCGGGTCTCTCCCGGACGAGGTTCGGCATGAGGTGCTGAGACTGCTGAACGAAAGCCTTTCCGGCAGAGGGGAACACGAACTGGCATCTCACCTCTCGCGAAGTGAGCGCTCCCGGACCCTCAGAATCCTCAGGGAGACTATTGATGGCTTTCCGCAGCGGTAAACGGTTCCAAAACCAGACCGGTGAGGTGATGTTCCGGCCGGTGGTATGAGCGTGAAAGCAGTTCCAGAGGCGATATTGCGGGAAGCGGGGCCGTCCTGTATCATCAGCGCATGGCTGAAATTCCTGTAAAAACTTCTGTCGTGGGAAGCTATCCCTTTCCCGGATGGCTTGAGTTTGCCAGTGGCAATCTTGACAAGTTCGGGACAGATGACATCCGCGAGATGCAGGAGGATGCCGTCGTGGCAGCCATACAGGACCAGGTCCGGGCCGGCCTTGATGTCATTACCGACGGCGAACAGTCCCGCTTCGATTTCAACCTGTCATTTTATGGATACCTCGATGGCATCAGTCTGGAGTCCGCCTCTCCAAGACGGTGGGGACCGCCCGCCCATGACCAGAGAGGAAAACATGAAATCACCGGTGAACTCAAAGCCCCGCGTGGACTGGGCGCCGTGGAGGAGTTCAAACGCCTCAAGACACTCGCACCGCCTGGAGTCGCTCTGAAAGCCAGCCTCCCCGGGCCCTTCACGCTCAGTGGAAGACTGCTGCCCAATAAAGACTATCCGGATCGCTACGCCATAACAGAAGCCCTGCTCCCAATCATCCAGAAGGAGATGGAGGATCTGGTGGAAGCTGGGTGCCGGGAAATATGCCTCGATGAGCCCTCCATGAGCTGTTACGGGCATCGGGAGGATCCTGCCCGCTTTGTCGATATTTTCAATCGAACAGTTGAACCGGTCGTCGGAAAGACAAGGCTTGCGAGTCACCTGTGCTTTGGCAACTACAAGGGCAGGGCAGTCGGCAGCCGCCGCGCCCACCATCTTTTTCCCGGTTTCCTCGATCTCAAGGTCAATGAAATGCACATCGAAATGGCAACCACCCTCTGGCAGGAGATGCCCTTGATCGAAGCCGTCGCCAAAAAAATGGACGTTGCCATTGGGCTGATCGATGTCAAAAGCTATCACATCGAAGACCCGACTCACCTGGCGGCAGTGATCAGACGGGCACTTGAATTCGCCCCTGCTGACCGCCTTGTGGTTGCTCCAGACTGCGGTCTCAGCCAGACAGCCCGGTGGGCCGCCCGCAAAAAACTTTCAGCCATGGTCGAGGCAGCTCACATCGCAAGAAATGCCCTTTAGGGTATTTCGTTTGCACACCCCGGGGGCCGGCAACAGAATCGAGTTCTTCACCACTTCCCGGAATCCTCCGCCGTGCTTCATCCCTTTGAAACATTCCGGTAGCTGTACAGGTCGCCCCACTCCGATTCTCCAAGCTTCGTGGCCAGCTTCTTCCTTCCGGAATGCAGCTGATCGATGTGGCCCTTGAAGAATTCATCAATGAATTCCCTCGTACCCATCACCAGTCCTTCGGAAAAGAACCTTACTCTGGCCATGAACGCCTTCCCTGGCCCATTCCTGCCCTGAAGGCTGACTCCACCCGTCGCGGCGGCTTCCCGGAGTTGAAAAACATCCCGATAGCAGCGTATGGACTCCTTCCAGGGCCGGGGAAGTCCCCTGCCTGCCACCAGACGGATAACCGCCGCCCTGGCTCTCTTCCCTCCACTCATGGCATCGGCCAGGGAACACCATCGGTATGTACCGCTTTCCGTCACGATTCCGGCCCGCACCGGATTCAGCTCAATATAGGCCGCAATGCTCATCAACGCATTCTCACTGCCTTCCACCAGAACACACCTGAACCTGGATTCCCATAAGGTGCCCACCCGCTCGTGTTTCGCGTTGAACCACTTCGAAAACCGCAGTTTCAACTCCCTTGTGAATGCCGACAGGTCGTGCATCCGGCTCCTGATTCTCTGATAGAATTCCTCCTCATACGCGTCGTCACCCGCCTCCCGGCGCTCCTTCAGAATTTCATCGAATTCACCCAGTTTTTCCCGTGAGTAGATGTGCCGCATCCGCCCGCGAATCTCCTCCCGGCTCATCTCCTCCAGGTCTTCAGCAGCCGGAACCTCAACCAGGAGATGAAAATGGTTCGACATCACACAATATGCCAGAACCACCAGCCCGGAAAACCCCTCCTGCTGCCGCATCATCCTCACAAACTGCGCCTTCTCCTCCTCCCCGAATAACAGCCCCCGTCCGGCTACACGGCTCACCACATGAAAATACTGCCTCCTGCCTCTATCAACCAATACAGACCTCGGAACTCTCATGCCCAAAACCTGGCGCATCCACAACAACAAAGCAAGTACAATGTACCTGGCACATAAAAAATTGGTTTGTGGGGTGGTGTGGGGATGGAGTAGGTTTCTGGCGATCAGAAAGAGCAGTGATGTCAGCCATTGAGCCAGAAATAGTGGAAGCTCCGCGTATGGAGGAGGATGATGCCCGTGCGATAGACGGGCTTCGGGAGGTGTATTCCAGGCTTCGTGGTGAGCTGGGGAAGGTGATAGTGGGGCAGCAGCAGGTGATGGAGGAGTTGTCGATCTGTCTGTTTGCGCGGGGGCATTCGCTGCTGATGGGGGTACCCGGGCTGGCGAAGACACTGCTGGTGAGCAAGCTTTCCGAGACTTTGTCATTGAAGTTCAGCCGGATACAGTTCACTCCGGATCTGATGCCGATGGACATAACCGGGACGGAGATTATTCAGGAGACCTCGACCGGGCAGCGGGAGTTCACATTCATACGGGGGCCTGTTTTTGCCAATATTGTATTGGCGGATGAGATCAACCGAGCTCCGGCCAAGACGCAGGCGGCGATGCTGGAGGCCATGCAGGAGCACAAGGTGACGGTGATAGGAAAGGAATTCCGGCTGCCGCAGCCATTTTTCGTTTTGGCGACACAGAATCCAGTGGAACAGGAAGGCACCTATCCATTGCCTGAGGCTCAGCTGGACCGATTCATGTTTCTGATTCAGGTCGATTATCCCAGCGAGAAGGAGGAGATAGAGATTGCGCGTTCGACGACGGGCAACAGGGTTCCTGTTCTGGAGTCGTTTCTGAGTGGCGAGGAGGTTTTGAAATACCAGGAGCTGGTTCGGAAGGTTCCGGTGCCGACGCATATTTACGAATACATTGTCCGACTGGTGAGGCGGACACGTCCGTCGGATGTGACGGCGCCTGACTGGGTGAAGCGGTTTGTTTCCTGGGGCGCGGGCACCCGGGCGGTGCAGAATCTCGTTCTCGGGGCCAAGGCTCGGGCGGCACTTCATGGGCATTATTTTGTGGGCGAGGAGGATGTGCGGGCGGTGGTGCTGCCGGTATTGAACCACCGTGTCATCACCAACTTTGCGGCACAGTCTGAAGGCATGGGGGCCTCGGAGGTTATCCGCAGGCTGGTGGAGGAGACACCGGCCAAGCTGGCCTGAATTCACCGGGAAAGTCGGGACCATGGCGTCTGAGAAATCCCAGCTGGACGGACTGATCGACGCGGATGTGATCGCGAAGCTGGCGCATCTGCCATTATTCGCCAGACGGCCGATGCAGGGGAACGTGTCCGGCCGGCATCAGAGTCCGTTCCGTGGCTCAAGCATTGAGTTTGCCGAGTACCGGAAATACGTCCCCGGTGATGACACGCGCCGGCTGGACTGGCGTGCTTTCGGGAGGAGCGACCGGTTTTATCTGAAGGAATTCGAGGCCGACACCAACCTGCGCTGTTACCTGGTGGTTGATGCCAGCGGATCGATGGGTTTCGGTTCCGAGGGATTGCCGACTAAATACCGCTATGCCTGCCGGCTTGCCGCCACCATGGCATACCTTGCGGTTGGGCAGGGGGATGCGGCCGGGCTGACCCTCGTCACAGGGGAAGGGGCCGAGACCATTCCACCTAAACGGACCCCGGCACATTTACGGATACTGGCAACACGGATGCAGGAGACCGAACCGGTGGGGGATCCCGGTTTCTGTGAAGCGCTTCATGAGCTGGCGGAAAGAATTCCTCAGCGCGCTTTTATCGTATTGTTGAGTGATCTTTATTTTGATCCTGAACCTTTGAGGGAGGCCATGGATCACCTGCGATTTGCCAAACACGATGTCAGCCTCTTTCAGGTTCGGGACCCGAGAGAGGTGGAATTTGATTTCGACCGCCCGATGCGTTTTCTGGATCTTGAGGACGGCCCAGATATGCTGACCGATCCTCAGGTTATCCGGAACGATTATCTGCTGGCGGTCCGGGAACATGAGGAAGCCATCCGGAAAATACTCTCCGAAACGATGGTCGATTATCATTCGGTTCTAACACGGGATGACCTCGGCCACGTCCTGTCGAGGTTTCTGGCGGCCCGCGCGCCCAAGAAAGTCTGAAGCATGAGTTTCCTGCAGCCATTTCTTCTCTGGGGGCTGGCTCTGGCGGCTATTCCAGTAATTATCCATCTGATCCACCAGCGGCGCTTCCGCACCGTGAACTGGGGGGCCATGTATTTCCTGCGCAAGGCGAGGCAGAACGCCAGGGGCATGGCGAGGCTCAAGCAGTGGATTATCCTGGCCATGCGGACACTGGCGATACTGGCCCTGGCCCTGGCGGTAAGCCGTCCATTGGCCGGCGGATGGATGGGGCAGGCCGGTGCGGGAAATCTTCCGATGGCCATCGTGCTCCTTGACCGGTCGCCCAGTATGGAGCACCGGGTGGGTGCCGCCGGTGAAACAAAGCGTGAAGCAGGCCTGCGGAAGATCATCGAAGCCTGCAGCCGTTTTGAGCCATCGAGAGTTGTTCTCATCGACAGTGTCACCATGGACCCGGTCGAAGTGGACCAGCCTGATGATCTTCTGGAGATACCGGAAACCGCCCCGGTGGACAAATCAGCCAACTGGCCCGCCATGCTTCAGAAAGCACTCGAGTATGTGGAATCCAACCGCCCCGGCAACTGTCAGGTATGGATGTGTTCTGATTTTCGTGCCAATGACTGGGATGTCGAAAACGGTCTCTGGTCATCGATTCGCGACGAGTTTCCAAATATCACCGACAACATCCAGCTGCTTCTGATCCCGATGACACAGCCCGCGGAACAGAACCTCGGCATCCGGGTCGAAAGTGCCAGACGGATCGAGGGACCGGATTCAGCCGCAGTCCAGATTGCCGTCAGAATCTGGAAGGACAATGATGCCCCCGGAGATATCGAAGTGCCACTTGATGTGAATCTGAACGGGAATGTGACCCGGAGCAGTGTCACACTGAGTGGCCGTGAGGCCGTCTTTGACGATTTATCGGTATCCATGGACCTGTCCCGCACCAACGGCTGGGGCTGGGTGCAGATTCCCACGGATCCCGTGCCCTCGGATAACCGTTCGTTCTTTGCCTACCAGCCGTTTCTTTATTCCCGGACCCTGCTGGTCAATGAGGACGGCGGTGTTTCGAGTCCCCTGGTATGGATGAGTGAATCCGCCCCTGATGGCAACACCCGCAATTCAGTGCAGGTGGTGACTCCTCAATCCTTCACCGAAACCGATCTTTCGGGAATCAGTCTGATTCTTTGGCTGGCACCGCTGCCTGAGGGGCCGCAGGCCGGGCTGGTGACCCGATACCTGGAGAACCGCGGTCAGATGGTGTTTTTTCCGCCGCGTCAGGACGATGGCGGTTCCTATCGCGGCTTCAGCTGGGGGCCACAAATCGATGCGGCATCCTCCAATGATGAACTGGTTGTCGAGCAGTGGAAGACAGACACCGATCTCCTCGCTCATGCCCGCGACGGCACTGCTCTTCCGGTGGGGGAACTGGTGATTCGCCGTTACCGGACTCTGGACGGAGCCATGGACCAGACCGTCACACTGGCACGACTTTCCTCCGGGGCGCCGCTGGTTGCCAAGCTTCCATGGGAACAGGGACAGGTCTATTTCTGTGCGACCCGCCCGGAGCCGGCGTGGAGTTCGTTCAGTTCCAACGGAGTGGTCCTTTATGTCATGGTTCAACGGGCGCTTGCCGCCGGCCTTCTTGAAAGGCAGGGGCAGACCATGAGAGTCGCCGGCGAGCTTGAGTTGATGGAGGCCGCCCGGTGGTCGCGTCTTGCCGGCGATGACACGGCACCATCGACCCTCAATGGCGCGGTGGCCGGTGTTTACGAACAGTCTTCAGGCAAATTCGTAGCCATAAACCGCGGTGAGGATGAGGACGCCAGTCCCGTCGTGGCCATGGAGAACATAAAGTCATTGATGGATGGCCTGCCGCTCCAGATTCTTGGAACAGGTGAGGAGGACGCCGAAGCGGGAGTGGTGCAGGAAATCTGGAGAGTCTTCCTGCTGGCCATGATCGCGGCACTTCTCTTTGAGGCATGGTTCAGCCTCCCGTCATCGGACAGACTCCAGGCCCGCCCATCGAAAGGAAATCCATGACAGACAGCCTGACATGGAATGGCAACGAACTGGCACTGTGGGCGACGGTACTGGTGCTTCCAGCCGCCATTTTTCTCGCCGCCATGAACTGGCACAGCCACGGTCGGCGTGCCTTTCACGGAGTCCTCGAAATATTGCGTGTGGTGCTCGTCCTTTTTGTGCTGATTCTGCTGTGGCAGCCGGAGTGGACCGAGGAAACCGAGAATTCCAGAGAGCCCACCCTCGTGGTCCTGAGTGATTTTTCCGCCAGCATGGAAACCCGTGACGTCGTTTCCGCCGGTTCTGGTCCCGGTGCCGTCACGCGTTCGGAGGTCCGGGACCGGATTCTGGAAACCAACCGGTGGGGGCGGGTGCAGGAGCAGATACGCCTTGTCTTCAGCAGCTTCGGCGAGGAGACCGAGGGGTCCCCCGGCCGGTCCAATCTCCATGAACCGCTCAGGCAGGCTCTCGACAACAATCCGGGACTCCAGGGCATCGTCATGATCTCGGACGGGGACTGGAACAGTGGCCCGTCGCCGTCGCGCATGGCCTCGGCGCTCAGGCTTGCAGATGTCCCGGTTATCGGAGTGGCACTTGGTTCCGCGGAGCGTCTCCCCGATATCCGCATCACCGATGTCGCCATCCCCGGCTATGGAGTTGCGGGGAAGTCTCTCAGGATTCCAGTGAGTCTGCGGAGTTCGATGGCGCGGCCGCACCCGACCACGGTGACGCTGCAGTTTTCCAATGGCGAGAAACTGGAGAGGGCCGTTGCTGTTCCGGCGATGAACAGGGCGGAGGTGGCCTTCGAATGGAAGCCGCCCGCGGCGGGTGACTACTCGGTGGAAGTCTCAGTGCCGGCCTTTCCGGGAGAGGCCATCGCTCAAAACAACATCCGGACTGTCCCGTTTCAGGTAAGGGAGGAAAGCATCCAGGTGCTGGTGGTGGATTCACTGCCCCGATGGGAGTACCGCTACCTTCGGAATGCGTTGTCGCGCGATCCGGGCATCGAGCTTTCCTGTCTGCTTTTTCACCCGGGGCTGACGCGGCGCGGCGGCGGGAACGACGACTACATTGAGGAATTTCCGGCAACCATCAACGAGCTCTCCCGCTACGATGTCGTCGTGCTCGGGGATGTGGGGATAAGCGGTGACCAGCTTACACCCGAACAGTGCCGCATGCTCAGGGGTGTCGTCGAGAATCAGGCAGCCGGCCTCATCCTCATTCCGGGGATGGATGGCAACCAGCTCAGTCTTTCTGAAACCGAACTCGATCCGCTCATTCCCGTTCAGTTCGATTTTTCACAGCCGCTGGGATGGGGAACCCGTGACCCGGAGAAAATGTCTCTCAGCCGGGAAGGGCGGAGAAGTCTCCTGACCCGACTTGGTGACACTGAAGAGGAAAATGTCGCCATCTGGGAAGAGCTGCCCGGCTTCAACTGGTATGCCCCGGTCATCCGCGCCAGAGCCGGTTCACAGGTGCTCGCGACCCACCAGGCCGTCAGCAATCAGTATGGTCTCCTGCCGCTGCTGGCGACAAGGACTCAGGGGCAGGGGAAGATTCTCTTCATGGGGACTGACAGCGCCTGGAGGTGGCGGGAGGGTGTTGAGGACCAGTTCCATTACCGTTTCTGGGGGCAGGTCATCCGGTGGATGGCCTACCAGCGGAATCTCGCCGAGGGACAGTCCCTCAGGCTGATCTATTTCCCTGAGCGGCCCGAAGTTCAGAAGCCGGTGAAGTTATCCGTCAATGCCATGGGGAGTGATGGTGAACCGCTTCAGTCCGGCGATGTCCGGGTCCGGCTGGTCTCCTCCTCCGGGCAGACCCGGTCCATCAGGCTCGAATCGAGCGATGACGAGTGGGGGCTTTATGAAGGCACATGGACACCTGAGGAGGCTGGCGAATATCAGGTCCGGGTGGAAAACCGCGATACCGGCGATGTGCTGGATTACCGCATCCCGGTGGATGGGCAGCCTCTCGAACTTGTCGGTGAGCCGGCGCGTCCGGATGTTCTCCGCGAGCTGGTTCGTCTGACTGGCGGGGAGATGCTGCGCCCTGAAAACCTGACCGACCCTGCGGGCATTCTCGAACTCCTGCCCGATAAAGAACCCGTTGTCCGCCGGACGGCACTCTGGAGCAACCCGTGGACTCTCGGTGTGCTTGCCGGACTGTTCGCCATTTTCTGGATCCTGCGTAAAAAAGCGGGTCTTATTTGATATTTTCCGTTTAATTCTTCCGCTTTCAGGTTTATTGTTGATGCCAAGCAGGGATTATCCACATGGACTCATCCGGGAAATTACTTCGAGAGAGGCTGCCGGCAGCACTGATTCAAAAGCTGGAAGCCTTCCGCGATGACGTCCGCAGGATAAAACTCCGGGAAACAGTCCTCCATTCCGCGAATCTGATTCTTGGTGCCTTTCTGATTTGCTTTGTTGTGGACAGGGTCCTCGACCTCCCGGGGTGGCTCCGGGGCGGGATGCTGGTGCTGGTGCCTGCCGGCATCGCCTGGCTTTTCTGGCGATACCTGTCGAAAACCGTTTTTTCCACCGGGGAATGGACCGGGCTCGCACGGCTGATCGAGAGTAAATTTCCCGGTCCCGGAGACCGGCTTCTCGGTGTGCTGGAAATTGGATCGGACGATTCCGAATGGTCCCGTTCAAGGACCCTGTCGCAGGCAGCCATCAGCCAGGTGTCCGCAGAGCTGCGGGTCACCGACTTTGACAGGGCTCTGCCCCGTCCGCGATTCCAGCTCCTGTGCTCCCTGTGTTTCGGGGGTGCCTTTTTCATACTTCTGCTGGCTTTTCTGATTCCGCAGCCTGTGGCCAATACGGCGCTTCGCTGGGCGGCCCCGTGGATGGATGTCGATCGGTACACCTTTGCTCAGCCACGCGCGCTCGAACCTGTCCTTCATGTCGCCCGCGGGGAGGATTACCGCATCCGGCTCCCGCTTTATGAATCCAGTCCATGGAAGCCATCCACCGCCTCGATCAGCCTTGACGGGCGTGACCGCAGGAAGGTGCCGCTCGGTGATGCCATGGAATACGTCATCGAAGTGCCGGGGCACAGTGACTCCCGCAATCTCGAAATCCGTGTTGGCGACTGGACATCCACGCTGTCAGTTTCACCTCAGGAGCGCAGCAGCATCCGTTCGGCAAAGGCGGCGGTAAAACTTCCCTCCTACCTGCAGATTCCGGAACCACTTCAAAGGGATGTGCGGTCCGGCACGCTTTCCGTTGTTGAGGGAAGCACTGCTTCCGTTCAGCTGGAAATCGACCGCGAACTGACCGGGGTTGAAGCCTCTGAGTTCAACGCGGGTATCGACGGCCCGCTCATCAACGTGGATCTTGGCACTCCACAGGAGTCCATCGAAGGCAGACTCACCTGGACTGACAGCTTCGGTCTGGAAGGAATTTCCACTTTCAGCCTCCGCGTGAATGTGGTTGAGGACGCTCTGCCCGGCATTGTCATCAGCGATCTGCCACGGACAAGGGTCATCCTCGAAGACGATGCCATTTCCTTCGGGGTTCAGGTTTCTGATGATTTCGGGATCCGCGAAGTCGGCATGGAATGGGCAGGGGAGGGCGATCCGGAACAGTCCAGCCGCCCGAGCACAGGCGAAAAACTTTTCGCCTCCGCAAACCCTGACCAGCCATCCATGCAGCTGACCGGAACATTTTCGGCTGTCGATCTGGGAATTGATCCGCAGCCCCTCAAGGTCCGTTTTTTCGTGAGGGATTACAATCCGGCTTCCGACCGGGTCTGGAGTCAGGAATATCTTTTTTACGTGCTGAATGAAGATCAGCACTGGCAGTGGATGACGCGGCAGCTTTCCCGGTGGCAGCAGGACGCGCTGCTGGTCAAGAGCCGCGAGGAACAGTTGCTTCGAATCAACCAGGAGCTGCGGGATATGGATGCCGGGGCGCTCGATGACCCCGAGGTCCGCCAGAAAATCAGGACTCAGGCTTCTGCGGAAAAGGCCAATGGTGTCCAGCTGGCCAGACTGAGCCGGTCCGGTGTTGAGCTTATTCAGGAAGCAGCCCGCAATTCACAATTCAGTCCGGGGACACTGGAGAACTGGGCCGGGATACTCAACGTCATTCAGGATATCAGTGGCAATCGGATGCCCTCCGTTGAAGAACTCCTCAAGCAGGCCTCGAATCAGCCATCCTCCTCCGGACCGATGCAGAATTCTGCTTCCACCGGAGCGGACTCCGACAACAGGGTGGCGCAGAGCGGGGACAGCTCTCCCGGTCAAACGAAAGACCCCGGCGACGAAGCCTCTCAGAGTGACAAAAACAGTGACGAAAAAACCGGGCCGGTGATCGGCCAGAACCGTCGCGGCAGCGGAGGGCCGGGCGGTCCGCAGGATGACGAAGGAGAGGACGGGGAGACACCCGCACCAAAAATCCCTTCCATCGTGGACAACGAAAGCTCACTCCAGCCCGAGGACCCGAACGCCGTCGATGAGAATCAGGAACAGGATCCGCAGACGGCTTCAGGCGGGGCGGCCCCTGCATTCGGTCTTCCATCAACGACCCTTGAGGATTTTGGTGGCGCTCAGCCCCAGAGTTCCCCCATTGAGCAGAAGATGGAGGAGGCGGTGACTGAGCAGGAGAATCTCCTCGCGGAGTTTGAAAAGGTCAGCGATGAACTGAACCGTATTCTCGCTGATCTTGAGGGATCGACTTTTGTCAAGAGGCTGAAGGCCGCCTCCCGGGCACAGATGCAGATGGCAGGTATCCTCGCCGCTCAGGTCGATGAGTCATTCGGCATGAGTGCCCAGCGCCTCCCGCGTTCAGTTCGCACAGTCCTCGAGGAGCTGAAGGTCCAGGACAAGAATAACCTGACGACTCTCGATGAGATCCACCAGGACATGAAGGCCTACTACCAGCGGAAGCAGTTTACAAAATTCCGCAATGTTCTGGATGACATGGAGGAGCTGGATCCTTTTACCGGCCTGGATATCAAATCCGAGGTGATGGCGGATGAAGTCGGCTGGTGTCTCAGTATGTCCGAATACTGGGGAGATACGTTTGACCGGTGGGCGGAGGATCTGGTCGATCCCGCCTCCGGTGGGACGTGACCAGGCGGTAAATCCGGCGGCAGTTTGCCGCCTTCCATTGTCCTCGAAGTGATGAAGCTCCTTGAAGGTGAAATCGATCTTCGCGATGAAACCCGGGTTGCGGAGCAGAACCGCGCCGGACTTGAACAGGAGCCATTCAAGGCACGGGCCACTGCTCTGGCGGATCGACAGGCTGAGCTGCGGGACCGCGCTGAGGAGGTGACCCAGTCCATCCGGGAACTTCCGGATGCTGAAGACAATTTCTCCAGGGAAATTGAATTGCTGAGCTCGGTCTCTGCCGTGATGACATCCGCGGAGGAGATCCTTGCTTCACCGGACACCGGCGCCCCGGCCATTGCGGCTGAAACCGAAGCCATCGAACTTCTTTTACAGGCCCGCCGTCAGAAGAAGCCGCAGGGTGGCGGCGGTGGCGGTTCCAATCCGGGTGGCGGCAGCACGGGCGATACAGAAGTTGCCGCTCTGGCACTCGTTGGTGCCGGACTTGATCTCGAAGGCCAGCCGGAGGAAACAGCCACCCGGCAGTCAACCGGAGTGGCCGGACCAGTTTATCCCGAGGAGTTCAAACGCGGTCTCGACGAGTATTTCCAGAAATTCGAACAGAATCGCGAGGACTGACCGCGCACGCTGCCCGCAGGCAGTCCATTGCGAATGCCACTGCCCTGCCACCGCGGGACTGATTTGATATTCAAGTCTCCGGGCACTGCCATCATCCATCCGCCGCACTAAAAACCCCACCAGTCCATGAAGTCCACCCTGATATCAAGCATTGGCCGGCTCTGTCTGTTTCTTTCTCCGATGGCTGCGGGGACGGGCATCAGCCAGGAGGCAGAGCCTGA
>JAUIAG010000123.1 GCA_030425355.1 Verrucomicrobiia bacterium
ACGGGGATTGGCTTCGATGGCAGGAAAAGATTCGAATTCGGTGAGCGAGGAACCATAATGTCGGGAGTGGATGATCTGACAAAGCTGCTGGAATCAGTCCATCATGGGGACAAGGATGCAGCGGAGCGGTTGATGAACCTGGTTTATGGAGAGCTGCGCAGTCTCGCAGCCTCGAAGATGAGCCGGGAGAACCCGGAACATACCCTGCAACCGACCGCTCTGGTGCATGAGGCATGGCTGCGTCTTTCAGGGGACAATAACGGGGCGTTCCTTGGACGGTCTCACTTTTTCAAAGCGGCCGCTGAAGCGATGAGACGGATCCTGATTGAATCGGCGCGGCGTCGAAATGCCCTCAAGCGCGGATCCGGTCTTCTTCGGGAGGACGATGCATTTGAGAACATTGAGTTCTCGGATCCGGCGCCGTCGGAGGACATTCTGGCAATCCATGAAGCCCTTGACGAACTCGCAAGGAAGGACCCGGTCGCTGCCGACCTGGTCAAGCTCCGCTATTTTACCGGAATGCGCATGGACGAGGCGGCCTCAGCTCTTGGGATGCCACTGCGAAGCACCGAAAGGCTGTGGTCCTACGCCAGGGCATGGCTGCGGCGATGGATGGACTCGGAGCCCGGGTCATAGCACGGCCGCAACTCAGGCTCCGGAAAATGCTCCGGTGTGACTGAACGGATTTTCCCACAATCATGGCACACGACCCGTCACAGCCCGAACCGCCGCCGGACCGGCGCGAAGCAGGAGAAAGGGAGATCTTCCTGGCCGCACTGGATATTCAATCCGGTGTTGAGCGGGAAGCATTTCTTGAAAAAGCCTGCGGGGGTGATGATGCGCTGAGAAAAAGTGTCGGAGAGCTGCTTGGCTACCACCGCGATGATGACTTCATGGAAGAATCGGGGACTGGCCCCTCGCTGGCGGAGCAGGCGCGGAAGCTGGCAGTGAACTGGGAGGACATGGAGCGCGAAATCCGCAAGTCACTGGAACGGGACGGATACCGGATCAGGGAAACGATTGGAGAGGGCGGATGCGGAACGGTTTATCTGGCGACTCAGGAGCATCCGGTGCGCCGCCGGGTCGCGGTGAAAGTGATCAAGCCAGGCATGGACAGCCGCAGTGTCATCGCGAGGTTTGAAGGGGAGCGGCAGGCTCTGGCCATGATGGATCACCCCTGCATCGCGACGGTACTGGGTGCCGGCACCACCCTTGCAGGAAGGCCCTACTTTGTCATGGAACTGGTCCGCGGTGTTTCGATCGTGGAGTTCTGCCGCAGAAACAGCACATCGGTGAATGACCGTATCCGACTGTTCTGTGAAGTCTGCCGCGCCATCCAGCATGCTCATCAGAAGGGAATCATCCACCGCGACATCAAACCCTCGAATGTGCTGATCACCATGGTTGACGGGAGGCCGGTTCCCAAGGTGATAGATTTTGGAATCGCCAAAGCCATGAACCAGAACCTGGATGAGGCGACGATGCTGACCGGCTTTCATGCCTTTGTGGGAACGCCGGCCTACACCAGCCCGGAGCAGGCTGAAATGAGCGGGGTGGACATCGACACGCGCAGCGACATCTATTCGCTGGGAGTGCTCCTTTACGAGCTGCTGGCAGGCACGCCGCCCTTTGATCCCGGCAAATTGAAGGAATCCGGTCTGGATGAAATGCGGCGGATCATCCGGGAAGAGCAGCCGGCAGCGCCCAGTCAGCGCCTCAGGAAAATTACGCAGGGCAATGGTTCGGGGAATACCGGCACGGCTGCCGGCTTCTCACAGGACCTGGACTGGATAGTTCTCAAATGTCTTGAGAAGGATAGAAACCGCCGGTACCGGACCGTGAATGAACTGGTTATGGACCTTGAGCGGCACCTTTCCCTGCAGCCGGTCCTTGCCCGGCCCCAGAGTCAGTTCTATCGCATGCAGCTATTCTGGAAGCGCAACCGGATCGCTGTTTCCGCAGCCACCGCCGTGGTCCTGACGCTTCTCTTCACCGCCGGCATCAGCAGCTGGATGGCCTACCGTGCGATCCATGCAGAAGAACAGCAGGCGAATCTGAGGCAGATAGCGGAGGCCGCAACTCTCCAGCAATCCAGACTGCGGCAGCAGGCCGAGCAGGAAAGGATGGAGGCCATGAAGCGGGCTTACAACTCCGAGATGAACCTCGTGCAGCAGGCCATGGCTGCCGGTAACACCGGAAGAGCCACCCGAATCCTCGACCATTATGGGGAACTCTTCTCAAGGACCCCCGGTGACGGCCAGCAGTCATGGACCGGGGATTTCCGGAGCTGGGAATGGTATTACTTCAGCCATCAGGTTGAAGGGGCGCAGATTGCCGAGCTTGAAAAACAGCCTCACCGCATCAGTCAGACCGTCCTCTCGCCTGGCAACCGGATCCTCGCGACAGTCGATGACGGCGGTCGACTCAAATTCTGGAACATGGAGACCCGCTCCCGTCATGCAGAAAATCTCATGGTCGAAAATGTCAACGGGCCTGTGGTCTTTTCAGAGGACGGGTCGCTGCTGGCCGTTCCGCTGCGGAATGCGGACAGGCAGACCGGGCTGGCCGTCATTTCGATAGCCGGTGGCGAAGTCATCGCATCAAGGAATCTTGAACCCGACGCACTGGCACTTCATTTCACATCCGATGACCGGCGTCTCAGAATGGTGGACTTCCGCGGGACCATTCGAACATGGACATGGGACTCGGAATCCGAATCCGAATCCGAATCCGAATCGCAGGCCGGGGTAGACTCCATGCTCCGACTCCTGCCGGACAGGACAAGCATGGGCAATGTATCGAGGGAGATCATCTTTTCACCGAAGGGCGACAGGGTGGCCTTCCATTTGAATAGAGAGATTCACGTGCATGACACCGCCACCGGCCTGCAAACCCATCGTCTGCAGGGATTCAGGAGATCGGCCGCCTGCCTGGTGTTTTCGCCCGATTCAGACATGCTCGCCGCCAGTCCGAGTTTCCTGGAGTCCGACATGCGGATCCTGCTCCATTCACTGGACGATGGAGAACCCGTCACATACCTTGCCGGTCACACCTCATGGATTCCGGATATGGAATTCACCCCGGACGGAAAGCGCCTGATCTCCGCCAGTGCCGACCAGTCCATTCGGATCTGGGAACTTGAGAAGATGGTGGAGGAAACTGTGCTGCGCGGCCATCTGTCGGAGGTCAACAGCCTGGCGGTTTCCTCCGATGGCCGGACGATTGTGAGTGGAGGCAAGGATGGATCCGTCTACCTGTGGGATCCGGAAAGGAAATCGAACCCGCCGCCGTTCCGAACGTTGCCGGAACCGGTGAGAGATTTCGCCATCCTGCCGGATGAAAGCTCGATGCTGGTGGTTCAGGACTCCGGCACAGTCAGAGTTGTGGAATTGAAGACACTGAAAGCAACGGATGAACTTGCTGCCCCGGAAGGCCGCGTGGTGCAGGTGACGATCACTCCCGACGGAGCCCATGTCTTTCTTGCCACCTCCAGGAACCGGGTGCATGTCATCGACTGGTCAACACGACTGCCTGTCGCCACGCTGGAGTCAAAGAATGGTGACCCGGCCCCGTGGGCGGCACCAAGGATCATCGGCCCTGCTGACAACGGGGAGGCAATTCTTCTGCTTCATCCCGGCTCCGGAACAGTCGAACGCTGGAACAGAAAAACATGGCTGCTCGAGGAATCCGTCAGCTATTCGGGCACAGGGTCATGGCGATCGTCGGTCGCACTCTCTCATGACGGAAGCCGGCTCGCCATCACAGCGCAGGGCGGCACCGAAATCATGCTCATTGAACAGGACACGGGGAACAGCTCGGTCCTCAGTGGAAATGACCAGTGGAGCATCAATGCTCTGGCCTTCTCGCCGGACGGTAAACACCTCGCGGCAGCCAGTGTCAAAGGAACCGTGCAGCTATGGCAGACAGAGGAGCCATTCATGGAAACCGAACTGTGGGGCCACATTGCCGGCGTTCACGGGGTGGCCTTCTCTCCGGACGGGCGTCGTCTTGCTTCCACCAGCGCCGGCCAGAACGCCATTAAACTCTGGGACGCCGGTACATGGCAGCAAATCCTCAGCCTCAATGGCCAGGGATTCCATTTCCGGGAAATCAGATTCTCTCCGCAGGGCACATACCTGATGACACGCAACAGCGAGGGTATCCTCCACCTCTGGGAAGCACCGAAAAATGCGGACAGGAGTCTGCCCTGAAAAAACCGCCAGCGGGCACTTTCCATATCAAAAGGGCCACTTCGTCATTGCTGTGGCCCGGAGAATCTCCTGCCGTCATTCGCGGAAGCTGTGGGTTTGCAAAAATGGAAGTGGATGAATGCGCGGCATGGAGTGAGTGATGCCGGGAATTACTCTGCTACCCGCGGGGACATCAGTGACCGGATTTCGATATTGTCAACGTGGACCGGGGTTCCGGAATACGGGGTGGCCCAGACCGAAGCCTGGCCGCTGAATGGCTCCTCCGAAGCGATGAATTCGATAAGGAATTCTTCGGGAGGAGGCTGAGAGGCGTCCCAGACCCGCGCCTGAACTTTCCACTGACCTGCAGGACTTTCCGGGTGGACGAGGATTTCGGCAGTGGTCCATTTTCCGGAGCCTTCCCAGCGGAAGGGCGCAGAGGCTTTGACCTCTCCATCCTGGAGAATTTCGGCGGTCCGCCTGCCCGGGCTGACTCGGAGCTGGAAGCCGCCGAGACCGAGAGCTCCGACACCGAAAGACGGATAAACACGGCCCTTGCGGGTGGCAAGGACGCTGGCCCGGACTGCGTGTCCGGGATCGAGATAGTCCCCGAACATGAATCCGAACTGGTCGAGCGGCGTTCCGGGGAGCCGGGCACATGCAGAGCTTTGAGTGGACGGATCGGCGACGACCGTCCACTCGCCTTCCATGATAAGAAATGAATCGGGTAGTTCCCCTGTTTCGATCGAGTCGAAATTCTCGCTGAATAGAATTGATGGACCGGATTCCGGGGCTCCTGCATCCGGGACCTTTTCATCGGCTGCGATGAGGGATGACTGACCCGGCGACTGCGCCAGCAGCAGAGTCGCGAACATGAATGTAGAAAGCACTAATCTGACCGTCATCATAACCCGGGAAGGTAACGGCTGCCCGGCACGGAGACAACCCCGGGGGCTGCGGGGACCGGGAAGACAAAAATCATGATCAGGACGGGCTTTCCTTATCGGGGTCGAAGATGTAGGTGACCGGCGAGAATTCGTTGGCCATGCGTTCGCCTTCGAGGCGGTCGGGCTCAGCAATCCGCTTTTGAAGACCCGGGGCGGTCTGACTGGCATTCAGATCATTCTGGCGGAGAGAGAGTTTCATCCACATCCACGCCTCGGCGGGATTGGATGCCACGCCGCGACCGAGAAAGCGGATCATCGCATAGTTGCACTGGGCTCTTGCGTGTCCTCCGCGGGCGGCACGCTCATACCACAGGGCCGCTTCCTGTTCATTTTTTTCGACGCCCCTGCCTTTGAAATAGCACTCCGCGAGTTGGAACTGTGCTTCAAGATCGCCCTCACCGGCTTCCTTCCACATGTAGGAGAAATGGGTCCTGCTGAAGTCGCGGGCATATTGTCTGGCCGATGAAAGGCCGCTGGAAAGCAGTGAAGCGGTTTCGCGGACCCGCTTTCCCTTCATCAGCATTTTAGTTGCGCCGTATATCCAGGACATGAGATCAGGGGGTTTGAAGCATTAACATTAAGCAGTGACGGGGGGGCTTTGGAGAACGACTTCACTGACTGCTTCGACCTCATCAGCGAAGAGTTTTTCGAGGCGTGCCAGCATGGGCCCGGGTTGACCATTGCCGATGGGACGGCTGTCCACTTCGATGACCGGCGCGAGCTCTCCCATGGTCCCGGTGCAGAACATTTCATCGGCGCGGTATACTTCGGTGAGGGAGAGGTCCTTTTCAACGCAGGGGATGCCGTGTGTGCGGCACAGTTTGAGCACCACTGACCGGGTGATTCCTTCCGGACAGGCGACAGTGAACGGTGTCATCAGAGTCCCGCCACTGGCGATGAAAATATGGGTGGCGTTGGTTTCCGCCACGAACCCCCGGTAGTCGAGCATGAGTGCGTCGTCGACGCCGGCCTGGTTGGCCTGAATCTTGGCCATGATCGACTGGATGAGGTTGTTATGATGGATTTTCGGATCGAGGCAGTCCGGAGGAAAGCGCCGTATCGTGGAAGTGATGAGCTTGAGGCCGCTTTTGTCGTAGACGGGGGCCTTGTGTTCGGCGAGGACGATGAGTGTCGGTCCGGCCGTGTTGAGCCGGGGATCCATGCCGGAGGTGAGCTTGACGCCGCGGGTCAGGGTCAGACGGATGTGGACATTATCCCACATATTATTCGCTTCGAGCGTGCGGCGGATCTGTTCGATGATTTCATCGTGGGAAGGGATCTGACGGAACGCGAGGGCAAGGGCCGAGCTTCTCAGCCGGTCCAGGTGCTCGCGGAGGGTGAAGATTCTGCCACGGTAAACTCTCAATCCTTCCCACACGGCATCTCCCCCCTGGACCACGGAATCAAAGGGACTGATTCCGGCCTTGTCCCTGTGAACCAGAGTGCCGTTGATGTTGACGATCAGGTCACGGTTCTTCTCGTTGAACTTCTGAAGCATTGAAACAAATATAACCAAGGCTGAGCGCTCGGGAAACAACAGCTTTCGATCACGGGAATGCCCCGGGCCGCGGGAGATTCGAAGGAACGTTGGGAGGCACCCCGGAGCTGTTGATCTCGAAAATTCTTTCGAGGAGGCGACGGGCGGTCTCCTGGTCGAACCGTCCTCCGAGAAGCATCGGGCCGCTGGCGGTGAACTCCTTGAGGAGAACCGACTCACTGCCACTTCGCATGATGCCGAGAAAATCACCGCTGCGGGAGAAAAGGAGGTTGCCGCGGCGGGCATTGAATTTCCCGAGGAGTGTCGAGAGCACCCCCCCATCCTGGAGATGGATGAGGTTATCGAGGTTGGCGATAATCGAGAATTTGCTGGTGCCGTAATTCTGTTCCGTGGGCTGAATCACGACCGCCTCATCGAACTGAAGAGGGTTGTCGGGAAAACCGAATGGCTCGGGGACTTCACCGGCATATTCGTCGGGAATCGACACGCGCCCGAGGACGATGGCCGGGTCATTGCGATGGAAGGAAATCTGGTCGAGCTCGACTGCGGTGGTCCCGAACTGCAGCCAGATGCTCAGTTCCTCGGGGATGGACACGCGCCCCCGCACATCGATCGGGGAGTCGTTGATGTGGAACACCGTCCAGTATCCGTTGGATCCTGCCGGACGGAACAGTATGGCGGGGATGGCAGCCTCCCTGCGGTTCCTGCCACCAACCAGACCGGTGGTGGTGTATTCGAATCGCACGAAAACCTGACGGCTGATATAGCTGCTGAAAATCTCGTGGGGGGACAGGACAGTGTTGCGGCGGATTTCCTCACGGATCTCCTCGGACTGTGAGGCGAGGTCGGCGACATTGGCGGTGAGCTGCACTGCCTGATCCTGAAGCTGCTGATTCTTCTGCCGCTCAAGCTGGAGTGTCTGCCGGATCTCCGACAGGTTCTCGGAAATCATCTGCTTCTCAGTTTTGAGGATTTCGACGGTTGAGTCGAGCAACTGGTTCCGGGAGGCAAGGCGGGTGGATTCCGCCTCCAGGTTATCTTTTTCCCTGAGCACCTCCGTGACGGTCTGTTCGGCGTCGACCAGCCGCTGCTCGAGGGTTGCCTGTTCACGGATGGCCGAGCTTAAAATGTCCTCCTTCTGCCTCAGAGCCAGCTGCACTTCCTGAAGGCGTGTTTCCTGGATGATGAGATCCCGCTCCTTCCGGCTGAGTTCCTCCTCGAGCTTTTCCTTTTCCTCGCGGGACATGGATTCCAGGGTGACCAGCTGTGACCGGCTGCGGTTCAGGGCATCCTCCAGCCGCCGGACCTCGGATTCCGTACTCTGTTTTTCATTCGAGATGGCATCGAGATTTTTGCGTGCATCCTCATACTGCTCCTGGAGGGACTCCAGTGACCGGGATGTCCGGGCAAGGCGGTTCTGAGCCTCCTCCAGTTCCTGCTGCTGCCGGATTTTCTCCTCGCGTTCGGAAACCAGCGACTGCTCCAGCGTCCTGAGGAGGCCATCCTCTGAAACCCCGGCCTCTCCGGGATCTGCCAACCCGTCCCCGTCGGTGATCAGTGCCGAGGGATCCACGGCAATCGCGTCCTGCGGCACGTCAAAGCGCGCCAGAGCAAACATGCTCAGCAAAAGAAAATCGCAGATCAGCAGCAGCAGCGGACGGTTCATTGTTTTTCCCTTGATTCGAGCAGCAGCTTCCGGCGCACCGGCCGGAGATGGAAAATCTTCAGGATGGCGACAAACAGGATCCCGAAAAGTGTGGAGGCGTAGGCGGCCATGAGGCTGGCTTCGACCATCCCCAGCGTGACCATGCTCAAAGCGAGAACAGTGCCCCCAAGACCGACGTAGAGTCCGGAGTCAAACAGGTTCTCCTCATTGGCAAGCAGCTCAAGCTTCAGGGCGGGGTCGACATCCGCCCTGCGTATCTCCGAAAGTTTCAGCCGGCAGATCAGATAGAGCGCAAACTGCACCACCAGGAAAACGAAAAGGACTATCAGCGTCGGCTGGTCAAGTGTTTGATTATTCATGGACGAGGTTGAAAAAATGAACTGGACCGGTGAGGGGCTGATGGACGCCCCGGTGTCACGGGCCTTGACGGAGTTTTCAGTGGCTTCAGCCGGGGGTTCGGTAACCACCCAGAAGAACCCGGCGAGGAGCAGCGCCACCACGAGGTTGCGTGACAGGAAAAGCCATGGGGCCGGGGTGCCGGCAAGGGCCGGAAAACGGCGGTCCTGCTCAGCTGCGCTCCAACCGGCAATCCTGAAGACGAGAACTGTGAGCATCAGCCCTGCGAGCCCGAAGAGAAATATTCTCAGAAAAAGAGCCAGCCCCGGGAGCCGGGCGGCCATTGGCACGAGTCCGAGGTTGTCGGCCAGTGAGGCGACGGGTGTCGCTCCCAGAGAGACAAGTGGAGATCGCGAAGCAACATGCTTGTGCTCCGAGCCCGTGAGGAACCGGACCGCACCGGCGCCTGCGTTCAATGCCTGGACAAGTGATGCCACCGCCCGCTTCCGGTCCGCTGACCGGTCCAGAAAACCAAAGACCGCATCCGGGTCTTCAATCATGATGGACGCCGCATAGTAGACGTGGAAATCCATCGGTTCGCCGCCTGTCGATACGGCACTGGCGTTGACGATGCTGCGGGCCGAGTCGAAATGCCGGGTGAGTTCGGCGAGTGGACCATACCCCATGCGCGAAGCGAGGTTGAGCAGACACAGGTAGTAGATTTCAATTTTCTCGGACTCGCGGTTGGGACCAGCGACAGCGGTCTCAGCCCAGAGCTGGAGGGTTCTGGCTGTATCCTGATGCAGAGCCCCTGACTGCACCAGCAGGGCTGTCATCATCGCTGAAACATCCAGGGCGGCTCCCGTCGGGTGATCGATCGGATGGAGTCTTGAGAAGTGACGTATTTCCCTGGTTCGCAGTAAGCTGCGGACAATGGCGTTGCCCGATTCCTCGAGGCTCTGCTGGAGCCGCAGCCGCAGCCCGCTGTTAAGGAATAGACTGGCGCTGTTGGTGATGATCCCGTCCGCGTTCATGACTCCGCCAAAGGACTCCTCGAACTGTTCCTCGGTGTAGGAGTTGGAGAAAAGTTTTTCAAAAATTGGTTCGGCTCCGCCGGACAGCCGCAGCATGGGCCGTTTTCCGATGAGGTCCGCGATTGCCGGTGAAACGGTCGCCGCATTGGTAAGCGCCAACCCGGGTGTCCCGGCCAGCAGGGAAGCCATTCCCGGTTTCTCACTCTGCAACAGGAATTCCACCCGGGTTGCGACGGATTCCGTGCCCTCCCCTGCTTTCGCCAGAACTTCCGGGGCAATCACCTTCCAGTGAGACGGGACAAGAGCCGCCACGACAAAGAAGGCGACCCCACCGGTCACAAGAAGCACTGACTGAAAAACACGGTTCATATCCGCCACGATCTGTGGCAATCTCCAGAACGAAAATAGGGGTTCTGAGGGTCCCTGTCACTTTTCCATTTTTTTGGACGCATGAGTAAGATACGCGGCAGGGCGGACATATTCAATTTACGAATTCCCGGGGGCTCGGGTCTGCCATGTATCTGGATGGTGTGGGTGTGTGTCCTGTTTGCGGCGATGGGCTGCCGGCCCGGTCCGGAAGGGCGTCGGGCCGATCTGGTGATTGCCAACTCGGTAGAACCGGAATCACTCGACCCGGTTTTCATTACCGGCCAGGCCGATGCACGGGTGGTGGAAAGCCTGTTTGAAGGGCTGTTGCGGATTGACCCGGAATCGGCCGCCCCGGTTCCAGGCCTTGCCGCGTCATGGACAGTCAGTGAAGACAGTCGGGTTTACACCTTCAGCCTCCGCCCCGGAATCCGCTGGTCGGACGGGCGCCCCATCACTGCCATGGATTTTGAAAAATCATGGAAGCGGGCACTGGACCCGGCCAATGCCGCCCGCTATGCGGGGCTGATGTTTGCCATTGAAGGCGCGGAGGCATTCCATACACGGCGCGATGAGAAAGCCGAATCCGGGCCTGGATTCAGGGCCCTTGATGATCAGACCTTTGAGGTGCGTCTGGTTGAGCCGAGGTCCTATTTTCTCCACCTGCTGACCATGCCGATTTTCGCGGCGACTCCCGCCCACGCCATCCTGGAGTCCCCCATCCGATGGATCCTTGAGGAGGATGTCCCGGTGAGCGGGGCCTACTGCCTCGAATGGTGGCGACTGAATGACTCGATCCGGGTGCGCCGCAATCCACTCTACTGGGACAACGAAAACACCCGATCCGAAGTTGTTGACTTTCTGCCGATATCCAACCCGTCGACGGCACTGAACCTTTATCTGATGGGGGATGTCGATGTCATCTGGGACAAGGACCTCGTGCCCACTCACGTCGTGGACGAACTGATGGGCCGGGATGACTTTCATCAGTTTGACTACCTCGGCACCTACTTTCTCCGCTTCAACACGACCCTGAAGCCTTTCGATGACCCGCGGGTGCGCCGGGCCCTCAGCCTCGCCATCGACCGTGAAAGAATCACCCTTCGAATCACCCGCGCCGGGGAAAAACCTGCAGCGACTTTCGTCCCTTCCGGAACGCATGGATATGATTTTGGCAGGACTCCTGTGATTCACAATCCCTCCCGGGCCCGTCAGCTTCTCGCGGAAGCCGGTTACCCCGACGGGAAGGGATTTCCCCCGGTGGAATATTATTTCAACGGCGCGTCCTCGGGACCGGCCTCCAATCACCAGAAGATCGCCGTCGAACTTCAGGCCATGTGGAAGGAGCACCTCAACATCCAGGTCAAACTCAAGAAGAACGAATGGAAGGTCTTTCTCGTCGACCAGGAATCACTCAACTATCAGGTTTCCCGGAGTAGCTGGATCGGCGATTACAATGACGCCAATACCTTCCTCGAAATTTTCACCTCCAGCGAAAGTAACAACCGGACCGGGTGGAAGAACAGTCAGTTCGATGCCCTCATCGACCAGGCCAACCGGACGCTTGACGGGGACGCCCGGGAGTCGCTGCTGCGACAGGCCGAATTCATCCTCCTCGAGGAGGCGCCCATCGCACCGGTGTATTTTTACAAGGGAACGCATATGTTCGATGCAAACCGGGTCCATGGCATCCACTTCAATATCCTCGACCGGCACCCGGTCCGGGCGGTTTCAGTCAGCCCCGGACATTGAAATAACCGGAACACATCCATGATCCACTTCATCAAGAGACTTGCCATGATGATCCCGCTGATGCTGGTGATCAGTCTTCTGGCCTTTGCCCTTGTGCGGCTTGCTCCAGGCGGGCCCTTCAGCGGTGAAAGGTCCTTCGCCAACGAGCAGATTCTCAAAGAACTGGAAGCCCGCTACCATCTCGACAAGCCGGTGCTGGTGCAGTACGGATACTTCCTCAGGGACCTCCTGCGCGGCGATCTGGGCATGTCGATGAAATACCGGAACCACACCGTCAATGACATCGTCCGTCAGGGACTGCCGGTCTCCATGGCACTGGGATTCTCGGCATTCGTGTTCGCCATGAGCACGGGCATCACCCTCGGAGTCATCACGGCATGGAAGAAGGGCGATCTCACCGGAGACCTCCTTGCCCTGCTGGCACTGCTGTTCATCTGCGTCCCATCCATGGTCCTCGGGCCGATCCTCATTCTCATCTTTGCCGTCTATATCCCCCTGTTTCCGACCAGTTTCTTCCATACTCCATGGCATGCCGTACTGCCTGTGCTCACCCTCGGCGTCTATTACAGCGGCAAGATAAGCCGTCTGGTTTCCGAAGGCATACAGGACGCACTCGCATCGGACTTCATCCGCACCGCCAGAGCCAAAGGGGTCAGTCCGATTCTGCTGCTATTCCGTCACGCCCTGCCGATGGGCATTCTCCCGGTGGTATCCTACTCGGGACCGCTGCTGGCGGATCTGCTGACCGGTTCGTTTGTGGTGGAGAACCTGTTTCAGATCCCGGGACTGGGCACGTTTCTGGTCAACAGTTCGCTCAACCGCGACCACACCATGATCGTCGGGCTGGTGCTTATCTATTCCACCCTGATCATCTTCTTCAACATTGTGGTGGATTCTCTGTATGCGGTGCTCGATCCAAGAATCCGCAGCAGCCGGTGATTAAAAGGAACACGAACAGGTAAAAGAGAACATGTCCGGAGAATCAGTGGAAAGTGAGAATGCTGGGCGGAAGTCCCCGGTGCAAGGGAAGGCGGAAGCTGGTGAGACGCTGATGAGGCAGGGCTTCCGGCGGTTCTGGCGCAACCGACCGGCACGACTGGCCACGTGGGTGCTTGGTGTCCTCCTGATTGTGGTGTTTTTCGCCCCGCTCGCTCCCAACTACCGGCCCGATATCATCACGGACCGAAACTTTGCTCCGCCCTCCATGGAACACTGGATGGGGACGGACGATCATGGCCGGGACCTGTGGAGCCGGGTTGTCTATGGAACGCGCATCTCACTGATTGTCGGGCTGATCGGTGCCGCCGTCAGCTTTTTCATCGGCACCACATGGGGCATCCTTGCCGGATATTTCGGAGGCCGGCTCGACCAGCTGATGATGCGCTTCGTCGACATCCTCTACTCCCTGCCGTCGATCATTTTCGTTATTGTGCTGCTCACCACAATGAAGGAGATCATCCTGTCCAGTCCGCTCAGCCGGATCCTCGGGGACAACACCGGGGTGCTCCATTTCTTTCTCCTGTTTGCCGGCCTTGGAGCTGTTTCATGGCTGACTCTGGCGCGGATTGTCCGCGGCCAGGTCCTCTCCCTCCGCAGTCAGCCCTTTCTCGAATCGTGTCACTCCCTCGGGCTCGGACACGCCTACATCATCCGCCGGCACATTTTCCCGAACCTCTTCGGGATCATCATCACCTATGTCATGCTGACTATTCCCAGCGTGATCCTCTACGAGTCATTCCTGAGCTTTCTCGGCCTTGGCATAGAGAGCCCATTTGCCAGTCTGGGATCGCTGATTTCCCGCGGCGTTCCGCAGATCAACCCGGTGCGCATCTACTGGTGGCTGATTGCCTTCCCGGCACTGACCCTGGCACTCCTGCTTATTTCCCTCAACTTTGCCGGGGACGGGCTGCGTGATGCCTTTGACCCGAAGTCATCGTCGCAGGAGTAGGCCCCGCCGACAGACATGCGGAGCCAATCCTTCATCCGCAAAAAATCCCGGCATGAATAATATCCATCCGTAATTACCGTATTCCCTTGGCCTCGAGCAGGGCAATCTGCTGATGCCATAGCAGCCTGTCCTCCTCGGTGATTGCAGGATTCGGAAGGAGCTGTCGACGGGTGCAGTTGAGAAGCGCCTGCAGTGTCTGGTAGCGCCGGGTTTCGGCAATGGCCGGGTCGAGCCGGTCATGCAGGGCGGCGCGGACTTCCTCAAGCGTCAGCTTTCTCCCGCGGCGGTCGCACATCGCCTTCAACTCGGAACGGATCGATGCATAGCTCGCCGCCGAAAAACCGCCTGTCTCATCAAGAAGCGCCTCCAAAGTGTCTTCATCCGGCTCGGCTTCGACAGAGGACCCGAGCATCCACAGCAGAAAGTCACGACGGTCACTGCCGTCCGGATCGAGCACGGGGATGATCAGGTCCCCCACCCGCCCGGGCCGGCGGATGTCCGGAGACAGCAGGTGAATGCGTGCCGTCACCAGAAGCCAGTAGACCTTCCCGCGAAGAATGGGGTCCGACATCATCGACTGGATTTTGCCGGTCAGTCGCCTTTCGGTGTCCATGGTCTCCGCGCCAACTCCACCGAGCTGGGTGTCCGCCTCGTCGATGAAAATCAGCACCCGTGACAGGGCCTTCAGGACCCTTCGCAGGCGTTCGAATATCACGTCGGTTTCACCATACCACTTGGAGCGGATGCCCTTGAGCACCAGAACAACCATTCCCAGCTCACTGGCAACCGCTTCGAAGATGTATGTCTTGCCCCCGCCGATCGGTCCACTGACCGCCGCACCCGGCAATGCGCCGGCCCCGGTGGTCTGAAAACGCGGTATCAGTTCATCCTTCAGAAAAGACTTCAACCGGGTGAACCCCACAAGGTCGTCCAGCTTGTGTTCAGGTTTCTTGAATTCCACCACATCATCCCCGACCTGCGTCTTGATGAAATCCTCGACTTTGTGCACCACGTCCTGAGGCATCAGCACGCGCTCATCGTGCCTGGCACCTTTGAGCAGCTGCCCGAGTGCGTGGAGTGTCAGTCCGGCA
>JAUIAG010000124.1 GCA_030425355.1 Verrucomicrobiia bacterium
GGATCTGGTGATCGACATGTATGGTTATCGGCGGCTGGGCCACAACGAGAGTGACGAGCCCGCCTTCACCCAGCCAGTGCTCTACAAAAAGATCCGCAAGCGGAAAACCGTCCGTGAAGGATACCTGGATCACCTGCTTGAACAGAGTGATATTACACCCGAGGAGGCCAATCAGATCCAGTCGGCTCGCAGTAAGCTGCTGGATGAGGAACTGTCCAGGGCCACCAGCAGCGATTACCATCTGCCGGCTCAGAAACGCGGCCCTGTCTGGTCTCCCTATTTCGGCGGGCCCGAACAGGATGCCACCGAGCCCATGACCGGCGTTCCCGCTGACAAGCTGAAAGCGATTGCCAGGAAACTCACTACTGTTCCCGACGGATTTGAGCCGCATCCGAAACTACGCCGGCTTCTGGAATCCCGGATGAAGGCTGTCGAGGACAATGCCGGAATTGACTGGGCGTGGGCTGAGGCGCTGGCGTTCGGATCTCTTGCGATGGAAGGATGTCCCATCCGCCTCAGTGGCCAGGACAGCTGCCGGGGAACGTTCAGTCAGAGACACGCCCGGCTCCATGATTACAAATCGGGCGAAACAATCATTCCTCTCCAGCATCTGAGCGAGGATCAGGCTCCGGTGCAGATTTATAACAGCCCCCTTTCCGAGATTGCCGTACTTGGCTTTGACTACGGATACAGTCTGGACACACCCGACGGACTGGTCATGTGGGAGGCCCAGTTTGGTGATTTCGTCAATGTCGCCCAGGTCATCATCGACCAGTTTATCAGCAGCGCCGAGGACAAGTGGCAGATTCTGAGTGGACTGGTATTGCTGCTGCCCCACGGCTTTGAGGGCCAGGGTCCGGAACACAGCAGTGCCCGCCTTGAACGCTTCCTTGCCCAATGTGCCGAGGACAACATCCAGGTTTGTCAGCCTTCAAATCCGCAGCAGTACTTCCACCTCCTTCGCCGGCAGGTCATCCGCAAATGGCGGAAGCCACTGGTTGTGATGACCCCGAAGTCCCTTCTGCGCCACTCCGGCGCCCAATGCAGTCTGACCGAACTGACTGAAGACCGTTTTCACCGGGTTCTCGGTGAGGTGGAGGATCTTGAGCCCGGAAAGGTTAAAAGAATTCTCCTCTGCAGCGGCAAGGTCTACTATGATCTGGTCGGTAAACGTCAGGAACTGGGCCGGAAAGACATTGCGATTGTTCGCGTGGAGCAGTTCTACCCATTTTGCGATCTATCCCTTTCAAGAGCCCTTGAGGGGTATCATAAAAAGACACCGATTACATGGGTCCAGGACGAACCGGAGAACATGGGGGCTTGGTGGTTCATGCGGGTCCATTTCGGGGACCGTCTGCTGGGAACTCATCCGCTCAGCGTGGTCTGCCGGCCGCCATCGGCCAGTCCGGCCACCGGTTCATCCAACGCGCACAAGCGCGAACAGCAGAGGCTCATTGATCAGGCCTTCGATGACAGTATCGTGGCCTGAATTACCAACGGATGCCGCACTCGAATAACAAATGAAAACACTTTTCTGGGTCCTTGTGGTCTGCGCGGTTGGCTGGGCATTTTTCATGGCGGCCAATGCCCCGCGGCTGACTGATGGACCGGATGTGACTGAGTCGGCCGGCCCGGATTCGGATGGTGGGACGTCGAAGCCCGCCGGGCCCGGACTGGATACATCCTTTGTCGGTTCCACCAACATTTTCGAGGAGGCAGGGAAAAGATTCACCGAGCTTTCCACCAACACGGTTGAAAGACTGAAGAGCATTGATGTATCCCAGCTTGTTGAGGAGGACAGACTCGATCAGGCTGGACTGGCACTGCAGTCATTTGCCTATCGGATGACCGGGCTGTGGTCGCGTCTTTCACGTGACGGTTGGATAGTTTCCTCGATACGCGCGAGGGTAGTCAGCCGCCACGGCCCCGGCCTTTATAAAATCCGTATTGAGAGTGACGAGGGAAAAGTGGTGTTGAGCGGTCCTGTAGCCAGCGAGTCCATCCGCAATGATATCCTCGAGATGGCGCGGAACACCCAGTGGGTCGAAGAGGTGGATGACCGGATGACCATGGCCTCAGTTCAGTGAATTTGCGACAAAGTAGACAGAAAGAATTCAATAATATATGCCCATAGAACTCAAGGTCCCAAGTGTTGGCGAATCGATCACCGAAGTTCAGATTGGTGAGTGGTTGAAGAATGAGGGCGATCCGGTGAGCAAGGACGAACCGGTGGTCCTCGTGGAAACTGACAAGGCCAATGTCGAGATACCCGCTCCGGAATCCGGCGTGCTCATGTCCATTTCCCGTCAGGTTGGCGATGTGGTTCCGGTAGGGGCAGTCATCGGCGAGATTGAAACCGACGGAACAGTTGCAGCCAATGATGATTCCGGGCGCAAGTCCAGCGGCTCATCCAGCACCGATTTGAAGGACTCGACTGATTCTGACGGCGGAGCAGCTGATGAAAGCGGTCAGGAAGATGCCACTGTCATGCCCGCGGCAGCCCGCATCCTTGAGCAGAACGGTATTGAGGCTTCCAGTGTCAGGGGAACCGGTCCGGGAGGCCGGATTCTGAAGGAAGACGCCCAGGCTGCTGTCGACAGGAAAAAGTCAGGTCAACAGGATGCCGGGGCCAAAACGAAAAGCCCCGAACCGAAGCCGGTGACGGCAGCGTCCGGAGCAACCTCCGGAGATCAGTCTAAGAGTCCGTCCGGATCGCGCGAGGAGAAGGTGGTGCCGATGAGCCCGCTTCGCAAGTCCATCGCCCGCAGTCTTGTTGAGGCGCAGCAGCAGGGCGCACTCCTCACAACTTTCAACGAGGTGGACATGTCGGCGGTCATGGACCTCAGAAATCGCTTCAAAGACGATTTTCTCAAACAATACGGAGTCAAGCTGGGATTCATGTCCTTCTTCATCAAGGCATGTATTGATGCGCTGAAGCAGTATCCAGGGCTCAACGCCGAGATCCAGGGCAACAGTATTGTCTACAAGAACTATTACGACGTCGGGGTTGCGGTTGGCGGCGGCAAGGGACTGGTCGTTCCGGTAATACGCGATGCCAACTACCTGAGTTTTGCCGAGCTGGAAAAAACCATCGGTGATCTCGCCAAGAAAGCCCGTGACAACCGTCTGACCCTTGAGGAACTTCAGGGAGGCACCTTCACCATCACCAACGGGGGCATCTATGGATCGATGCTTTCCACGCCCATCATCAACCCGCCACAGAGTGGAATTCTCGGGATGCACAACATCACCCAGCGCCCGGTTGCCGTGAATGGCGAAGTCGTCATCCGTCCGATGATGTATGTGGCCCTCACATACGATCACCGGATAGTCGACGGCCGTGAGGCGGTTTCCTTCCTTGTCCGAATCAAGCAGGCAATCGAAGATCCTTCCCGGCTCCTTATTGAAATCTGATTCGAGGACCAATTCATGGCGGATAAAAGCACCAAACACGATCTGGTCATCATCGGGGCTGGTCCCGGTGGATACGTAGCGGCAATCAGGGCATCTCAGCTCGGCATGAATGTCGGGCTGATTGAAAAGGAACCCGTCATGGGCGGGACATGTCTGAGGGTGGGATGTATCCCCAGCAAGGCATTGCTGGAGTCCAGTGAACTCTACTGGAAAGCCGGCAAAGGGCTCGAAAAACACGGGGTCTCATTTGAAGGTCTGCAACTGGATCTCGAGAAGATGATGGATCGCAAGCGCGGTGTCGTGCAGACCCTCGCCAAGGGCATCGAAGGCCTGATCAGAAAGAACAAAATTACCCGCTATGAAGGCACCGGAAAGATCCTGGCGCCAGGCAAGGTGGAGATTTCTCTGAATGACGGAAAGTCAGAGGAAGTTCAGGCTGACCGGATTATCATCGCCACAGGCAGCACCCCCACCAGACTGCCGGGAATCGAACCCGACGGTGACCGCATTGGAACCAGCACGGAGGCCCTGGAATACGACAAAGTGCCTGAGCATCTGGTGCTGATTGGCGCAGGTGCTATCGGACTGGAACTCGGGTCGGTCTGGAACCGCCTGGGTGCAAAAGTCACTGTCCTCGAATATCTGGACCGCATCCTTCCGGGGATGGATGCCGAGCTGGCCCGCCTTGCCATGCGGATCTTTCAGAACCAGGGACTGGAGTTTCATCTGAACACCAAAGTCGTCGGGGCGAGCGCCAACAAAAAAGGCTGTCGTGTCGAGCTGGCTGGTGCCGACCCCATCGAGTGCGACCGTGTCCTTGTGGCTGTCGGACGTGTTCCTTTCACCGACGGGCTTGGTCTGGAGGACGTTGGCATCAGGACAGAGAAAGGCAGGATCCTGGTCGATGAAGATTTCAGGACCAGTGTCGACGGCATCTACGCGATTGGCGACGTCATCCCCGGGCCGATGCTTGCCCACAAAGCCGAGGAAGACGGCGTTGCCTGTGTTGAGAAAATGGCCTCCGGCTATGGCCATGTCGATTACGGACTCGTGCCTGCAATCGTTTATACCAGTCCGGAAGTGGCCTCAGTTGGAAAGACACAGGAACAACTTGAAGACGAGGATATTCCTTTCCGCAAGGGTATTTTCCCGTTTGCTGCGAATGGCCGTGCTCTGGCCGGTGACCATGCTGATGGCCGGGTCAAGATTCTCGCCCACGCTGAGACAGACCGCGTGCTTGGTGTTCACATCATCGGTCATGCCGCTGGTGAACTGATTGCTGAAGCAGCCGCTGCCATGACGTTTGGAGCCAGCAGCGAGGACATCGCCCGCACCTGTCATGCTCATCCCACTCTCGCGGAGACCCTCAAGGAAGCCGCGCTGGCCGTCGACAAGCGGGCCATTCACAGCTGATTGTTGCCACATGGGTCTTTTCTGAAGTCAAATCGGCGGCTGCGTGAAGTCGTCGAATCCAATCTTCCACAATCTCCCGTCGTACCCGACGATATAAAGTTCCCCGTCCAAATCCTCCCCGAATGAGGCGATGGGCGATGGGCACTTTCCAATCGCCACAGCCACTGCCGGCGATTTTTCTCTGGAGTCGGGACGGAGAGCCCAGACTGTCGACTTGTAAAAGTCGGCAAACAGATAAACACCATTCATGAGCGGATACCGGGCACCCCGGTAGACATACCCTCCGGTGATCGAAGTGCCGACTTTCCTGTCATAGGCGAAAAGGGGACCGATATAATGCTCATTGTCGCGCCGGTATTGATCGGAAAAGGTGGTCCATGCCTCGAGCACATTCCATCCGTGGTTTTCGCCTCTGCGGACCCTGCATACTTCCTCGAACTGATTCTGGCCGACATCGCCGAGGAGGATTTCTCCACTGGACCGATCAAAGCTGAATCGCCATGGTTCGCGGAAACCACAGGCCCAGATTTCGGGGGCCCAGGTCCTTTCGGGATTCGATTCGAGAGGTCTGTCAAGGAACGGGTTGTCTTCGGGGATTCCATACGGCCGCTCTGCAGACATGGAATCGACGTCGATCCTGAGCATTTTTCCCAGTAGTGAGTCCCCGCTCTGGCTGTATCCATTCGGGTCCTCCTGAGGGCCGCCATCTCCCATCGCCATGTAGAGAAATCCGTCATGGCCAAAGCGGATGGTGCCGCCGTTGTGATTGTCGGCCGGCTGAGGGATTTCAAGCAGAACCCTCCTAGCCGCCCCGGAGTCGGAACGCCTGTCCGGGGCTGCCGACCGCTCCTCCAGCACGGTTTTACGCTGCCCGTTTTCAATACTTTCATGTTTGATGAAGAACCGGCCGTTTACCGGGTAATCCGGATGAAACGCGACGCACATCAGCCCTTCCCAGGGACCATCGGAAACCACATCCGACCAGTCACCGAAAAGTTCCTTTTGCGGAGCGTCATCCGAGGAAACCGAAAGCCGCCACGCCTTGCCTGTCCGGTGTTCCAGAATGATGAAATGCCGGCCTTCGACTCCGGGAATCTGTTCCATCCATACCGGTTGATCAAAGCGTAGTGAATCGGTTGTGAGTTCTTCGAGGCGGATTGATTCCCGGGCGGAGTGGATGGTCGACCATGCCTCACCATGAGGCGGGTTGGTTGAAACCGACTCATCCGGCTGCTGTCCCGGGGTGGAGAGGCTGTAAAGCACCATCACGATCGATGTCATCAGTCTGGACGCATGAAAGGATTTCACATCCGTATCTTTGCACAGTGGATTGAGCCCGGCAAATCTGCCTTTGGAGTTGTTTGAGACAGCGGGAATCGTTCACAATGCCTCATGCCTGATAGAACTGCTGGAGATGGAGTGATACGCCTGCTTTCTGCCTTTGTGCGTCTTCTGGCGTGTTCTGCGTTTTCGGGATTGGCACCGGGTGCAGTGGCCGGATACCTGACACTTCGGGTCGAGGATGCGGATTCTGGAAACCCGCTAGCTGCCCGCATTTACCTCAGTGATTCAGAGGATCGAAGATGGTATTTCATGGAATCCGCCGACGGGGACGGGACTGCCGTCCGGTATGACAGGACCAACTGGCTCCGCGACGATGCCTTTGAAAAATACACCTCGGTGAGTGGCGGAACATCCAGGTCAGCCGTTTCACTGCCGGATGGCCTCTACAGGGTCCGGGTCGAAAAGGGCAGGGAATGGCGACCGGAGGAAAGGATCATTTCCATGACTGGCGGCGGGGATATTTCCGCAACCGTTGCCCTTCACCGATGGGTGGATATGTCATCGAGGGGCTTTTATTCGGGAGAAACCCACGTGCATCGGAGTATTGACGAATTGAAGACCCTGCAGATTGTGGAGGACCTCAATGTGACCTTTCCACTGACAATGTGGGTCACCAGATCGGGGCTGGCCCCGGCTGCGGGGAACAAGAACCAGCAGGGCGTGCCGCCGCCCACCCTCGTGACTATCGATCCAACTCACGTCATCTGGCCCCGCAATACCGAATACGAAATTTTTTCAGTCAGTGGCCGGAGCCATACCCTGGGCGCACTGTTTGTGCTCGGGCATTCGTCGCTCCTCCAGGAGACCGTGCCGCCATGGACGGATGTCGGAGACAGAGCTTTTGCCGAAGGGGCCCTGATGGACATGGACAAACTGGACTGGCCCTTTTCCATGATCCTGCCCCCGGTGACGGGAGCCACACTTTACGAGCTGGCCAATAATCACATGTGGAGAGCCCCATTTGCCTTCACCGACTGGAACACCCGTGCACCCGCGTGGCTGCAGCCACCATCCGGCGGGAATCAGGGCAGCGAATGGGACTGGATTCAATACACTTTCGGGATGTACTACACCCTTTTGAATGCCGGCCTGCCACTTGTTCCATCAGCCGGCACGGCCAGTGGGGTTCATCCGGTCCCAATCGGATTCAGTCGGGTTTATATTCCGCTTGAGAATGGATTCAGTTATCAGTCATTTTTCGAGGGTCTGCGGGATGGAAGGGGATTTGTCACCACCGGACCGATGCTTGTATGCCGTGCCGATGGACACCATCCGGCAGCCGGTTTTTCGAGTGAGAGTGGTCCGGTGGTCCTCGATATCGAGGGAGAGGCGATCAGTGCGGTGCCCCTGAGTTTTATTGAAGTGGTGGAAAACGGCATTCCGGTCCGGACAATCATGGCACGGAATGACCGCACTGACGCTGGAGGCTATATTACAAGGATTTCCCTCTCTCACGAGGTTCATCAAACAGGCTGGGTGGCACTGCGGTGCTACGAGGATCATCAACCGGGAAGAGTCCGGTTTGCCCACACCGGGATCTGGGATGTCCGCATTGGCGGAAAGCCCCGCACCTTGAGGCCCGAGGAAAAAGATTTTCTGGTAAGGCGGGTTGAGGACGAAATATCCCGGAGCAGGGAGGTGATAGGAGAGGACGCTCTCGGTGAATATCACAAAGCCCTGAATTTCTATAGAAGCCTTCCGGTTAATCAGGGCAATCCGTTGAGAATAAGCCGGCGGCCTGTCACCTCGAATGAGGATAAGATTCGATGGCTTGAGAACGCCCTCGTCCACCATGGCTTGAGTGTGCGGGAAACGGCCCTTGCCACGGGAGTTCCAGTCACGGAGATCGAAGTTTTTCTTGAGACGGGCGGCGCACAGGAATTGGCGGGATCAGAGCCCGGCCGACTGAAGCTTCTGCCCTACCCGGGGGGACGCCATCCCCGATCCGGATTTTTCGACGGGGCCATCGATCCGATGCGTGACACCAAATTCAGTGTCTTCCTCCCATGGGATCCGAAGTCCTACGTCGTGGTCGACCTGCCGGAGGCTATATGGTCCAATCTCGGCCTGACCTGGCTTGCCCACACCCATATTCCGACTGTCTGGGGCGACGGCTACAAGAGTGGCCCCATTGAGTGGCAGGTCGATGAAGTTACCGGTGGGTTGAGTTCACACCGATCACTTCCCGACGCTGGGGATCCGGTGCTCAGTTACCATGTCAGGGCAGTTCCGGGAGAGAACATGGTGGGCATGGAAATCACACTGACCAATCATTCAGACCGCACGCTGACAGCCCTTCGTGCGCAGGTATGCAATCACCTCAAGGGGGCACTCGGTTTCCACCAGCAGACAGGATCCAACAAAACAAGCATGGCTGAATGGCAGGCCTGCTTCAGTGCCGACGGCAGCAGGTGGATAATTACCGGCTGGGAGTCATTGGACCGCACATGGCAGAATCCTCCGGTGCCCTGCATTCACTCAGACCCGTCCTTTCCCGATTGCGGGCCCCGTGAGACTGTCCGAGCCCGCGGCGTGCTGCTTTTTCATGAAGGCCGGGATATCGATTCCTTCCTTGAGTCACTTGCCGGTAAAGCGGGGGTGATGGCCTCACAGCTCCTCGAAGGGAATCAGTGAGCGGCGCCGCTGTTCAAAAGCGCAGAAGTGAGTGAAGCCGCATTCCCTGACAAGCGGGAGTGCCATTTCAAAATCGCGTGCGACTTCATCCGGCGCATGCGCGTCGCTGGCAAAGGACAGCGGTATCTTCATGGCAGCTGCCTCGCGGAGAATATCGGGGTGGGGATACCATTCCCGGCAGTCCTTGTATCGGCCGGCGGTGTTAATCTCAATGGCGATGTCGTGATCCCGCACGGCTTCAAGGAAAGGCACATAGAGTTCACGGGTATCGAGGTGGGCCGGGGGATAGATCGCGAACTTCTTGCAGAGATCGGCGTGACCAATCGTCTGAAATAATCCCGATCCAGCCGCCATTGTGAGTCGCTCGAAATAGGTTTTCCATACCTGCCACGGATCACTGGCATGCCACTGATCCATTTTTTTCGGGTTGTCAAAATCCCACTCATCAGTGATGTAGTGGACGGATCCGATGAAATAATCCCACTGATGCAGAGATGCGAGATGTTCGATCCACGATTCATGGCCGGGAATGTAATCCACTTCCAGCCCGATGCGGATGATCAGCTCCGGATATCTGGCACGTGCCAGTTCGACCTTGTCGAGGTAATTATCCAGGTCGTGGAGATACATGTGCCAGTCGTCGAAATCGTCTCTCTGCATCGGAGAATGCTCGGAAAATCCGATTTCACTGAGACCGCTTTCGACGGCCTTTCTGGCATATTCCCACGGTTCCCCGGTGGCATGATGGCACAGGGGTGTGTGCATATGGTAATCGTACGGAAGACTCACGATACTGAATATTGAAATAAGGTTTGTGCGCGTATTGTGCCGGTTGAACAGCACGCCGCACCATTGTTTCGAACAAAAAAACACTGCATGACATCAGTCGGCACGGGGGAATCATCCAGGAACCGAAGTCATCCATCAAGCTTGGACTCAGGCCGGTCTCCTGATGGTTTCCACACCTCATTACAGATCCCCAAGCTGAAAGAAATTCTGTCTGACTAGATGATCTGCTGCCCGGATATCAACTGATTCATCAATTCGGCAGGAGAAAGAATGGCTGAAAATCCGGGGAACGCACTGCACTTACAGTCATGATGCCAGGAACTCTCAGCCACTTAGAAAATGGGAACCCAAATGTCGTCAGAAATGACCATGCCCTTTGATTTCTCGAGAAGTTTCCGTATGAATTCAGTTTTCCCAAGTCCTGCACTCTGGCGGCTGGTTTCGAGATTGGTTTCAGCTGTTTCCATGGCGGCAATACCATCCATCTTCCATCCGACAGTGTCCTTGACGAAATACCGGCTGGCGCCGGTTGTGCCATTTTGCTTGATAACGGTAGCCGTGGCCTTGTTCCCGGAGATGACAATCGAGTCAAGACTGCTCCCTGACGGATTTGAGTCTTCAGATTTATCTGTCGAGTAGTTTCTGGCAACAAAGTCTCTGCCTGTAAATGTCTTCAACTCACTCTTTGGAATATCAAGACGTGTTCTCACAGCGGAAAAACACCGGACGAGACTCTCTTCCTCAAATTCCGAACGAATTGCCGTCCGGGCAAGCTCAACGACTTTGTCGTAGTGGGCAATGGTTTCCCCGGAAAAGAGGGATGCCACCGTATCGCCCTCACCATTCCTGACAGCTGTCTGGAACTGGACCCACAGGTCCTGAATCGCGATTTCGTCTGCGCTTTTTTCCGGTGGCTGATTGTCACATCCACAACACAGACCAATGGCCAATAAGAGTCCGATCCACTTCATAAAATATAAAACGCTGATAAATTATCGGGCTCTGACACATATGTCACCCGAAATCGGTGATATTCAGGTACTAGCTAGGCCGGAGTTTACACCATCCGCACTCTTTTCCTGTGCCCCATGCATGACGGATTTTCCAAGATTCGGCCATTAGTCTCAGCTGGAAACGCAGTCTGCCTCCGGCTTACGGGGCTTCCGTCAGCAAGGCGGCAACGGGGCGGTCAGCCACTACGCCTCTTCGCATAGAATATTGCAGGCAAACAAGCCGCTGGTGTATTCATTGCCTGAATGGACTTTCTCCGATATGATAAAAATAAGGAAATCCAATTATGACACTGAGTGAAGTTTTGGATGAGCTGGAAAAAATGGGGAGCAGCAGCACAAAAGACATGCTGATGCGGAATCACGGAGTCAGGGAGCCATGTTTCGGGGTCAGGGTGGGGGACCTCAAAAAACTGGAGAAAAAAATCAAAGTGGATCACGGGCTTGCCCTGCAGCTCTATGATTCCGGTAATTACGATGCCATGTATCTGGCGGGACTGATCGCGGATGACAGTCTCATGACCTGGGAGGATCTTTACCGGTGGGCGGAGAAAGCATACGGGGGTTCACTTCCGGGATCGACCGTGGCATGGGTTGCGGCGGGAAGCCGCTACGGATGGGAGACAGCCCTGGAGTGGATTGACTCGGATGTGGATGGTATAGCCTCCGCAGGCTGGAGCACGCTGAGCTGCCTTGTGGCGCTGAAAGATGACAATCAACTGAACCTGGGGGATTTAAAGAAACTGCTCCAGCGCGTCAGTTCGACTATACATGATTCTCCCAATGACCGGCGGTATTCCATGAATAACTTCATAATTTCGGTGGGGTGTTATGTGAGACCGCTCTTCGATGATGCATTGGATGCCGCTGTGGCGATTGGTTCAGTCAAGGCTGACCTCGGGCCGAATTCGTGCAGGATTCCCGACGCAGTGGAATATATTCGCAAAGTTGAGAAGAGAGGCACGATTGGAAAAAAGAGGAAAAAAGTGAAGTGCTGAGGCAGTGTGGTCCGCCGCGTCATATGTCCCGACCACCCGATTTTTTGATGAGAACCTTGACCTGGATTCAGTCCCCCATAAATGCACCTCAGGTACAGGGATCAATAGGGGCTGTCCCTGTGTTCAATTCGAGTGACCTTGGGGTCGACTGGTATCGCGGGTGACTGCAGTAACAGATATTTCAGTGGCTCCAGCTGCTTTTGCTGCCTCCACGGCTGCTGTCACTTTGCTGAGCGGAGTGGTCTTCATGGCGCGGATAATCACTCTATTACTCAGCATTAGATCATCCTCCTGTTCCAAGACCACGGGAATACCATCCAGTTCCGTGGCTCCGTTCGCTTTAATGGAAATAACACTGACATTGATTCTTTGCAGTGCGAGTTTAATCTTCCTGCGATAAATTTCGATGGCCAGTCTGTTGAGGTCCTCAGCCATGGCCGCGGTCGTCCGGTAATTTTCGATGGTGATTGGCCACCCGATTCCCAGCTCATGACAGACCTCTTTGTATTCCAGCATTGTTTTATCCCGGTTTTCATCCGCTCCGTCCTCAGCACTGTTGAAAACAATTTTGCCGTCATGCCCGATAAGCACCATGGAAGGATAGCCGGTTATACCAAAGATCCCTGAGGTGGCGCCGTCTCCGGGCCGGGTGCCGCGATCAAAGCCGGTGGGAATCGACCATTCATGCCTTTCCATCACCTCCATGACATTACCGGGATCACTCCCGGCCGTATGCACCGAGAGGAAGACGACATTCTGCTGGCTGAATTCCTCTTCAAGCTCTTTCATTACCGGAATCATCTGGTAACACGGTCTGCACCAGATTCCCCAGAAGTCTAACACAACCACTCTGCTCCGATAATCCTTCAGCTGCCTTTCGGTCCCGTCGCTCCAGCCTTTTAAATCCCATGCCGGGGCTGTTTTGCCGGCCCGGGCCGTCCGGTCTGAAGGGGCACCGGATCCCTGGGCTGAACCGGGTGCCGGGGTGATCCTCTGAGTCCGGGATTTCTCATACTCAGTCGTGCTCTGCCCATCAGCCCGGCTCATGGCGACAGCAAGAAAAATGCCCAGCACCACCCGGGATTTTTGGAAATGCTTCATGTTATTACTAAAACCCGAAAACCGGACATTGCCAACAGTATGATCAGGCGGAGTGAGATTTGTGGCTGTCGCATTCCGGCAGGGTTAGGGTTCCTGTCAGACAACCCGGTTGTGCCCCGTCCCGGGCCATGTCAGGAAAGGTGGGGGCTTCTCGAGATATCCATTTATTAACTCTGAAAATCCCGTAGAATTTCCGTTATGAAGTTATTGCTGTTACCGTTATTGATTGTTTGGACCATGTTCCTTCCGGGGTGCGGGAGAGACTTGGAACCTGCTCCGATTCCCACCGAAATTCTGTCCCACATGGAGGGGATGGTCGGTGAATGGGATGTTACTGGAAGTCAGGGGGAGGACAGCTTCAGTGGCGGGGAACGCATTTGGCTGACGGGTGGAAACACGGTGATGATACAGGAAGGCTATTATGAGTTTAGAGATGGCGTAATGGAAAACTATGTCATTGTCTCCGGCTGGGATGGCGCTGCCAGCGTTATACGGGTTCGCGGATTCACTTCTGAAGGCTATATGTGGGATGGCCAGTGGAACAGTTTAATGAATGGAAAATGGCTGGGAACGGCCTCTGGCGATGAGGCAGTTTTTGATGTCGGGGAAAACTCGATGAAATATGTGGAAAAATCCGGTGAAATTCGATGGGAATCCAATTTCACCAGAAAGAGAACAGTGGAGTGATAATCCTCTGATTCGAATAGTCCCCGGAAGGGATGTGTGATGATCCTGTCCCTTTCATGAACAAGGCCGGCTGAAACACCACTCCTGGCAGCAACGCATCCTTGGGACATGGACAGTGTGGTCCATCATCAGGGGTTTTCCTCATGTCATGTATTTTGGGGCACAGCCCATAGAATGGCTTCCTTCTCGTTGCTGAAAATCAGGAATTCCCACGATGATTTAAGCCGTCTGGCTGTATTGATGTATTCCAGACAGAACTGTATGGATATATAGTCGACCGCGATCAATGCGACCTTGACATGTGAGTTGACTCTTGAGCCCGCTGAATCAATTGCACCGGGGATCCGCGCCAGGCTGGCATGCAAATGTGTGAGGTCCGCCTCCAGTAGATTGATGACCTGGAATTTGTGGGAATCAAAATCGACATGCCCGTGGATCTTCCCATTGGCTTCATTGATCTCATCAATGGTGATTACTCCGGAGTGTTTGGCGAAGAAACCGTTGTCCCTGTATATAAGTGTGTATGGCATTCTGCTCTGTTGAGGACGGCAGCCGGGTTGTTTTCGGACGGGATTGCACCTGTCAGGAATTACTGTGCGTCATATAGAGAAGTTGGGATATTTTCACGTCATCGATTAACTGTCAGATACCTGAACGGCTGTAGTCCGGTATTATGGTCGTCGCAGCGATGATCGGTTTATTGGTGGTTATTTTCGCCCTTGTTAAAACATCTGAGCGGTTTTTTATCCGGATGAATCAGTGAAGTCGAGTATTTATTGGTGTATTTTTAATGAATAAACATAATTCACACTCGACAGATCGTGACATATGCAAATAAAAATCCTACATGGAAACGATTACTGAATCTGATATGGGGAAGGGGCTCCGGGCGGGCGGGCTTTCATTACGGGTAAGTGGGCCGCCGTGCAGATGCGGGTGCGCGGGGCATTGAGTTGTTGCTGGGAATTGGAATCAGGGTATGGAAAGGGATTTATTGCCAGATTCCAGCCGTGGGGCCAGAATGGGGAAAGCCATACAATCATGAAAGTGTTTCATCTTGTCTTCAATATTTCGGTTTTCCTGCTGTGGTGGGATGACATCTCCGCCCAGTCTTCAGGGGTTGCTT
>JAUIAG010000463.1 GCA_030425355.1 Verrucomicrobiia bacterium
AGGTCAGGGTTATGAGTAGGAGCCAGGTTTCCAGGCTCTGGCAGGAGTAGGTCGGTGTATTGGTTATAGGAGCTGCAGAAGTCTGATCTCAGCGGACCGAAGTTATTCGGCATCATGGTTGATGGGTTTCATTTGACCCGGGACGAGATCGTTACCGTGCACCTCGGACTAAGGAAGCACTGGAAACGACTGGTTGAGTTCGTGAAGTTTCAAGAACCATCAGGCCGGAGAACGACTGGAGGCCCAGGAAGTAGAAATGAAAGTCTGATAAAGCTGGGAGCACCGAACACCCTCAATAAATCCATTCTGTCGACGAATTGCATAGAAAACAGTTTTGCCAATCTGAGACTGTTGATAGACCGAGTGACCCGCTGGCGGGAGGGATGTGAGATGGCACATTACTGGACGGGCAGCGGCTTATGGCTTGCAGAAAAAGGGTTCCGGAAGATCCGCGGGCACGACCATCTGCGTGAAATGTTCGAGAAGCTCCGAGGAAAATATTCAGCGGATAAGGAAATCCGGCACGAGAAAAGGCTGGGGCAACGGTGCGACAGGGTGTTGGTATCTACAGAAAGCCGGAAGCATACAAAAAATAATATTACAATAACAGACAGCTAAACCATATATATATATAAGTTACTCGCCTGATTATTTAACAAGAAATGTAACATCCCCCCGGAATTCCAATCATCTGACAAAACTCACACATTATTACAAACTAAAAACTATCAGATTAGAATTTAAAGACTGGCAAGGATGAAACACAAACACAGAATAACTGACAGAAATAACGGAGGGGTAAATAGTCACAATTGCGATCGTGGGTGTCGATGCGGACTGGAGGTCTTCCGGTTTGGAACGGAAATACGTGGGATCCGGGCTGTGTAATGCAGTAGGGTTTCTCCCTATACAGGCCAACTGCTCAGTGTGTGATAATTAAAAAGTTGAAGAGTTCAATAAGGCGGGCACCCCATTCGTTGGGGCATGCTTTCCATGGTCCGCTGCCGTGAAACATTGCAGGAAAAGTCAGAAGTCTGATGAAAAAAGTAACCATTATACCTGTATGGCTCCCGTTGATTTCTGGCGCAGGCAATAGTTTGCTGCCAGTGAGCGTTGGAGCTGCACACACGTGTCGGACTTTGCTTTTCGCCTCCACCAGAAAGAGGGTATTTTGCACAACTGATGACGAAACCGCAAGGCCTGCAACGGTAATCTATGATAATTACAATGGCGGCACAAAAATGCAACCGGCGAAAGCCATGACCGGGCGATGAGTATAATCATTAGAGTGCTGAGCACCTTCAGGCAAACTCAGTGTGGATACTTGAATAACGATCTGAAACTCCGAAACCACCTCAATTTCAGTGACACCTTATACTCTTTTCGCAGATGCCTCGTTCAGAATCCATCCCTGTCCTGCGCACAGAAAGGACGGATGTTGAGACGTTCAGACTACATCAATTCATTCAGGGTCAGTCATTACCCTGCTCCTCAACTTTATCCTGTGAATAATCTGCCACAAACAAATAAGAAAACCAATGAGTGATAAATCACCAAAATCAAAACGTAAATTAAACAAGCATAAAAAGGCTAAATCTGATTTTGCCGAAAATGAAAAAAAACGCATTACAGAAGGAAAATCCAATCCAGGTGAAACTCCATCAAAACGATCTTAAATTCATATATGAACCTGCCTTGAAACCCGGGACCTCTTGAGTGCATAAGGTTGATCGGCCTGGTGTAGAGTTGAACATCCTTCCAATTGAGACCTCAATGCCAATACCACCGCTTGCCCATACCGGGGCGCAATGAGTGAGGATTCGATGTATTCGACAGAACACCAGGGGCAATACAGGAGTCACATGAAGATGTGAATTTACATCACCAGCAAGCAATTCCGTTCAACTTGGTTACAATAGCCCTGCCCGGATGCAGAATAACATAGCGACTGAACAAGGACACAAAAAGCACTGAAAAAGAACGATTTATGTTTGAATATACCCGAGAACGGCGGATGATCTAAAATAATACCAATTATGCTTTGACTTTGATTTTCATCACTTTCTGAGCAGGATACTGACTCTTTTAAATACTTCCCTGATTACCTTTTCACTCAACATCGCAGCGATAATGATGAATCCAGAGATACAAAGTATGGCAGAAATTAATC
>JAUIAG010000125.1 GCA_030425355.1 Verrucomicrobiia bacterium
CTCCATTGATCATCTCCGGCCCGGCGGTCGTGGGCACCGACAATGGCATATACGAGCAGCTGAAACCGGGAATACAGTCACTGGTGAAAGCTCAGGAAAAACTGACCCGCAAGTGGCTGGATGAAGCGAAGGTGCTGCTGGCCAAGATGGGTTACGGGGAATCATCCGGCCTCACTGAAACCCCGAAGAGCGTTTTTGGAAAGTCCGGGGACGGCGACGTCAAGACTGATGAAATCCGCTCCGAGGTGGGCCGGCTGCTTCTGCGGGTGCGGAATGGCCGTCCGAAGTGGGATCAGTTCCTTCGCCTCATGGAGGACGCGTCGATCCAGAAGATGGTGCAGGATTTCGAGATGATGCTGCACACGGATCAGACCAAGAAGGAACTGTATGCGGAAAAGGAGGAGCTTTACTTTGCCATCGATGAGAAGGGCCACGATGCGGACCTCACCGAAAAGGGCCGCACCTTTCTCAATCCGGACAACCCGGATGCCTTCATGCTGCCTGATCTGACGGTTCAGCTGCATGAGATTGAGTCCCGCGAGGGCATGGACGCCAAACAGCGCCTGGAGCAGAAAAACAAGGTTCAGTCGGAATATGAATCCATAGCCCGCCGTATTCACTGCACCAGCCAGCTGCTCAAGGCATACTGTCTGTATGACCGGGACCATCATTATGTGGTCCTCGAGAACAAGGTGGTGATTGTGGATGAGAACACCGGCCGGCAGATGCCCGGGCGCCGCTGGAGCGATGGTCTTCATCAGGCGGTTGAAGCCAAGGAAGGAGTGACCATCGAAGGGGAAACCCAGACCTACGCCACCATCACCATCCAGAACTATTTCCGACTCTACGACAAACTGGCCGGAATGACCGGCACCGCGGAAACAGAGGCCGAGGAATTTCTCGATATTTACGGAATGGGCGTTCTGCCAATCCCGACCAACCGCCCGGTCCAGCGGGTGGACATGGATGACAGTGTCTACAAGTCCAAGCGCGAGAAAAATCACGCCATTCTCAATGAGATTCGCGAGATTCACGCGCAGGGACGGCCGATTCTGGTCGGCACGGTTTCGGTGGATGCCAGTGAACAGCTTTCAAGAATACTCAACAAGGCCGGCCTGCCGCATTCGGTTCTCAACGCAAAATACCATGAAAAGGAAGCGGAGATCGTCACCCGTGCCGGTCAGAAGGGCGCCATCACCATAGCCACAAACATGGCCGGCCGGGGCACCGACATCAAACTCGGGGAAGGCGTCAAGGACCTCGGCGGGCTGCACGTGATAGGCACCGAGCGTCACGAGAGCCGGCGAATTGACCGGCAGCTGCGCGGTCGATGTGCCCGTCAGGGCGACCCGGGGTCCTCCCATTTCTTCATCTCCCTTGAGGACACCGTCATGCGCCTCTTCGCCTCCGGAAACATGATCAAGATCATGGAACGCCTCGGGATGGAGGAGGGGATGGAAATATCCCATCCGATGCTCAACCGGTCGATTGAATCGGCTCAGAAGAAAGTCGAGCAGCATCATTTCCAGATGCGGAAGCGGACGCTTGAGTATGATGACGTCCTCAACAAACAGCGGGAGGAGATTTATGGATTCCGGACGGATGTTCTGAAGGGAATAGATACCCGGGACCAGCTGCTGGACATCATGGAGGAGGTGGTTATCGCCAAGGTCCAGGAACTGACCGAGGCAGAAACGCCGGTGGATGAGTGGAACGTCCGGCCGCTCGCGGACTGGGTCAACATCAATTTCCCCATCGCCCTCAGTGAAGAGGAGATTATCAAGGTCGCCAGTGAAGGCGAGGAAACGCCGCTCAAGGACTCCGCTTTCGGCGATCTCAACAGGCATCAGTTTGCCCTCTGTCTTCACATTGCCGAGGAAGTGCGCAAGGCATATGAGCTGAAGATCAGCTTCGAGGAGGAGGACGCGATCAAATCCATCGAACGGTACACCCTTCTTTCGGCGATCGACAAGCTCTGGCAGGAACACCTCTACAATATGGACAGTCTCCGGACCTCGATCAGCCTCCGCGCCATTGGTCAGAAGGATCCTCTCATCGAATACAAGACCGAGGCTTTCTACATGTTCGGAGAACTGCTCGATAACATCAAAACCGAGGTCTGTCACAATATTTTCCGCAGCGCCAGCAGCCTTCAGGCCTTCGAGCAGTTCCTGATGAAGCTGCCGAAACGGGCGACACATGCTGTCACCAACACCCTCGCCGAAGCCGAGAGCCAGCAGAATACTTCACAAAAAGCCTCCGCGATGATCACCGAGGCCAGTGACGCCGTTGAGAAAATCAAGACACGGCCGCAGCCGGTCAAAACCGGTCCCAAGGTCGGCCGGAATGATCCGTGTCCCTGCGGCTCCGGCAAGAAGTACAAGCAGTGCTGCGGCAGGCAGTGAGCGCCCCGGGATCCCGGACGTCCCCGTTCCTGATGCCTGAAAGCGCCCGGTCCCGGACACAATTGCGAATACAAACCCCCTGACCAATTATGATGCGGATCCTGCTGGTGAGTGATGCCTGGGCCCCCCAGGTCAATGGCGTCGTCACCACTTATAAGAATGTCATCGCCAAGCTCGAAGGAAACAAGGATGTGGATATCACTGTCCTGCATCCTTCGGAGTTTCCGACCATGACGTGCCCGTTCTATCCGGAGATCCGCCTCACACTGGCATCGTGGCCCCGAATATGGCGCATCATCAGCAAATATGAGCCCGAGGCCATACACATTGCCACCGAGGGGCCGCTCGGGATGTGTGCACGGACTTTCTGCATGGAGCATGAAATCCCGTTCTCAACAGCCTATCACACCCAGTTTCCGCATTATCTCAACAAGTATCTCCGGATCCCCAAGAAGATCACCTACGAGTATCTCCGGTGGTTTCATGCCCCGTCGATGGCGGTGATGGTCCCGACAAAAAGAGTTCTCGATGAATTGCTGGCGCAGAAGTTCGAGAATCTGATTATTTGGACACGGGGAGTCCACCTGGACAAGTTCTACCCTGGAGAAGTGGAAGAGTTTCCCCATCTTCCCAGACCGGTCTTCATGTACTGCGGCCGGGTTGCCAAGGAAAAGAACATCGAGGCCTTTCTCAAACTGGACCTTCCCGGTTCCAAAGTGGTGGTCGGCGACGGCCCGGCCCGTCGCAGCCTCGAGAGGCGCTTTCCCGATGCTTTATTCTGTGGTGTGAAGAAAGGTGAGGAACTGGCGGCCTGCTATCGGTCATCCGATGTTTTCGTCTTTCCCAGTATGACAGACACCTTCGGCGTGGTGATGCTGGAGGCACTGGCATCCGGGCTACCGGTGGCGGGCTATCCTGTGACCGGCCCGGCGGATGTCATCACCAGTGACAAAGTCGGCTGCCTTGACTGGGATCTCAGGAAGGCTGCCCTCAAATGCCTTGAACTCAAAAAGCAGGACTGCGTGGACTTCGCGTCCAACTTTTCATGGGATATTGTGGCGGAGCAGTTCAAGCGGCACATCCAGCCGTTTCCTCCCCCCGATTTCTCGCCCGAGTTCTGAGCAGCCGTCGAAGTCGGAGTCAGAGTCTGGCTGCGAGGTGAGCTGCTCCGAAGATTGCGGCATGATCATCGAGGATGACGTTGATCGCGGTGCCCCGGATCGATTCGGAGAGGCGTCCCTTGTTCAGGAAAGACTTCACCATCCGGCCGTCCTTGAGTTTCTCTATGATTTTTGGCGGAATGCCGCCACCGAGGTAGACGGCCTCGTTGACACTGAAGGTGAGAGCGAGGTTTCCGGCATGTGAGCCAAGCAGGGACACAAAAAGATCCAGGGCCCGGCTGCAGAGCCTGTACTCCCCGGTCAGTCCCGTGGAGCCGATGACAGCGGCCTTGTCTTCCCGCTCCAGCCGCGCCGCCAGTTCGGCGGGTTCATCGCCGTAGCCGCAGTCCCGAAGGAAGCGGTAAACATTGACCAGTCCCGGCCCCGAGAGGACGCGTTCGTAGCTCACGTGCGGGTAGTCCCGGTTCAGGTATTGAAAAAGTTCCACTTCGATGGGGCTGGTCGGAGCCAGGTCGGAGTGGCCGCCTTCGGAAGGGCAGATCCACAGGTCGCCTGTATCCTGGTCGACCTTGAGAAAGGCCTGTCCCAGACCGGTTCCCGGAGCCACAATCACCGAGCGTCGCTCCCGGTCGGTGCAGGGGGTCCCGTGATAGAGTCTTTCGATTTTATTCGCGGGAAAGAACGGGATGGCGGCAGCTGTGGAATAGAGGTCATTCACCAGCCGGACCTTCGGAATGCCGAAGGTGGTCGAAATGTGCATTTCGTTGATCGACCATGGAAGGTTGGTGGCGGTGATCTCACCATTGACCGCCGGTCCGGGGGCGCCAAAACACGCGGCGTCAATTTCCGGAAACCCCTCACTGGCCAGGAATTCCTGGAGCAGGGAGAGAAACCCGGGGTAGGCGTTACTGGAAAATCGCTGAGTGGAATCGCAAACCAGCTCATCCCGCACGGTGGAGAAGATGGACAGCCTCGTTTTGGTCCCGCCGATATCGCCTGCCAGGTATTTACTCATTATTCCACTTACGGGTCGGTTTCCATTGTAGTCGGGTTTAGTGGCAATTCAAGGCTTCCCGCCATCGCCGGCTGGTGCCGGCCTTTCGATCATGGAATTTCAAATACCTGCACATACCCGTCACGGTAGAGGACCGAAAAACCTGATCCCCTGCTTCCCGCGGCCAGGGCCACAGGGGTTTTCCGGCCAGGAAAAAGCCGTGTGTGATACAGCAGGGACCATGGAGGACTCCCCTGGAAGACACTGACTGAATCCCGCTCGAGGAGAACCGGACAGGATCGGGTGGTGAGCAGGCAGTCGACCGGCAATGAACGGTCCTTGAAGGACAGGACCGGAGTCAGCCCGCCCCGCTGATGATCGACCAGACCGAAACTTTGCCGGCACAGAACGGCAGTCAGTGGATTCACTGCCCGGACAGGTGCGTGCAGTCGGATCAGAATGGACGGCAGGGGAGTCATGTGGGAATTTCCGCTGTCGTCAATCCCGATCAGGCATTTGTGAAATCCGATAAGTGTCACTCCGTTGCGGCGCATGAGCTGCACCGGTGTATCCGGATCGAGCATCCCTTCCAGCCCTTCGATCTGGACTGATCGCTGAAGACTGCCGGAGATGGAGTGAAAATGAAGGACCGGTGTGGCTCCAGGAGATGCCTGAATCAGCGCCGGAATGGAATCGTCATCGGATGTGCCGACTGCCATGGCCCCCGACGGGACGAAGTGGGCAAAGCGCACCACAAGTGATTCCCCCCCTGGGACAGTCACTGGAAGAACCTCCGACCCGGCTGCCGCTGCGGCTGCGGTGCCAATAAAGAAATGTGCCCCGCCTGGATTCGCACTGATTATTTCCGGACTGCGGGTGCCGGTCTTCAATGGCACCGGCACGGATGGAGTGCGGCTGTGTTCCCCCGCGGCACTCAGCACCCATTCCGGTATGCCCCCTGAATTGTCGGAGTGGCCCCATGCAAGGTGTGTCCCCCCTGCGACGACCATGTTGTGCCATTGGATGCCGTCCGGCAGGTCGAGAAGCCGGACCGGCGTCAATGACCCGGGCTGCACTTTCGATTCCATGACACTGGATGACTTTTTCATGAACTGCCGTGCGTCGTGGAGGAGGAGCGGATCGGATTGCCGGAATTTTGGCAGCCGCGCGAGCAGTTGGCGGCGGGCATTGTCTGACGGGTTCCCGAGCAGCGCTGTGCCGATGATGTGCAGGGCGAGGTGCGTGACTCTGGTGTGCCATTCGCCACTGTTGTCGGCCGAAAGGAACTCCAGAAGGTTGTCCAGCTGGAGGTAGGCAGGGCTGATGCGGTTTTCCGGATTCCGCAGTTTCCAGAGTATGGCCTCGATCTCATCATCCCGATGGTAATGAAGCAGCACCTGCAGATGTCGGACCTGGCAGATCTTTGCTTCCGGGCCACCCGGCCATCCCCCGGCAAGCACACTGACTGCCTTGTCGATCTGTCCCATGCGATCGAGGAGAATCCGGAATTTCTCCATCCTGCTTTGAGTGCTTTTCAGAGCGAGCTGCCATGCATCGAATGCTGCCTGATCATCGTCGGCATGGAGGAATTCATCTCCGGCCTTTTCATATTCTTCAAGGGCCAGATAGAGCAGGGCGGCCTCGCGGTGCTCTCCTCCGGCCGCGAGGCATGATGCGGCCAGCGATTTATTGTGAAGCTTTTCCTGATAGAGAGCAGCTGCTTCTCGGAACATCGATCCCTGCCTGAGTGCATCGGCGGCGGAATGGAAATCCCCGAGGAGATGTCCGTAGATGTATGCCGCGCGCTGGAATTTCCCGTCGCGCAGGTCCTGGCTGGCAATGGAATAGTAGAAGGACCGCAGTTTCTTACCATAGTTGTCGGGTATGAGCCATGTCTCAGCCGGAAGGCTTCGATCAAAGTCGGCGAGGTTGAATGCTGCCTGCCGCTGCTGCAGTTTTGCACCCGGACCCGACACACCCCGTGAGCCGTCCTCCGGACCGAGGGGCGGTGAGAACTGCAATGCCTTCTCAGGATCCTCTTCGAACAGCTGAAGCAGCCGCTGAAGGTCACGGTTTCTGGAGTCTTCCAGTGCCCTGCCGGAAGCCTTTTTCATCCGGTCGAGTTTGCGGTGCAGGCTGTTCTTCTCCGGGCCTTTGCTGCCGGGCATGGCGCGAAGCAGCAGGCTCGATGAGTTGTGGACGATCCCCGCCTGAAATTTCCTGAGCAGCTCAGAAGCCAGCGACTGATCCTCCTGCCCAAGCTCCTCGATAACCGCCGACAGTTCCGCTGCATCCAGTGACTCCCCGAGGATTTCAAGAACTTCCCGGCTCGAAAGCTTCTCCTTCACAAATGAAACCTCTGTGGAGACAGGGGGAACACCGCTGCGGGCCACACCCCATTTCTCTGTGTTGGGCGCGCAGTGCTGAGGAAAATAGAGATCGCCGATCCCGAGAATATCATCGGTATCAAATCCGACAACGCCCGCCACCGGGTGGAAAATGTGGTCCTCCAAGGGGAAGAATTCATCCCATTCAGACTGTGTGAGGGGCGCGGACAGTCCGGCACCGGCTGGAATCCAGACCCGGTCCGCCACTCTGTTGTAGGCGATGCAGCCACGCATGCTCACGTCTATGGATCGGGTCACATTGAAAATCAGCACGCCCTGATCCCGGATGGGGAGGAGTCGGAGGTCCCATGGATCAGACCGCTTTTCGAGGTATTCGAGGACGTCGATCCATTGGCTCACGTCCCGGGAATGACACCAGACGGCGCGGCGCCCAGACCCGCCGCTGCCGGGGGTCCGGACCAGCTGAAGCCCGAATGGAGTCTGTTCGTGCATGAGTTCAAACCATCTTCCGGGAAAAAGGAAATGTAAACCCGGGATCATGGTCCCGGTGTCCCGGTCAGTGCCTGCCGGTGCTGGAGACAATCCTCTTCCCGAGAGCGCCGAGACTGTGCAGGAGTTCGCCGGGGGAGGCCATGGGCTCACCCCAAAGCTGGTCCGGGTTCCCATAGTAGTGTCCGGATGAGGTCCATGCAACCGGGCCCCGGTCCGTCAGCAGGGAAATTGAAAGACTGTGCCAGTGCTTCTCTGCGGATTGCCGGCGTGGAGTTTCCACGTGGAGGAACCCGTGGCGGTCGAGATAGAACACCGCCTGCGTATTGCCGCGGGCTTCGGCAACGAACATGCCTCTGACAAAATCGCGGAGCGCTTTCGGGATCTCCGCCGAGGTCAGGGGAACCAGCGCGCCAGGCTGCTCATCAGGGCTGTGGCATCTGCTCCATTGAAGACTGTCGCCCCCGGCAGCGTCCTGCACGTTGAGCTGCCACCAGAGTCCGGAGGCATCCCTGACGCAGGGTAGTCCGGATGCTGCACTGACTGCGACGCGGTCCGGGCGGGTGATGGTTTCCGCAGGGTTGATAAAGGCCGCTGTTTCCTCGGCCGGCACGGTGAGGGCGGTGCGGTCGGGATGGTTTCCGCGGACCCGCCTGTGCATTCCCCAGAGCGGTCGGGCGGCAAATTCAAGGCGGGAGTCGGTGATTCGGCGGAGGTCCTGACTGGCGATGATACCGCCGTCATGGTAACCCGCGGCCACCACCGTGTCCCCGTCATTGAGAACCAGTGCCGTGGCATGGAATTCACAGGCCGGGCGCCGATGAAAGTTGTGCTTGATCCGGATATCCTTCGGCCGTGCCGGGCCATGCGACGCCAGCGGCAGGTGGCGGATCCATACAGAATCGTCCTCACCGTGAACATGGGCAAAGCAGAGGCTCCTTGAATCCACCAGCATTTTCCCCCCGAGTGGTTCCGGACACTGGCGGTCGAGGAGCCTGGCAGGGGTGGATCGATAGCGCCAGTAATAGAGTTCATTGAAGTGGGTGAAACCGACCAGCTGCCCCGACTGACCGTCCATGCTCCGGTATTTGAGGGTGGATGGATCAACCTGAAAATACAGTGGCGGCCACGGGCGGTTTTCCAGAAACCCGGGAATGGCAGTCGCGGGATCCAATTGTCCGGTCTGTTCCTGTTCCTCCGTTTCCGGGGCGTGGATGACCGCATCGATGTCCTCCGGGCGGAGCCGGGCTTCAAAGGTGATCGAAAATCCATCCCCGTACATCCGTCGGCCGGTGAAACAGTTCCCGCTGTCAATATGGCTGTGGTGGATGGCTGTGGAATGCCGGCGGCGCAGTGCTTTCACCGCTTCCAGAGTGGTGCCATTCTCAAGAAAACAGGGGTCGCAGATGAGTTGCAGCTCATCCTGAGGCCCGAACTCCGTCCTGTCCAGGAATCGTGAAAGCCCCGGTCCCGGATCGGGGTGCGGACTCAGTGTCTCCAGCAGCTTCAGCCATTGTTCCATCGAGTCCAGTTTGAAGGGCCGCGCATTGTCTGTGCCGATGAGTAAAAGTTCGTGCCGCGATCCGGAGCCGGCCTTCGCTGTGAGAGCCAGGGCAATGCAGGCATTGAAGACCCTCGGAGTGCCCCAGCTGTGGATCCCCGTATCCAGGAGGATGAAACGGGTGCCGGCCGATGCTTCCGGAGGGGCCTCCCGTCGAAGATAGAGAGCTTCGTTGCCTGCCAGTCGCAGGGTGAAGAACTCCGGATCGTGGGCAAGCTCGCTGATCAGCAGTTGTTCCGGTTTCCCCCGATTGGTGAGATCCGAGACACCGCCAACACCCAGCAGACCATTCTCGCCCGTGCGCAATGGCGCCGAGACCATCGGAATCAGTCGGCGGGCCAGATGGGCTGCCGCCTGAAATCTCCTCGTCTTCTCCAACTCCTCAAGCAGCCGCCCCGCACCCGTAGTCTGGTCTCCCCCACGGATTTTTTCAGGAGAAAGAATTCCCGTGCGGGAAAGCGAGTCGAAATTGAGCAGCCGTTTTCGAAGAAGCCCGAGCTGTTCAAAGAACTCAGCAGCAACGGCGGCCATGCCCCTGCCTGAATCCTGCCCGTTCAGCACCCCCGAAGGCATGTTGGACACCAGGTCGAGAATTGCCGCGCGATCGAGTGTGCCTGTCTGCGGCAGATCAATGCCCTCAACCAGTATCCTGATTTTTTCCGCCGGATCGCCCCGTCCGCATTTCAGAAAAAGTGACTTCAGATTTTCAACGGTCCATGCAGTCCCGCCGCGATAGTGCCGGATCAGAAGGGATAGCGCCTCCTCCAACCGGGCTGCCGGGGCGGGACCGCTTCGACTGGTGGCAGTGAGAATCAGCAGCAGATGCATGCATGGGAGCCTGTCTGCCTGTGTGTGTTCCATTAACCGGATTAACCCGGAGTGCATACACAGAGTCGAGCCATCGGTCCAGCAGATGGCCTCGCCGTCGGCCGCCCAATGCCAGAAATCTCCCTGTGCGGGTAGAATGGCGGTGAAGGATCGCTGCTGAATGGAGTCGGACATCTGGTGAGTATCAGGAGTAGTGGGACCATGATGTCAGCCGGATACTGGATCGGTTCAGGGGCGTGACGCATCCGGCCGGGATTCTGTCGGGCTGCCTTTTGTGAAGGAGGATGAGGATATCGGAGCCGGCATGTGGTTGTGCTTCATCGGCGGCGGGGTCCAGAATCATTCGTGAGAGGATATGCCGGTCGATGGATCGAGCCAGGTCCCATCCAGCCTGAATGTAGATATTGTCGCCGGCACACCAGAGGAGTTTTCCGGGGAGGGCAGGCAGACTGTTGCCGAAAACAACGGCATGACCATGAGTGGAGGCGGCGTAGAGGAGGCCTTTTTCATTGGTTCCGGCGGACCGGAGAGCCCAGTTTTCAAGCGCCAGCCACCCGCATAGAAGAGCCTCCGGCTTTCGGGATTCCGTGGACTGGACCAGCTGCGGGAGGAGTCTTTGATCCGGCTCGATGGAAATTTGATGCCGCGATATGGCAGGCGGGACAACCGGAAAGAATTCATGGATCGTTGTGTGTTGTCCATCGGGCATGGGCCATAGTCCGGTGACTTCTCCGCTGAACCGGAGCATGGTTCCGTCCGCGGTGGATTCCAGTGGGCCCTCCACGGGCATGGCTGAAAGAAGTTTCAGGATGGATTCTGCCGTTCCGGGAACCCGCACCCAGAGGCATTCCGGGGAACTGATCAGAATGACGCCTTCGCAGGTCCTCAATGCGCGGAGGTGTCCGGCATCCTCAGGGAGGCATCGGAAGAACAGGCAGGGTGGACGGCTCATGTTCATAGGCACCGGGCAACCGGGTGGCGGTGCGGATCACCCGGGTTCAGTTCTGGTTTCGGCGATATCCCATGCCTCTCCCAGTTGTCGGTCCAGCTGCTCCCGGACCGGCCCGCTGGGAATCCACTGGACCTCATTTTCAATGGCGGCGAGTTGTTCCCGCCAGGCTTCGACCGAGGACGACGGGGATGATTCCCGAATGGACCGGGTGATGGCCACCAGCCGACGGGAAATTTCCCGTGAATCCGGCCTTGAATCCCCGGCGGCTCTCGGATGAGCGCGATCGGGATCGGGCGTTTGATTCGGGTCTTTTCCTGTCCTGCGGAGTTCCTCTTCGACGGATTCACTGGTGATGCCGCGGATGATGGATTCCTGGTCGGGGGTGTCCCATCCATGGCCCAGCACCCACAGATCGGTCGGGTCGGCCGCATCCCGGCCGGACATCAGTGCGCTGGCGGCAACAAGCTTCTGCATTCGGACGGCCCGCCTGTCCGAGATCTGAATTCCGGCCTTTCTCAGCCTTGCGATGACGCGTCCATAGCACTCCCGGATTCCGTCCAGATCAATACTCAGAACAGACTGCTGCAGGAGGCGGATTTCAGCGGTCGATATCTGCGGCGTTTGTGTGGATGGTTCCGATTCCCTGTTGGTTTTTCGGGATTCGTGATCCCAGCCGGTTTTCAGAAGTTCCTGGAGGCGGTCGGCGGCGAGGTAGGAACAGTTGGCACGGATCAGAAACCGGTCGAAAAGTGCGCTGAGGGACTCCTCATCCGGGAGACGGTTGCTGGCGCTGATGAAGGTGAGGGTCTGCAGGGGACGAATCTCGCTGCCGCGTCTGAACACGCGTTCATTGAGGACCATGAGCAGGTTGTTCAGGATGGCACTGTTGGCATTCAGCAACTCATCCAGAAAAACCAGATCGGCCTCCGGAAGCATACCTTCGGTATTGGTGATGAGTTCGCCCTCGCGGAGTCTGCGGATGTCAAAGGGGCCGAAGATCTCTCCCGGTTCGGTGAAGCGTGTCAGCAGGTAGTCGAAGCAGCGCGCCTCCAGAAGTCCGGAAAGTTGTCGGACAATGGCACTTTTAGCGGTCCCCGGTGGCCCATGCAGAAACAGGTTCTCGCCGCTCACCAGAGCAATTCCCATCAGATCAATCACTTCGTCACGACCCGTGAATCGCCACTTGAGCGTCTCCAGCACCTCGTCCCTGAGGGTTGCCGCAAGTTTCTGCACCTGCCCGGGAAGTCTGTCCCTTTCCATCCCCAACACAATGGGCCCGGGAGGCGTATGGATCAAGTCCCCTGCCGGGCGGAAACCCGGTGCCATGAGGGACGCCGGGCCTGGAACCAGTCCGTGGACTGCCACGCCGGGTCCCCGGTGTTCATAATGCGCTCCACCATGACCTTCTGCAGAAACGGCGTGTCCTCCATCAGCGCCAGGTTGTCGTCAGGGCATTCCCCCGAGCCGACACTGCAGAGGGCGTGACGGCGGAACAGCTCCCGCATGGCGATGCACAGCGGGTCCTCCCGGGCAATTCGGACAGCCTGGCGGTAAATGGCCGGGAGAAAACGCAGCCCGAGATCCAGCCCCCAATACACCCCCCATTGTTCCAGGGACTGTCCCTCCAGACGGAAACCAATCCGCGAGGCCTCCTCACCCGATATCTCCCGATAGAGCAGGGCACGGGCGCAGTCATGCACTATTTCAACCCCGGTCATGGCTGCTTCCCCGTCAAAGGAAGGTGCTCCCTCCGGTTGGTGAAGAAGGTCCTCACGATACTGCTGCTCCAGAATTTTCAGACAATAATCACGGCTGTCCACCGTCATTGGCGGCGCCTCCATCGCCAGCGGAACTTCCCGTTTCTGAAACAAATGTTCAACAAAATGCCGGTTCATGGTGGTCTCTCCGCCCGGCGCCCCATGGCCGGTGCCAGGTACATTCTTCCTGGTTCATCCGCTGAGGACCCTGGGCCTTCTCATGAAAAATACTGAGAATATCATTCATTATTCTTCATGGTTTGACGATTCTGATCTGTGGTTGAAAGGTGCCATGACACGCGTGGCCGAATGTGCCGTCACGCGGTTCCGGGAATCCCGGAGCGGCGGAAATGATGTCATTGTCAAACTTTCGCTTTTGAATAAACTGGTTGTCAAATGTCATGATTTGTGACAGCTTCGTGACTGTATTGAATCCTACTTCAGAAACGCATGACCAACCCCAATCGCGAAACAATTTCTGAGTCTGATCTGAGGAACTCGACCCTCTACAGCGAATACCGCGCCGAGCTCGAGGAAATAAACCGCCACAAGTGGATTGAGTCCGAAAAGGCGGGAAAGGATGTGGGTTTTGAATTTGCATTGACGGACTGGATCATCAAACACCGCGTCAAATGGAGAAGCCAGCGGCGGGTCCAGCGCACCTCCGCGTGATTTCAACCCCCCCCGCCGGCAGGGTGATTCCTGTCCACGCTGGCAGTTTCTGTATGATTCATGAATCCCTCTGATCTACCAGGCAGCCAGCACGTTCTTTCCGCATCGGGCATTGAGACCCTGATCGTCGACCTTGCCGACCGCATTGCCGACACCGTATCCGGGTTATCGCCTCTTGCCGTCGTCGGCATCCATCGCGGGGGAGTCCACCTTGGCCGACGGCTTCATCATCGTCTTCTTACCCACCCCTCCATTACCTCCGACATTGCCTTCGGCACACTTGATGCCAGTTTCAATCGGGATGACCTTGGATTCCGCGGCTCGATTGAAGTTTTTCCCACCGAGATTAATTTCGATATTGAAGGCAATCACATCCTCCTTGTGGATGACGTTATTTCAAGTGGCCGTACCATTCGCGCGGCCCTGAACAGCCTGATTCAGCTGGGCCGTCCCGAGTGGGTGAAGCTGGTTGTGCTGGTGGATCGCGGGTGCCGTCAGCTCCCGATTCAGCCTGATTTCACCGGCCGGCAGATTCCTGCCAAGACCGACGAGAAGATACGGGTTCAACTTGATCCGGATGACTCTTCGAAGGACAGCATCTTTCTCGTTGCGAGGAAGGGCCACGATGCAGCAGGGGAGGATCTTCCACAGTGAGCTGGAACCGCAAACACCTGCTTGATCTGGAGTCCCTCTCGCGTTCCGAGATCGAGACCATTCTGAACACTGCGAGAAACTTCAAGCAGGTCGGAGAAAGAAAGATCAAAAAGGTTCCGGCTCTGACCGGAAAGACGGTGGTGAACCTCTTCGTCGAGCCCTCGACAAGAACGCGCATCAGTTTTGAACTGGCAGCGAAGCGCCTGTCTGCCGACGTCATAAATTTCAGTGCCGAGGCATCATCACTGCGCAAGGGGGAAACTCTCAAGGATACCGCCCGCACACTCGAGGCCCTTAATGCCGATGTTATCGTCATCCGGCACAGCGCTTCCGGAGCTTCCCATTTCATGTCCCGCTGCGTGGCTGCCAGTGTCATCAATGCCGGTGATGGTGCCCATGAGCACCCGACGCAGGCTCTGCTGGATGTGTTCACCATGCTGGAAAAGATCGGTCCCCTGGATGGCCGCAAGGTTTCCATCATTGGCGACATTGCGTATTCCAGAGTCGCCCGTTCCAACATCTGGGCTTTGCTGAAGCTCGGGGCGGAGGTCACCCTCTGCGGCCCGCCGACTCTTCTTCCCACCCATTTTTCAAGAATCGGCTGTCGAATCACCCACAAACTGGACGAGGCCATCCAGGACGCCGACGTCATCAACCTGCTGAGAATACAGCACGAAAGGCAGCTCAGA
>JAUIAG010000464.1 GCA_030425355.1 Verrucomicrobiia bacterium
TGCGCCAGTATGTCCGCAGGATACCAAGTTTGCGGAATTTTCGGGTCGAGGTGCGCACGCAGGAGTCGGCAAGAGCCATCTTTCCCCGGGACCGGAGCTTTCGGGCGAGATGGAACTCCTCCATGAGCGGAGCCTCGGGGAATCCGCCCACAGCAATGAGGGCATCGCGGCGGATGAAGATACACTGATCTCCAAACACACGCCCGAAAAGCATCCACTGAAGCCAGCATCGGAAACGGGATCCAGCCATCCAGGGCGACGGATCCCGGAATCGTTTCCACAGACCTCCCCACAACACCTCCGGGTCTCTCAGACACCTTCGGACGGCATCGACAAAGTCCGGTTCCACGTGGGTGTCGGCGTGGCAGAAGAAGAGTATTTCGCCTTCGGCGCGGGTGGCAGCCAGCCTCATCTGCGCCCCGCGCGATGGTGGACAGGAGAGAACGTGGCATCCATGTGATCGTGCGATTGCGGCGGTGCGGTCCGTGCTCTGGCCATCCGCCACCAGAATCTCGCGGACAGCCCCCGAGGACTGGATCCGACGGATTGTTTCACCGATTTCGGCTTCTTCATTCCGGGCCGGGATAATCACGGACACAGATGGCGCAGCGGATGGAAAACTCCGGGACTGTGCTTCTGTGGAATAGCGCGTCCATCTCCGCAGAAGTGGGGCAGCAGTGATTATGGCGGCCGCCCAGCCGGCACTCATGGCAGCGGATGCGATCATTATCACACCGGCACCCATGGCAGAGATGGCCGGGTCGGGATTCTGGTTGAGATAGAGAAAAACCAGTGCCTCACGGGAGCCGCAGCCGCGCCACGGAGTGCCGCTGCGGCAGAGGAGGTGGATCAATACCAAAGGGGGCAAAATTGAAGGATGGCCGGACCATAGTGACACTCCGATGAGGATGCCAATTTCGGCGATGAGTGCAGTGAGTGCCGGGAGGCGGATCCTGAATGCACCGGGGGACAGCCATTGGTGCCTGGCATGAAGGATGGTCAACACGAGGACAGGGACAGCAGGGCACAGACCGATCAGGGATGGCCGGCCATGGAGAGTGGCGGTGTAGAGAATGACGGCAATGGAAGGCAGAAGCCCGGCAACCTTGCGGATGGTCGGATGCGGCCCGGCTGTCACCGGCAGTTCAGGGTCAACACCCCATTGTCCGCGGCAGTGGATGGCAGCGGTGGTAAGCGCAGAGTCACGGCTGAATCCCGCTTGAGTCAGGGCATTCAGAACCACGGTGTATTCGAGTGAAATTTTCCAGTGGATACTGCGGTGTGCCCCGGCCAGGGACCGATGGATGTCAAGGCTGGAGAGAACTGCCTCTATCCACCAGACCGCAATAGCCGAAGCTGCCGGGAGGAGAAAAATCCATACGCGTGAAGCATCCGGAGATGCCGGTGAGAACAGCCACGAAAGCAGTCCGGCACATGCTGTGACAGCCGTGGCAGAGAGGATGACCGGGAGAACATCAGGGCCCCTGCCGGGAAAGGGACAAGGACCAGGGCCAGGGCGGTATTCACGAAGCGTCACACGAATTGTCGATCAGGTGCCGGAAGAGCCTCCTGACTGGGTGAGAATGCGGTCAACTTCTTCAAGAGTATGACTGTTGGAAATATCATACCACGCTCCATCATAATGCCAGCCGAAGACCGGGGGGTAGTTGTTCACCATCCATTCAACAAACCGTCCCGGTCGGTCCGGATTCCGACCCTGCCTGAGAAATGCCGCCACCCTGTCGGCAGAACCGGAAGGGAAATAGTATATCAGAGCCGCACTCAGCGTTGAACGCGGATGGAGCGGTTTCTCCTCAAAATGAGTAATCTGCCCCTCTTGATTTGTTTCAACGGAAGAAAGCTGCCGGACACGATCGACGGACATGCCGTCGCAGGTCACGATGGAAATCCCCTTTCGCTCGGATGCCCAGTCGATAAAACCCTCCAGAGATTTGAAAACGAAATTATCCCCTCCCAGCACCAGGCAGTCCTCGCTGTCAGGGAGTCGGTTGAGTCCGACGAGCATGTCATAGACGGCACCGCGGCTTTCGACGACGCTGGAGGCACCATTGGAAATCACTTCAGCCTGCAGGCCGCGTTCTGAAAAGAAGCCCCCGCCGGCAATCCATGCCCGGAAGTGCCCGGCATAGACAGAGTTGGTCACGAT
>JAUIAG010000465.1 GCA_030425355.1 Verrucomicrobiia bacterium
GATTGCTGCGGAGATGATCCGCGACAACGCGCTGGCGGTTTCAGGGCTGCTGGTGGACAAAGTCGGCGGTGAACCGGTGCGTCCCTACGAGGTGGAGCAGTCATTCAAGTTTGCGAACCGCCAGAAAGGCGAGGCACTTTACCGCCGCAGCCTTTACACGTGGTGGAAGCGCACCGGGCCGGCTCCCACCATGCTGGCACTGGACGCCTCGAAGCGCGACGTCTGCACCGTGCGCCGCGAACGCACAGCCACACCCATTCAGGCCTTCATCTACCTCAATGATCCGCAGTTTGTCGAGGCATCAAGGACCATTGCCATGGAACTCTGGAACCAGGAAATCCCTTCAGTTTCCGTGGCGCTGAGTGACATCTTCATGAGGCTCATCAGCCGGAAACCGACCGATCGTGAAACCCGGATCCTCGTCCGCATGTTCAACGACCAGAAAGCATATTTCGATAATCATCCGGACAGAGCGATGGAATACCTCTCAACGGGTGATTCACCGCTTGAAGAGGGCCGCATCAGAGACCGTTCCGGACTGGCGGCCGTTGCCGCAGTCACCAGCGCCCTTTTCGCTCACGACGAATGCGTCATGAAACGGTAGACTGGACATTGACGTCACAAAGAAAGAATTGAGCCGATAACTCTCCCCAAGAAGGTATTGAATATGAAATCATCAACTCCCGGAAACCCTCTCTGCACCGGCTACGAGCCGACGGGAAGCATTACGCGCCGCGGATTTCTCGAAAGGTTCGGCATGGGCTTCGGAGGTATCGCCCTGGCCGATACACTCCTGCGCGAAGGATACCTCGGCGCGGCAACAGAGAATCCGGATCCCGCCTCGCGCGGAATCCTTCAGGCCCTGCACCATGCTCCGAAAGCAAAACGCGTCATCTACCTGTTTCAGAGTGGAGGTCCCTCACAGATCGATCTGTGGGACTACAAACCTCAGCTGGAGAAAATGGCCGGGCAGGAACTCCCGGAATCCGTCCGCAAGGGCCAGCGACTGACCGCGATGTCCGGAAACCAGGCCAGTCTTCCCCTGGCTGCGTCGCCGTTTCCATTCCGGCAGCACGGCCAGAGCGGCATGTGGGTCAGTGATATCCTCCCGCATACGGCTGAGGTCGTCGACGACATCTGCCTGGTCAGGTCCATGCATTCAGAGGCCATCAACCACGGCCCGGGCGTGACCTTCATGCAGACGGGCTCGCAGTTTCCCGGACGCCCCAGCATTGGTGCATGGCTGGACTACGGTCTGGGCAGCAGCAATGACAACCTTCCCTCCTTCGTGGTCATGGTCACCAAGGACAAGGGCGGACAGCCACTTTTCTCGCGACTCTGGGGCAACGGTTTCCTGCCATCCCGCCACCAGGGGGTCCGCTTTCGAAGTGGCAAGGACCCGATCCTGTATTTGAACAACCCTGACGGCATCAGCCACGAGGCAAGAAGAGCCCTTCTCGACGGGCTCGGCGACCTTCACCGGGAAACATCCGCCCGCACGGGAGATCCTGAGCTCGAAGCGCGCATCAACCAGTACGAAATGGCGTTCCGTATGCAGACCTCGATACCCGAGGCCATGGACCTTGCTGGCGAGAGTCCCTCAGTGCTCGATGAATATGGCCCGGATGTGAGAAATCCCGGAAGCTATGCCGCCAACTGCATCATGGCCCGGAGGCTCGCTGAACGCGGGGTTCGCTTTATTCAGCTGTATCACCCAGGCTGGGACCAGCACGGCGGGGTATTCAGCGGCATCACAGGTCAGGCCCGCGAAACGGATCAACCCACCGCAGCACTCATCAAGGACCTCAAACGGCGCGGCATGCTCGACGATACCCTCGTCGTCTGGGGCGGGGAATTCGGCCGCACCAATTACTGCCAGGGTAAATACGACCCGAAAAATTTCGGCCGCGACCACCACGGCCGGTGTTTCTCCTTCTGGATGGCCGGAGGCGGCGTGAAGCCAGGCACGGTCTATGGCGCCACCGACGACCTCAGTTACAACATCGCGGAGAATCCGGTCCATGTGCACGATTTCCATGCCACGATGCTCCATCTGCTCGGCATCGATCACGAAAAGCTGACCTATCGCTACCAGGGGCGCTATTTCCGTCTGACCGATGTCCATGGAAAGATCATGAAAGGTATGCTCGCCTGAATTGAG
>JAUIAG010000466.1 GCA_030425355.1 Verrucomicrobiia bacterium
CACTGCGCACCGCATAGCCCATCGCTCCCAGATGCACCGGAATATGCGGTGCGTTCGCCACCAGATATCCGTCCCGGTCCAGAACCGCACACGAGAAATCCATCCGTTCCTTCACATTGGTGGATAAAGCTGTCCGTTTCAGGGCCTCGCCCATCTGGCCCGCAATCCCGGAGAACCGACTGGAGAAAATCTCCATTTCCACCGGATTGAATCCCGGTTTTGTGTCTGTGTCCGTATGTCGGTCCCTGTCCCGGGCCTCCACCCGCATCCGCCGGGCTCTTTCAGGCAGAGCCGCATCAGTTGCCGCTCTCTGAATACGGATCGTCCCTTGTGACCCCTTCACGGCGGCCCATTCAGCCGGAACCCGGATGGTGGCGAAATGGTCCTGAATTATCCCCGATCCCACGAGAGTGACTCCGGCCTTCATCGCTTCCCGGGGCAGAAACCAATCCGTACCCGGGAGGTCGGTCACATTGCCCGAACCCGAACCGCCGGCTTCCGGGAACACCTCCTGATCCGGCTCCCCGCCGGATCCCGATCCGATCACTCGAAGCGTGACCACTTCCAGAACCGGATCCGCCGGCGTGTAGCCATAAACTCTCCGATACCGGTCGAGGAAGAGTTCCGGCAGGTCCGCGGAGTCGGTGAAATCCACCAGTTCGCTGGCTGCCTGCCCATGCAGGCGCATGTCTGCCATACGCCGGGCGATGTGCGCCCCGTCGACCCTGCGGGCTTCAAGTTCATCGAGGGCCTTTTTTTCCAGGTCACTCAGCCTGTTCCGGAGCAGCGTCCCGGCTCCGGGCGTGTCGAGTCGAAGTCGCAGTTGTTCGGCGTGGATGGACTGTTCGGGGGCCTTCTGCAGGCCCCGGGCACTGAGAATGCCGGCATCTTCCGGACACAGAACTTCGCGAATCCCCAGTTTATCGGCGACATCGCAGCCATGGAGCCCTCCGGCACCTCCGAAAGCCACAAGGGTGTAGTCAGCCGGGTCATATCCCTCACGCACGCTGATCGTCCGAATGGCTGCAGCCATGTTCTCGTTGGCAATCTCCAGAAATCCCAGGAGCAGTGCCTCCTCATCCTCCGGATATCCGCGGTCCGCCTCAATGGCTTCAATCACCGGCTGCAGTGCCAGTCGCGAGCACTGCGGATCAACGGGAATACCGAATTCCTCCGGCCGCATCCTCCCCAGCAGCAGGTTGATGTCGGTCAGCGTCAGAGGGCCTCCAAATCCATAGCAGGCGGGACCAGGACGGGACCCCGCACTTTCCGGTCCCACATGAAGGGCGCCGTCGCGATAACCGCAGATAGACCCGCCTCCTGCCGCGACTGTTTCAATCCTCACCGACGGCCCGACAATCCGTGCAGGCCCGACCCGGTGCTCGAACTGAAGTCCGGGCGCCCCCTCCAGACGGCAGACGTCCGTGCTGGTTCCGCCGATGTCCAGTCCGATGGCACGGCGGCGACCGGTCATTGCGGCAACCCACCCGACTCCCACCACACCGCCAGCCGGTCCACTTATCAGTGAATCCTTGGCTTCAAAATGCTCCTCATCCTGAATGCTCCCGCTGCTGGTCATGATGCCGATTTCGTGTCCACGTCCACTGTCGCGTATCCGCGAAAGGTAGTCGTCCATCACCGGCTTCAGACTGGCATTCACCACGGATGTCTCGGCTCTCTCCAGCATGTTCATGAACGGCCAAAGCCGACTGGAAACCGAGACCGTCTCATACCCCAGCTGCATCAGTTCCCCGGCCAGCTGCGTTTCCATGTCCGGGAAGCGGGCGCTGTGGATCAGGCACACAGCTGCGTGCCTGTGTGTGCGGGCGTGTTCCGCCCATTCGGACTGTTTTTCCCGGCTGAGACGGAGAGGCTGGAGAGTGTGCCCGTGGGCGTCGATACGGCCGGGGACTTCGAAAACGTGGTCCGGAAGGAGTGTGCGCCGACGGGGAGACAGGCTGAAGAGGTCGTCCCTCTGCTGGGTATGAATGTGAAGAAGGTGTTGGAGTCCCGGGGTGGTGAAGAGCGTCACCGGCGGTGTCTTTCCTTCGAGGAGCGCATTGGTGGCCAGTGTGGTGGCAATACGGAAATCAATTGGTGGGAGGGGTTCGTTGTGAGGAGTGGCCGTGAGGAGTCTGGCGGCCAGAACAGGGGGTGCG
>JAUIAG010000126.1 GCA_030425355.1 Verrucomicrobiia bacterium
CAGTCTGTGTCTGCGGTGACTACGGAACCCACCTCCGGAACCATCAGGATTTCAGTGCCGCGAGCACGGCCTCATGGGTCGCATCAGTGCGAACAGGTTCAAATCCGGAAGCTGAAATAGCGGTGTCGGGGTCTTTGAGTCCATGACCGGTCATGGTTGCGGTAATCACTGCATCAGCCGGGATGACCCCCGGCTGATTTTTCAGGGTTTTTATCAATCCGGCCAGTGGTGCCGCACATGCAGGCTCCACCAGAATCCCCTCTGTTCGTGCAATAAGCTTGTAAGCTTCCAGTATTTCCTCGTCGGTCACTTTGCCGATAAATCCATTGGACTGATCCCGTGCATCAAGGGCTCCCTGCCAGCTTGCCGGGTTGCCGATGCGAATGGCCGTGGCCACTGTCTCCGGATTCTCTATCGGGTGGCCCTCCACGATCGGAGCAGATCCTGCCGCCTGGAACCCGAACATCCTCGGCAGTGAGGAACATTTGCCAGCCTTGTGGTATTCGAGAAATCCTTTCCAGTACGCGGTGATATTTCCGGCGTTGCCGACAGGAATAAAATGAAAGTCCGGGGCGCGTCCAAGCTGGTCGCAGATCTCGAAGGCGGCGGTCTTCTGGCCTTCAATCCGGTATGGGTTGATGCTGTTGACGATTTCGATTTCCGGGTCTTCGCCAAGCTGCCTCACGATATTCAAAGCCTGGTCAAAGTTGCCCCGGATAGCCACCGTCTGTGCGCCATACATCAGCGCCTGGGCCAGCTTGCCGAGGGCAATCTTCCCGTCAGGGATCAGTACCGCACATTTCACTCCTGCGCGTGCCGCATAGGCTGCCGCTGCTGCCGAGGTATTTCCGGTGCTCGCGCAAACGACAACTTTTGCCCCACGCTCCACGGCCTTTGTCATGGCCATGGTCATTCCGCGGTCCTTGAAGGAACAGGTGGGATTGAGCGCCTCGTATTTCAGAAAAAGGGAAAATCTCCCACCAATTTTCTCGACAAAATTCGGGACGGGAATCAACGGCGTGTTGCCCTCCTGGATGGTGATCACAGGGGTCGAATCGTCAACTGGAAGGTATTCAGCATAGGCCCGGACCACTCCAGGCCAGTCATTCGGTGCACTCTTCATTCTCACTTTTCACTATCCATGCAGCCATGACGGGTCACAAGTCAAAGATTCACCATCACGACGCCATCGTGTTGCTTCATTCGAATGACCCGACCCTGAAGTAAACAGGCCTGGATCGGACCACCTTCAAGCGCCCAAGCTGAGTCAGAGCCCTGCTGAAGACTGAAAATGGCGCCTGATCCACCATCAGCATCAGGGGCACGGTCTCTCCCACGTGATTTTCAGGCTGGATACAGCTCGAGATCCCAATCTGATGCTCGGCAAGAATTGAAGTCACCTGGGCCATGGTTCCAGGGCGGTTGGTCGCCTCCAGACGGATGAAATAGTTGGCAACACAGTCCGCGTGGCTGCGAACCACGCCGGATTCCGCAAATGCCTCAAAAGGTGCCAGGGTGTATTCATATTCCTGATGCAGATCGCAGGCCGCGTCCACAATATCGCTGATCACTGAACTGGCTGTGGCGTCCTGACCGGCCCCACGGCCATAATAAAGAGACTCCCCAACCACATCCCCTTTGACAAAAACCGCGTTGAATACCCCGTCGACGCTCGCCAGCACGTGGCTCTTCGGCACAAGTGTCGGTTCAACCGAGAGTTCCAGCACCGGCCTTTTCCAGCCATCCTTCTGGTCTTTCTCCGAATGCATGCATCGGATCGATCCGATCAGCTTGATGGTGTATCCCAGCCAGTCCGCGAACTGCAGGTCCATGGGGCTGATGTCACGTATCCCCTTCACGAAGATCGATTTTTCAGGTACCCAGAATCCCGAGAGGATGGACCCCATGATACCGGTTTTGTGCATGGCATCCAGCCCGTCGACATCCAGTGACGGTTCCGCCTCGGCGTATCCCAGATCCTGAGCCTCCTTCAGAATTTCGTCAAAGGCCCGTCCCTCCCTGGCCATTTTGGTCAGGATGTAATTGCAGGTGCCATTGGCGATGGCATAGATGTCGGTGATTCGGTTGGCAACCAGACTCTCCCGCAAAACCTTGATGATCGGAATCCCGCCAGCCACACTCGCCTCAAAATACAGGTGAGTCCCGTGCTTCCTCGCCAGTTTCCACAGGGCCGCGCCGCGGGCTGAAAGCAGGGCCTTGTTCGCACTGATGACTGGCTTCCGCTGTTTCAGTGAGGTGCTCACAATCTCCTCCGCGGTCTCCAATCCGCCCACCAGCTCCACCACAATATCTGTCTGCGGATCCATGACCGCCGCCCGCCAGTCAGTGGAAAGAACCCGCTTCGGAATCCGAACCGGACGCTTTTTGGCCGGATCCCGAACCACCACGTGGTTCACCTCAATTTCATACCCGCACCGGGCAGCGATCAGTGCGCCGTTTTTCTGCAGGGCCTGCCATACCCCGCCACCAACGGTGCCGCCGCCAATTATTGCCACTTTCACCTTTCGCATCGGAGCGCGAAACTATCCCCTTTTGAACGATTTTCTCAACCAAAATCTGGTTCGACCGCCACTGCAACCCGAAACTGCCCAGTTTAAAGACACTCTTCGCCGGTAAAAAATTTGTTTTATCCGCAGATTTCGCATAACAATCTCTCATTACCGGTGTTTAGATACATTGGCTGATTCCAAGGCATCGTGTCATGATTTAAGTCAGTGCGCCGGGAAGTCGTTGAACGGATAGGAGTCCCCCTGCGGTTTCCAGCCTCATGGCTTCACCCGCAGGGACCGCCGGATCCGGCACCTGGAATCCACTCAACCAATTTGCAAAGCTTATGAACATATCTCTCAACAGACGTGGAGGTTTCACCCTCATCGAAATCATGATCGTAGTCGGCATCATCGCGATGCTCGTCGCCATGGCTGCGCCCAACTTCACACGACAAATGGGTGCCTCCAAGGTCACTGTGATCAAGAACAACCTCCGCCTCATCGATACCGCCAAACTCAACTGGGCCATCGAATACAAGAAAAATGAAGGCGATGTCCCCGCTGAGGAGGACATTGCCCAATACCTCAAGGGATCCAAAATGCCGACTCCGGCCGCCGGGGAAACCTATCACATCCAGCCCATAGGTGAGCCTCCATACGCCATCTGCGATAAACCAGTCGGCGATATCAAGCCAAACACCAAAATCTTCGAGGACATGTGACCAATCCCTTTCACTCATCCCCATTTCCATTTCTGATTCCTGATTCCTGATTCCTGATTCTCCAAATAAATCAAAATCATGGAATCAATCAGCTGAAACCGGCCCCGGCCGGTTTTTTCGTGCCAGACCCTTCCGCAGGGACAGACCCTTCCGCAGGGACAGACCCTTCCGCAGGGACAGACCCTTCCGCAGGGACAGACCCTTCCGCAGGGACAGACACATCGATATGTAACGAATTAAAAATATTAAAACCCGGATCCTTGACTGATCGGTTTACGATGGTAGGATTCCTGCATGAGACCTGGTCCATGCAAGAATTTTGATCCGGACATTGTATTGCGGCGGGCCATGGAGGTGTTTTGGGCACATGGATTTGAGGGGGCGAGCATATCCGATCTGACACGGGCGATGGGTATTGGCCGCAAGAGTCTTTACGACACGTTTGGGAACAAGCGCTCGGTTTTTCTGCGGGCATTGGAATCCTATAGTGATTCGATGATTTCCGAGATACGGTGCGCGCTGATGGACACATCGACCGGGCCGGTTCTTCGCAAAATTCGGTGGCTGCTCCGCAAGTGGGTGGAGGACCACAGCCAACCCTGCAGCAAGGGGTGTTTTATCGGGACAGCCATCGCGGATTTCAGCACATCGGACCACGAGATGGCGCAGGCATTGGGTCGAAGTCTGCAGAAAGTGGAGGATGTCTTTACTGAAGCAATTGCCAAGGCGGAGGAGAATCAGGAGATAAGGCTGCGGACTACTCCCCGGCATCTGGCGCGGGCGCTCATATGCCTGACTCAGGGAATTGCCCTGGTTGGGCGGGTGATGGATTCCGGTGCAGTGCTCGAAAGCGCACTCAAAGTGGCCGAATTGGAACTCCTTGGGGGAGAGGAGACTGCGTGAATGATTTAATCAGCGGTCTTGACCGGTTGGTTCAGGTCCGCCCTCTCAAAAAAACTCCATGAAATTGAAGGAAAGGAAATGAAGATGAAAATCAAGGACAGCAGGGCACTGGTTACCGGTGCAAACCGTGGAATAGGCAGGGCGATTGCAGAGGCTTTACTTGAAGCTGGAGCGGCGAGGGTCTATGCCGCAGTGAGGCGTATTGAGTCAGCCGGTGAGCTGGCCGATCGCTACGGCGACCGCGTTCACCCGCTGCATCTCGACCTTGAGAAGCCGGAAACGATCATGGCAGCGGCTTCCATGGCATCGGATGTTGACCTTGTCGTCAACAACGCGGGGATGTTGCAGGTTGCTTCGGCGCTCGACTCCAATGCACTCAGCAGTCTTCAGAAGGAGATGGAAGTCAATGTCTTCGGTCTCATCCGTGTGGCTCAGGCATTTGCTCCAGTGCTGAAAGCCAACGGTGGCGGCGCTCTGGTTCAGCTGAATTCCGTCGCATCCATCAAGTGCTTTCCGGACTTCGCCACCTACTCCGCCTCCAAGGCCGCTGCCTATTCCATTACTCAGGGACTGAAGGAAAAGCTGTCAGGGCAGGGGACTGCGGTGGTCAGTGTCCACCCCGGTCCGATCGATACTGAAATGGCCCGGACCGCAGGGCTCGGGGATATGGCCGAGCCTCCATCATTGGTGGCGGATGCCATCATCAAGGCACTGGAGAACGGGGCATTTCATGTTTTCCCCGACTCCATGGCGCGGGATTTCTGGAGTGCCTATCATGGATACGCCGAAGCCGTGATCGAATCATCTCCCGATTCAGATGCGGGCTGATTGACTGCGCCAGAAGTCCGACCGGCCCCTGTGGCTGAATTGTGACCACCATGCTTTGGGGCGAGGCTGCCGCCAATCATGATGGCCCTATCTCCCCAGCATGTGCTCCTGGAAAAATCTTTCAAGCTTTCTCCACCCGTAAGCGGATCCGGCGGCTCCATGGCCGGTATTCGGCATCATCAGCATTTCGAAGTCCCTGTCCGCCTCTATGAGGCTGTTGACGACCTGCATGGTTGAAGCCGGATCCACATTCTTGTCGAGTTCACCGACAAGCAGCAGCAGATCGCCCTTGAGCGCGGGGGCGAGGGTGACATTTGACTGCGCTTCATAATGATCATCAATCGGATAGCTCATCCACAGTTCATTCCACCAGATCTTGTCCATGCGGTTATCGTGACAGCCGCAATCAGCAACTCCAGCGGTGTAGAAATCCCCGTGCTGCAGCAGTGCGGCCAGAGCATTCTGTCCACCGGCGCTGCCTCCGTATATGCCGACCTTTGAAATGTCCATCACCGGGAACTCGCGTGCCGCTGCCCTGATCCAGGCGATCCTGTCGGGGAACCCGGCATCCGCAATATTCTTCCAGCACACATCGTGGAATGCCTTGGACCGGTGACTGGTTCCCATGCCGTCGATCTGCACCACAATGAAGCCAAGGTTGGCCAGTTCCTTCTGACGATAGGTGTTCCGGAAGCTTTTCGGGACGTGAGCGGAATGAGGCCCGGCGTAGATGCTTTCTATGACAGGATAGGTTTTCCCGGGCTCCATTTGATCCGGCCAGTGGATAATCCCATGGATGGGCGTGATGCCATCCCGTCCCGGAGCTGTGAATCGGTCCGGCAGGGATTGACCGGCATGCTGGAAGGCCGCGGTGGTGCCTGTCTCCAGTGTGGTAATCAATGCCCCGGTTGAAAAGTCGCGCAGCTGGTGGACCGGTGCCATGTCCACGCGCGACCATTCATCAATAAAGAAACGGCCGTCCGGCGATGGTGTTATACGATGAGTCCCGTCACCTCCGGTCAACTGCATAAATCCACTGCCGTCAAAATTCACCCGGCAGTAATGGACAAAATAGGGATCCTCGCTGCTGTTCAATCCGCCAGCGGTGAGCAGTATCGATCTGTCCTGCACATCAACACGCTCCACGCCCCGCACCACGAACGGCCCGGATGTGACTGCATTTTTCAGCGAGCCGGAAGCGATATCATACAGATACAGATGATTCCAACCGCTGCGCTCACTCATCCAGAGCGCCTCACCCGTTTCAGGTATCAACCGCAGGAAAAATTTCCCGGCATAGTCAAAAAAGGTCCCGCATGTTTCATCAATGACAGCCCGCGTGTTCCCAGTCTTTCCATCAATGGCGATCAGCCGCATGACCTGATGACCCCGTTGATTGTAGACAAAAAGGAACTCACTGGAATCGGGCAGCCAATCCATCCGGCTCAGACTCCACGGCGTCGGAAATAATCCGTCATCCACCGGAATTTCACGCCCATTGACCACATCAAAGAGGTGAGGTTTTTCAACAGGGATGGGATCACCAGGCTTGAAATACGGAATGGTGTGCAGCTGCGGCTGCAGCTGGTCCTTCGGTGAGGACTGAACCATGTGCACCAGTCTCTCCGGCACTCTGGTCGTTTTCATGGCTATGAGGTGCCTGGAATCGGGTGACCACCACGCCCGTGGCTGCCATTCAGGGTATCCTTCGAAGTCATATCGCATTCCCATGAATTTCTCACGCTGGCCATTCTGCTGGTAGGAGTCATCCTCATCGCCATCGCTTGTCAGCTGGAGGATGGCGCCATTGCCCTGGTCCTCGACAAAAAGATTGTGATCGCGGGTAAAGGCGCGCCAGCGCCCGTCGGGCGAAACTACCCCCTGAACCCTGTCCTCTGAATCTGCGGCCCCTCGCGGACCGGATCTCCTGCGGCGGTTCTCCCGCGAAACCATCGCCGAGTCGTCGAGATAGGCAGTCCCCGGCCTGGCCGTGGCGATAAAGCAGCCGGCGAACTCCCCGTCCCCGGTGAACACTGCCCATGAATGACCGGCGTATGTATGCTGCGTAATGCTGCCCTCCGGATCGACATCGTGGTAATGTCTGCGCTCACCCTCCGAATCCACCCAGAAAATCTGCACGGTCTCCTTGAGGTTGTTCACAAATCGGATTTCCGTTTCCGGACCATTAGCCCCTGAAGGCTGCATTTCATCATATTTGGCGAGGCCGATATCGGAGTGGTTCCCCGCCGCTTTGATGCTGCCGTTTTCCGTGTCGAGAATCCACCCGCCTTCGGGGCCCAGCAGAGTTATGGTTTTTCCATCCTCGCTGAACTCAAGGGAATCCACCGGCAACTGATCCGCAGCATAGGCTTTGCCGGTCTCCTTTCCGATGAGTGCGGCCACTGCCTGGTGATCAAAGCTCGGGCGGCGGGTTCCCGCCTCGGCGTCGACTGTCACGAATTCGAATCGGTCATCGGCCGTCTCCACCCTGTACCAGAACTTTGAATTATTCCCGAACCACTTTGGCTCAACCTGTGCACGATAGGCCCGTGGGCGGGTTCCCGAATCCGTGGCAACTGCCACTTTCTTCCCTCCTTCCTCAGAATCGTGCCGGGTCGTGACTCTCTCTTTAGCGGGTGCAGCGGATCCGGCCTCTGCTTCAATGACATTCCGGGGATAAAACCGCCAGTTGGAACTGCTCTCCGGACCGATAGCCCCGTCACTCAGGGAGGCACGAATCAGTTCCACCGGAATGGAATTTTCCCGAAGCACCGCGTCATGAAATTTCCTTGGAGACCATCCCTGCCCATCCACCAGCTCACGGGAGAGCTGGCGCAGCTGGAGCCCTCCGAGCATGTAGGCTGCCTGATAGAGAGGACTGTATCCGCCCTGGATGGATCGGCGGACTTCAGCTGTGGCGTTCCTCACTTCATGGCCCACGTTTTCCACAAGGTAGTCGATGCATTCCTGTGGCGACATGGTTCCCAGGTGGAAACTCAGTGAAAAGATTATCCTGGCACACCGATGGGAGCGCCAGAACAGCATCCCAATGCGATCCTCTGGTCCGTGAGCAAAATCGAGATCCCACAGAAGCATCTCCCAGTACAGAGCCCACCCCTCAATCAGGAACGGAGTGCGGAAAAGTTTTCGGTGTGCGTTGTAGCGTTCGGCCATGTAGAGCTGCAGGTGATGGCCGGGAATCAGCTCATGATGCACAGTGGCCCGTGAGAAATGGATGTTATTCCCCCGCATGCTCATCAACTTGTGGTCATGTGACATCTCCGCTGTCGGGAAGGACACGGAGATGACTTCGCCTCCCGTGAAATATGGATTCACCTTCTGGCGCTCCGGGGACATCATGCGCATCCGCCAGGTTTCACGGGCCACCTCGGGGATGGTCAGAAGCTCCCGGTCATCGAGGAACTTCTCCGCTTCAAGTGCCAGTTCGCGAATGAGCTGTGGTTGTTCGCCGGGAGCCACGTGCAGGGTTTTCACGTGATCCTGTGCGGCTTTCCAGTCATCCCCGAATCCAAGCTCGCGTGCCGCCTTCCGCCGTTCATTGAGGCACCACGCCATTTCGCTGCGGGCAATCTCGACGAGTTCCTCCGGTGTATAGGGAATCCACTCTTTTTGAAGGGCGTCGAGAAGGGCCTCCCGGCCTATCGGGTCACCCAGCAGGGGTGGGTCCTCGCCATCCCGATATCCCGCGACGTTTTTCCGAAGCCATTGAGCGCAGTCATCGATGGATGATCTCACTGCCTCGGCTGTGCGGGAAACCCACCATGAGAAAGCCGGATGATATCCATCATAAAATCCAACCCATTCCCTGAGATGACGATTGAGCTGGTCCAGAATGCCGGCTGTGCGGTTCGCCAGGGTGGGACTGATGGCGGTGGTGTCCGATTGCCGCCATTCGTCGAGTGATTCCTTTATCTCCTGATGGATGGCGTGAAGGTTTTCTGCGGCAGCTGCAGGATCCATGGGCTCCACACGCTGTCTCGCCTCAATCATTTCAACAACCGGTCTCACCCACGGCACCATGGCCAGAGCTTCCGCTGTGCGCGTGCGTTCACTGGCCGTATTCTTCCTCTCATATTCCAGATGCGTCCTGAAAAGCAGGTAATCGACTTTTCCTGCCTGATCGAGAGATGAAAAATCCACGTCCCCCAACCTCTGCTGATACTCGGCATTGAATCGATGCAGCCGCTCAAAGGTCGTTTCGGAAAATCGAACATCGTAGAATCGCTCCAGATTTCCCAGGTCCTCGGCGTACCGGTCGATCAGGCCGCGCATCGGCGCGACGGTCGGATCCAGTGGTTCACCGCTCCCCGCCAATGCGGTGAGACCAGTGATGAGCAACGCCAGAAACAGGCCCGATGCCTTGACTCTTCTCCACGCTCCGGGTGAATTTTTCATCCGCACAGCATAGCCCGCGCGGTGTCATATTCCACTTTTTTGCGCCGGGTCAATTATCAGGACCGATGATCCGGCCTGTTTGGGAAGGGGGGATTCCCTTTGAGGAGTTCAGGGATCCTGAAAAATATCAGGAGGCGTCACTCATCCTCCGGGAAGAGGGCATCGACGAAGTTGTTGGCGGAAAAAGGCTGCAGATCTTCCGGCTGCTCTCCAACGCCGATGAACTTGACGGGGATCCCCAGCTCCTTCTGGATGGCTATCACCATTCCGCCTTTGGAGGTGCCGTCAAGTTTGGTCACCACCAGCCCGCTGAGATTGACGGCTTTGTGGAATTCTCTGGCCTGAACAAGAGCATTCATGCCGGTCGTCGCATCAAGGACCAGAAGTGAGTGATGCGGAGCGCCAGGCATCTGCTTGTCGATGACGCGGTAGACCTTTTCCAGCTCGCGCATCAGATTGGTTTTGTTGTGCAGTCGGCCGGCCGTATCGATGAGAAGGACGTTCGCCCCCTGCTTTTTCGCTGAGACAAGCGCGTCATGGGCCACAGCGGCAGGGTCGGCACCGTAGTTTCCGGCCACTATCGGAACGTCGAGTCGACGGCTCCATTCCTTGAGCTGATCAATCGCTGCGGCACGGAAGGTGTCACAGGCCGCAAAAAAAGGCTTGTGGCCATCCTGCTTGAGACGGTGGGCCAGTCTTGCCGCGGTAGTTGTCTTGCCGGTGCCATTCACTCCCACAAGACAGATCACCGTCAAACCCTCAGGCTGCAGCTCAAGGGACGGGTCATATTTTTCAAGTGTCCGGATCAGGTAGTTGCGTGTGGCCTGCAGGGCGTTGGAATTCTGTTTCCCCGAGGATTCATAGGTCCGGCGTATCTCCGCGAGGATTTCCTGAGTGGTTCGTACACCCAGATCAGCCTGTATCATCACATACTCCAGCTCCTCCATGGTGTCGGCATCCAGGCGGGGCGAGCCCGACAGTATGCGTTTGAGTTCATGAGTGAAGCTCTGGGTGGTCTTTTTCAGCCCCTGTTTGAGTTTCTGGAATAGTCCCATAGTGAAAGTGGATCTCTGCGTGTTTCGGTGACAAAGCCGGTCCGGTCTCTGTCTTCCTTTAATCCATGGCAGGGCGTGTGGCTGCTGCCTTGAGATTGTTGAACAATGGCTCGTTCAGCCGCACCTTTCCGAGCAATGGCTTGTTTTTACTGAACCCGTGGCAGTCCGAACCTCCGGAGATGAGCAGATTCAGCTCGCCGGCCATTCGCGAATACTTGCGGGCCTGGACGCCATTGTGACGGGTATGAAAACACTCGAGTCCATCCAGTCCCTGATTCGTGAGAGGCTCAATGAGGTCATCCCGCTTGTTCAGTCCCGGATGAGCCAGTACGGCGAGCCCACCTGCCCGGTGAATCAGTTCAATTGCCTGTTCGCTGGGAAATCTGGTCTTCGGCACCCACGCCGGTCCCCCCTGATAAAGATACCGGCTGAAGGCTGCATCGTAAGTCGGACACACTCCCGCCTTGACCAATGTCCGCGCGACATGAGGGCGGCCGGGACTCCGGCAGTTGGCCACATCGAAGACTGACTCGGCCTCTATCTCAACACCCATCTTGTGGAGCCGCTCGACCATCTGGTAGATGCGCTGCTGTCGGGCTTCGCGAAATTCGGCAATTCTCTCCTGCAGCTCGCTGTTATTGAAATCGAGAAAGTAGCCGAGGATGTGCACCTCAGAGCCGCCAATCTCGGCAGTCAGTTCGGTTCCATAGACGAACTCGATACCGGCTTCACGGCATGCTTTCTCCCCCCGCGGACAGGCCTCCAGTGTGTCGTGGTCGGTTATCGCAAGGGCGCGGATACCCAGCCCACCGGCACGCTCCACCACTTCCTCGGGACTGAAAGTGCCATCCGAAAAAAAAGTATGGAGGTGTAAGTCTGCAAACATCTTAAGCAATCACCACTCTATCCCATGATAGGTGGATGCAGTCTGCTTTCCAGTGATAAATTTCCAGTCTGCCGTTTACCGTCACTGTCGTCATCAGAATGACCCGCTGGCCGTGCGCCCCGGTCTCATGGCTGATTCCTTGACCTTGTCGAGGATCCCGTTAACAAATTGGCCGCTTTTTTCAGTGGAATATTTCTTTGCCAGATCAACCGCTTCATTGATGGAGACCACCGGCGGAATGTCCATCCGGTGTTTGATCTCATGAATCGCCAGCCGGAGTATGGACCGGTCAACTGTCGCAATGCGGCTCAGTGCCCAGTTCTGTGCATGCCGCCGTATTTCCTCATCCGCATCGTCCGCATTTTCAATAGCCCCTCTTATGAGAGCCTCCGCGAAGGTCTGGATGGTGGCATCGCGCGTGGTGAGGGGCGGCAGTTCAAGCTCCTGTCCGTATGTCGGTCCCTTTACGGCCTTGCGGGCAGCGGACATCCTCTGGCTTTCCCAGAATGTCTGCAGCGCCTCTTCCAGATTGTCAGGGCGGTTGATTTCATACTGGAACAGGAACTGGAGTGCCTTTTCCCGAGCTATCCTTCGCGGTTGCATTCGTGCTGATTCAAAAAAATTGAAATGAGTCGTGTGTGATCGGCGAACTCATCAGGGCCAGGCGCAATTCACAAGGTGCCATGGCGCTAAATTGCCATTGTAAGCTAGTAGGTGGTCATTGACGAATCAAATTCTTCCGCCCACGCAATTATTCCTCCGCGGACTGACCACGCCTGGGTGAATCCTCTGGCCCGCATCAGCTCGACTGCCTCCATTGACCGTTTCCCTGACTTGCAGTGAACAAGATAGCGTGCTGAAGGATCCATACCCTCCAGGGCCTCGGCAAGGCGGCCAAGGGGCACCAGCCGGGCTCCCTCGATATGACAGATCGCGTGCTCTCCCGGCTCGCGGACATCAAGGATGGTGGTGTTGCAGTCCGGGGCCATCACCTGATCTCTGAGGGCCTCCAGAGAGATCTCCAGAGGCGATACCCCTTCCCGGGAACTGTCCGTCACAGCATCGGTTTCGTGATGAGGCAGCGAACAATAGCCGGTGTATTCCATCAACTCGGTTATTGTAGGATGGTTGCCACACATCGCGCAGCCGGGATCCCGCTGGATTTTCAAGATGCGGAACTCCATCCCCAGCGAGTCCATCACCAGCAGGCGGTTTATCAGGGGCTCACCCTTGCCGATGATCAGTTTTATCGCCTCATTCGCCTGGATCGATCCGATGATGCCGGGCAGGACCCCCAGCACCCCGCCTTCAGCGCAGCTTGGAACCGCTCCCGGTGGCGGAGGCTCAGGAAACAGACAGCGGTAGCATGGTCCGCCCATCGTCGGGGCAAAGACACTGGCCTGGCCCTCAAATCGGAAAATGGATCCGTAGACATTGGGCTTCCCGGCCATCACACAGGCGTCATTCACCAGAAAGCGGGTGGGGAAATTGTCAGTCCCGTCTATCACCAGGTCATACCGCCGGACCAGATCGAGCGCATTTCCCTTGTGCAGCGATTCATTGATCCACTCCACGTGGCATTCAGGGTTTATCTCCAATATCTTCCGGCGTGCACTCTCTCCCTTGAATTGTCCCACATCGCTCTGACCATGGATAATCTGGCGCTGCAGATTCGATTCGTCGACCCTGTCGAATTCAACCAGCCCGATATGACCGACGCCCGCCGCCGCCAGATACATAAGCACCGGCGATCCCAGTCCGCCGGCTCCAATGCATAGTACGCGCGCCGAAAGAAGGCTCCGCTGCCCTTCAACACCCACCTCCGGCAGAATCAGGTGACGCGCATATCGGCGCTTCTCAAAGGCACTCAGTTGATCACCATTCATGCCCCCAGTATTGAATCCAGGCCCACCCCCAGTCAACGCACCTTCCCATTTTGCTATTGGTGCCATGCTCCGAACCAACGAGCTTGCAGGAGCCTGGCACCTTGTTGGCAGAGGGCGCAGAAATGGATTCTGACAGTGGATTCGGGAGTTGTAGGCCAATTGGCCTGACGGTTCGGGTACACGCTGAGTCAGTCCCTGTGAATCGGAGCACATAGTTCCGGGTCAGGGCATGCCATTTAGTGATGAATCAGTTGCCTGGGGATCTATCCGTCTGAATTGAGAGGTTATTCTGGCCGCCAACTAATTCACACGATTCCCGGATCGGAATCTCCTGTAGGAATACATCGCAGCTGATGAATCCGCATTAAGAAACCCGTGAGCGGGTCGAGGCGGTCTTCGAAATTGTTCAGCAACCGTTTGAAAGAAATTCTCAACGAAGCCGCTGCTTCCCAAAATTATTCCTTCGGTGAAATACCGAACCCTCGTCAGCAGCGGATGGGGGGGCTCCTGAGCGGCCTTTGTCGCGGGTGTCGCAGAGTTCAACCTCTCCTTGCTGTCAACCGCCTTCCGCCGATGGGCCTGCTGATGGCTCCGGTCTTCAAAATACTTCGAATACGCCGCCATTGCCGCCTTCCACTCCAACAGATTCCCGCGTCCGGATATCAGCTTCCGGATCCCGGCCTGGGCCGTCTTTCCGCCCGCAACTGCCATGGCGTAGGAACACCATCGGTAATCGCGTGGATGGCCCACTATCCCTGCACGCACCGGGTTCAGTTCGATATATGCCGCAACATGCAGCAGCGCATTCTCACTTCCCTCCACAACGACACTCCGGAACCGGCTGTCCCACAACGTCCCGGTCCTGTCGTTGTTCTTATTATACCAGCGCGAAAAACGCTGCTTGATCTCCTTCACGAACTCGGAGAGGTCATACATCCGACGCCGCTGGTCATTCAGAAACCTTTCCCTGTATCCGGTGTTGCCATTGGCTTCCTCCTCTTCGAATTTCTCCAGAATTTCGGCCATTTTCTCCTTCGGGTAGATCAGGCGCATCCG
>JAUIAG010000127.1 GCA_030425355.1 Verrucomicrobiia bacterium
CCCGTTGAGATTATCCATGACCTCCACCCATTTTCCGGCATTGGACGGAGACGAAAAATCATCGGTGAGGAGGTCGATTCGGAAATCGCCCTTCTGTTTGTCCGGACCGTGACAATGGAGGCAATAGTCGCGGGCAAAATCCTGAACGATGGAGAAGGAGAATGAGTCTGCCTGATCACCCGTCCCGGACTGTGAAACAGCCATGGAGGCGGGGATTCGAATGCCAAGCAGCAGTATGAAGACAGTTCGCCTGATACATTTCCATTCACGCACCGGCAGTGCCCACGAAAAGGAAAATATTTTATTCGATGGCGGCATGACTGGAGGATCAGACAATCAGTTGTGACATGACCCCGGTGGAATCCTGAAATGACGGCAGGTCTATGCCCATGCTCCGGATAATGGTGAGATAGAGATTGGACAACGGCACGGATCCGGTTGATGAATCATCAAAAGCGTGATGAGCGCCCTGACGAATTCCCAATGCCCCGCCGCCGGCAAAGAGGAGCGGAAGATTTTTGGGTGAATGTCCCCCGCCCTCTCCGCTGTTCATCCCGCTCCCGTAGACAATCATTGTCTGGTCGAGCAACGAAGTGTCCCCTTCGCTGTATTCTGAAAGCCGCGTCATGAAGTATCCGAACTGCTCCAGAAGGAATGAATCGATGCGGAAAAGGCCGTCGAGCATGGATTCATCCCCGCCGTGATGGGACAGTTCATGATGATTGGCATTGAGGCCGAGTTCCGAATAGTAGCCACCCGAGGCCTCACGCCCGATCTGAAAAGTGCTGACGCGTGTGGAATCCGTCTGGAAGGCCAGGAACATCAGATCGTACATGGTGCGGATCCAGGATTGCCTGTCACCGCGTTCGTAGGGGCGTGCTCCAAGTTTCAAATCCCCTTCCGGGATACTTTCCCTGGGGACATCCATCCATGATTCAGCCCGAATCACCCGCTTTTCCACCTCTCGCACGGAGGTCAGGTAGTCATCAAGCCTGTCGCGGTCATTGGCGGGCAGCCGGCGGTTCAGGGACTGCACCTGCTCGAGGACCGTGTCCAGGATGCTGCGGTCTTCGCGGAACCGCCTTTCCATGGCCGCCCTCGAGGAGTCCGAGTCATCCACAAACAGTCGTTCGAAGACAGCCCTTGGACTTTTCTCGGTGGGAAGCGGCACCGCATTCAGCGAAAAAGCCAGGGTGTGCGAGTGCCCGGGTTTTCCGGTTCCGCCATCGCTGGAAAGCTCAAGTGATGGGAAACGCGTCTCGAGTCCGGTGACTTCGGCTGCGACCTGGTCGATGGAAATGGAGTTCCGGTAGTCATATCCGGGAGTTGCCTCGAGATCTGCGCCGGTGAGGAAAGTATCGGCTCCGGCGTGGCCTCCGCGGCTGTTCGGGTGCCCGAGTCCGCTCAGCACCGAAAATTTGCGGCGATGTGGTTCGAGGCATTTCAGTGTCGGAGACATGGCATAATCGGTCCCCGACCCGTCCGGCATCCATTTCATAATGTTGACCCCGTTCGGGACATAAATGCAGGCGAACCTGGGCTTCGGGTTACCGGATGCCTTCCCTTTGTCGGGAGCTGAGGCCGGGAGACTCTCCATCCACGGCAGGGTCAGGCTGACTCCAACACTCTTGAGAAAAGTCCTGCGGCAACGCCCGTGCGCGGATCGTATCGGCTTCATACATTCTTTATACCACGGGACTGCTTGAAACTTGAGGAGGAAATTGCAATGATCGGGCCTTCACCATGAATATCCCGATGCAAAACAGCCGCTACCGCTCAGTTTCGTCATTTTTCCGGTTTCTGTTCACCGCATGCCTTCTGATGTCCGTCCATGGCCTGGCATCTGCCGGGGATTCCGGCACTGTCAGGGCGATGGTGATCGATGGTCAGAACAACCACCAGTGGAGAGTGACCACCCCCATCATGGTCAAAGCCCTCATGTCCACCGGGAAATTCTCTGTCGACGTCACCACCTCCCCCGGGAAGGGCGAGGACATGTCCGGCTGGAACCCCGATTTCAGCGGCTATGATGTGATCATTTCGAATTACAATGGAGACCTGTGGCCTGAATCCGTCAGGCAGCATTTCACACAATTTGTGAGCGACGGCGGCGGCCTTGTCATCGTGCATGCGGCGAATAATTCATTCCGCGAATGGGGCGAATACAACCGGATGATCGGCCTTGGCGGATGGGGCGGCCGCACCGAAGAGGACGGCCCGTATGTCTATTTCACTGACTGCTGCCTTGTGCGGGACGGGACTCCCGGCAGAGGGGGCAGCCATGGTCGCCAGCATGAATTCCAGATCCAGATCCGCGATGCCCGGCATCCGATCACCCGCGGAATGCCACTGATGTGGCTGCATACCAGAGACGAGCTTTACGACCGTCTGCGTGGCCCGGCGGAGAACATGGATATTCTGGCCACGGCGTGGTCCGATCCGACGACCGGCGGCACCGGCCGGCATGAGCCGATCATGATGACACTCAACTACGGCAAAGGACGGATTTTTCATACCCCCATGGGGCATGCCGACTACTCCATGCGGTGTGTCGGCTTCGTCACTGTGCTGCAGCGGGGTGCGGAGTGGGCAGCCACCGGCAATGTCTCCATTGACATCCCGGACAACTTCCCAACTTCACTGGAGACAAAATCAATTGAATGACGACAGTGATATGATGGCGGGGATCAGGCCGTATCGCTGCCGGTCTGGAGGCGGCGGGTCAGGCGGTCCAACTCGGCGATGGAAATAACGCCATCGCGGACCTTCTGCCACGCGGTGTGGCGCATGGGCCGCCACCCACTCTTCCATGCATGGTCCCGGAGCCTTCCGGATTTGATGCCGAAGTCGATGATGTCGACGGTATCCTCGTTCGGGATGAAGATTTCGTAGATCCCGACCCGCCCCGAATATCCCCGCTGCTGGCATTCAGGACAGCCGGTTGACTCAAAGGCGCTGAGTTCATCTTCGGAAAGATTGAGAGCGCCCGCCATTTCCCCTGCCACCCGCGAGGGAATTATTTCCATGGGGCGCCGACAGCTCCGGCAAAGTCGCTGAGCCAGTCGCTGGGCGACACTGGCGACAAGGCTGGACCCGAGGAGATGGGGATCCACCCGCATTTCCATCAGACGGGTCACCGCGGAAATACTGTCATTTGTGTGGAGAGTCGTCAGCACCATGTGCCCAGTCTGGGCGGCGCGGACCGAAATACCGGCAGTTTCCTCATCGCGGATTTCCCCGACAAGAATGATATCCGGGTCATGCCGCAGTATGGAACGCAGTCCACGGGCAAAAGTCAGACCGATTTCATCGCGGATATTGATCTGGGCGACGCCCTCGAGCTGGTATTCAACCGGGTCCTCAATAGTGATGATTTTCCGGCCCACCTCATTCATCCGGTTGAGCAGGGCATAAAGGGTGGTGGTCTTGCCGCTGCCGGTGGGGCCGGTGATCAGCACGAGGCCATTCGGGAGCTGACCAATCTGGACGAAAATATCCTTCTGGTATGAGTCCAGTCCGATATCACCCAGTTCGAGAAAGAGGTTCTCCCGCCCGAGAATGCGGAGGCAGATGCCTTCCCCGTAGTTCGTCGGGATAGTGGAAAGCCGCAGATCAATCTCACGGCCGTGACTTTTCAGGGACAGTCGACCATCCTGGGGCACCCGCTTTTCTGAAATATCGGCATTGGCGAGGATCTTGAAGCGGGAGACAACAGCCCCGTAAATTTTTTTCATGGAGTCCGGCACAGGAACGGCTTCGAGCACCCCGTCGATGCGGTATCGAAGCCTGACGGACTTCTGGTAAGGCTCGAGATGGATGTCTGTGGCCCCCAGACGGAGTGCCTCGGACAGGATCTGGTCGACAAAATCCGCAAGACTGGCTTCCATGACCCTGCCGACGGATCCGGTAGACTCAAGGTCGTGGACATTGCCGAAGATGGATTCCTCATCCTCCTTGTCATCCCCCAGCTTCTGGATCATTTCGGCACCGATACCGAAGTGATCGCGGAGGATATTCTGAATATCCCCGGGGGTGGCGATGACGATCCGCAGTCTTTTTCCCAGCACGAGACGGAGGTTTCCCTGCTCACTCAGAGGCGGCGGATCGGAGAAAGCGATAACCAACTGGCCCTTTTCATCCCGGACAGGAAGGCAGCGGTAATGGAATATGAGTTTTGTGGGGAATTTTGTGAGCAGAGCCGGGTCGAGGTCCTGTTTACTGAGCCGCATGAACTCGAGGTGACGGATCCGTGCCAGGTACTGATAGACCACCTCTTCATCGAGGATCTTGAGATCGGTGATGGCGCGGGCCAGAGTATCCCCCTGACGCATGGCCCGCTTCATGGCTGAATCAAGGTTTCGCGAGGTGATCAGCCCTTCCTTCATGAGCTGCTTCCCCAGCTCGTTATCCTGGATGGACAGTTTCATTCGCCGCCGCCGTTGTTGAGTGGGATCTTCAGAGTCGTCGCCTGATTGAAGGGAACTTCGAAGACTTCGCCACTGGAATGCCTGAGGGTCACACTGGCGGCATCCATGGCCTCCAGAACGAGACCGTCCCCGATGCTGTCGCCGATAGCTGTCCTTGCGGATTTTTCGCCGGAGCGGATGTAGGCGTACTGGCGTCCGGTGCTGGTTTTCATGATACCCTGAAAGGTGAGTTCCACGTCCTTGAATTTTGGCGGCGGCGGCGGCTCGGGCTTGGGCTCGGGTTTGGGTTCCGGCTTTTTGGGCGGCGGGGGAGGCGGGACGTAATTGGTGGTGAAGAACGGGTTGTAGGCCACCGGTGGCTGATTGGAGGAGGTGACGTGAGCCAGAAGACTCATCAGTTGCCGGACCGGCTCGGTGAATGTCTCGTTGGTGTAGGTGACGGAAGCTGAGGTCACCTGCTTTTCGACGACAGGGCTGTCTTCCCGCTGACGGACGGTGTAGATGCAGATCGTGAGGGCCCCTATCATCATGAAGAGGTTGATGAGCAGTGGTCTGAAGAGCTGTTCATTCATGGTGTGGGCACCTCCGTCAACCGGTTGGTCATCTGCACGAATCCCGAAATACTGATGTCGAGGAATGCCCGGTCGGGGTCCTTGGTTTCCCGGGTGATAATTGCCGACTCGATTGAAAGTGCCGGCTTGTCGGGGACCCTGACTCCGTAGGCCTTCCACAGGTCCTCCTCGGCGAGGGGGATGCATTTCAGAAACTGCATCAACCGGTCGCCACTGCCGGTCAGTTCAATGCGGGCCGGCAACTCGTACCAGCGGACCGGCGAAATCACCTGACGGTCCTGTTTGAAGGCCTTCACTTCCGGGGTCTGCACCCTGATCACCTCCACCTCCCGAATCGAGACCACAGTCTCGAGAATAAACCGGAACAACTCGAGCTGCACCCAGAGGAGCCGGGGATCCGATCCGTCCCGGGAAAAATTGGGAAGGGCATTGGAGAGGTCAGCATCGACGATCACGCCGGACTGCTCAGCCATCACCTCCACCTGGGCAATGAGTCGGCGTCTCTCGCTGTCGAATTCCAGATATTTGAATTCCTCATTGACATTGCTGGCAACGGTCAGAGGCGAGAAACGGAAGTAGTTCCTGATTGTTTTCAGTGACTCCTCCAGCTGGCTGTTTTCATCCCGGGCCTGGAAGTATGTCTTGGAGATTTCGGAGGCATTGAATCCGTAGCGGGAATTGAGGATAATCTTTTCCTTCTCGGTAATAAGCTGTTTTTCCATGCCGTGGACATTCTGTGAGAGCGGCCGGAAGAGGATAAAATACACCACGAAACAGACCCCGGTGAGAAAGGCCAGCAGGAGCTTCCATCTTTCAAAGTATTTCTCGAAGAACATGGTGTGTCCGTTGTCCGGGTGGTGTGGGGTTTAAAGTTTGCGGATGGTGGTCGAGGGCACAGACCGGGTTGAATTTGTTGAACCGGAGGACTGCGGCAGCCGGATTACGAACCGGTTGGTCCATGAGGGGGAAAAGGTGAAGGTGTCGTATCCGCCCCAGTCGAGACGAAGTGTGAATGTCTGGTTGGTGAGAGCGAATTCCTCGGGGACCAGATCCTGCTGGGTATCCGACGGGAGGCGGTCAACAGCGGCAAAGGGCTCCTGATTCTTCAGTCGTTCGACCATGGTGGAAAGACGGGTGAGAGAAGCCTCAATGGGTCCGTCGATGACGATCTGTGAGACGAGGCCGGGCTGTTCGAGGCGGGTGAGGCTGTCCGGACTGGATGTCTGTGGCGGCGCGCCGTTCTGCTGTGTGGCCGTCGATGGCACAGCGTCAACCAGGTTGGTCGCAACCGCCTGGCTGCTGTCAAAATAGGTGGCCTTGTCGGCAAGAAGGATCATCCACAGTCCGGACTCAAACCGGGCATTCTCCAATGAGTTGATGGAGCGGCTCCAGTCGAGGCTCTTGCGGTATTTCTCTATGAGCTGGAGGTGATCTGTGAAGTGGTGATAGCGCTCCAGCATGAGCGAGTCGATGGCTTTAATCCTCCCGAAGGCCCTCTCGATGGCATCAAGTTCGGAATTCAGATCGGAAAAATGCTGGAACTCGCGGAAGCTGCACACACCGAGAAAAATGAGAATTCCGCCGATGACAGTGGCAGTGACGATATTGGCGAAGAACTGAATGGTCTGGACGAATCGGGTTTGTCTGAGGTGGGTGGGCATCAGACTCTGCCGCTGGCAGGGTGACCACCCGGCTCCGAGAGCCCCGAGGTAGCGATCAATGCCGTCCATATCGTCGAGTTCCTTTTCAGACATCAGTTCCTCCCAGGACTCAATGCGGAACCCGTAGACGTGCCGGAGATAATCGAGCATCCCTGGAATGCGGGAGCCGCCGCCCGAGAGCAGGACCGGGCGCCTCTGAAGTTCTGACATCACGTATTCCGGATCGCCGAACTGGATTTCCAGGACTGATGCCAGTTCATTGAGCCAGCTTTCGACCGCAGCCTTCAGCGGCACCGGTGTCTGGTCTTCATCGACGAAGAAACGCTCTTCCCTCTTGCGCAGCTCGGCTTCATCAAAGGGAATGTCGAAATAACTGGCAATGACCTCGGTCAGGGACTCACCGCCTATGGGGAAACTGGTCGAGTAGACCGATTGTCCTGATTCGATAACCACCACCGCCGTGGTGGTGGCTCCAACCTCGATGAGGATGGCCGAGGATTTCTCGGGGCCAAGATAGGACCAGGCGTCGGCAAGGGCATTGGCAGGGGTTGTGACACGGATGAGGTTGGTTTCGTAAATGCCGAGCCGCTGCACCTGATCGTCCACATCGAGGGCCCGTGCCATGGTGAGGATACCGGCGTTGACATATCCCGGAAGCTTGCGGATATATCGCAGCTCCCAGAGAATTTCCTCATCCTCTCCGAGATGAAACCACCCGGAAAGTTCGCGAAGACTCTCACGGCTCAGCTCGCGGCGCGGCCCGATCGAGAACTGGGTCAGTCTCGAAAGGCTCAGGTGTTCGGGGATAATCAGGATTACCGGATACTCCCCCATCATCTCCAGAAGCTTCTGAAGTTCGACACTGGATTCATCCTGTGTCATGAATCCGCCATCGGCAAAGTCAATCAGCCGGGTCGAGACAATGCGGACTCCGCGGGCCGTCCTTTCAAGCAGGAGGACCTTGATATCACAGGCACCCAGATCGACCACGATCCGCCGGCGACTGATGAGATTCACGTAGTCCAGCATGGGATGCATGCGGCCGCTCTCAGGGGGCCGAATTCGAATTCTGGTTGGAAAAGCCGGGATCCGGGACAAACCGGCTTTCGTTCATCGGAGCCGGACTGCCGGCACCGTCGCCCACGCCTTCTTCATCAAACAGGGGGTCATTCTGATAATTGATAAACTCCCCGGATTCAGAAATCACCGTGGCTTTGACGAAGATGAGCAGATAGCGGGGTTTATCGAGTTCGACCCGACGGCGGAAGGCGGCACCGATCATCGGAAGTCGACTGAGTATGGGTACGGATTCAACAAAAGTGGACTGATCCCGTTCGAGGACTCCGCCCATGACGACCGTCTCGCCGCTCTTAACGGCGAGGCGGGTTTCGAGACTCTGGGTGCGGGATTCGGGAAGGCGGATTTCAAAGCGGTTCTCCCCGTCCTGGACTTCGGCAAATGTGACCAGCTGCACGTCCTGGTTGATTTCGGGATTGAGAGCGAGGTAGATGGTATTGCCATCGGCACCGATACTGGCGAGGACCTTCATTGTTACCCCGGACGTCACTGTTGTCGGCTTGCCTTTGGGTGTGAGCGAGGAGGTGACGGCCCGGTCGGTGATGGTCTGCTTGACCTCATACTCCTCGTAATAGTTCTGGATTTTACCGTCGGAGATGATTCCAGGCCGGTTGTTGAGGAGGGTGATTCTCGGTGAACTGAGAGTGTGGCTCTCGCCGCTCTGTTCGAGGGCGGTCAGAGTGACGCTGAGGTTATCGCGATTGAGGATATTGCGGAAGGTCTCCTCGAGACCAAGTCCGACATTATCAGGACCGAAGCCGGTGAAGTCCGTGCTGGACTGCTGGGTGAATGGCGGCCGGCCGGTTTCCCAGTTGGCGCCGAGCTGCAGGTATGCCGCCTGGGAGATGGTGACAATCCGGGCTTCGATGAGAACCTGCTGGATGGGTCTGTCAAACTCCTCGATGATGCGCCGAAGGGTTTGATGCTGTTCCCGTGTGCCATTGGCCACGATCAGATTCCGTTCGTAGTCGATCATGTATTCCAGACCCGGCACGAACTGGATGATGGCGTCCTCGATGGCGGGGATAGGCGGAGTGCCATCCACCACAAAGGGGTCAAACTCTTTGACTGTGGTAATGGTCTCGGTGCCCGCCTTGCTGTTGACGACACGGGTTTCAGTGGTCTGTTCGGGTCCGAACTGGGCCGGGATCAGAAAGCCGTAGCGGAGTCGGTAGAAAAGCGTTTCTTTTTTGAGTTTGTTCGGATCGCTGCCGTCGATGACCCAGATGAGATCATCGCCCACCTGGAACTGAACGCCCATGTTCCGGGTGACGTAATCGAGAAACTCCGCGATTGTGACATTGTCAAAATTGATGGTCAGCTTGCTGCCGAAGGCGGGGATGCTCTTGTCGGCAATGAAGTTCAGTTCCTCCTGTTCGCCGATATCGAAAATGATCTGCTCAAGGGTGGCGTCATTCATCTTGAGCGAGATTCTTTTGCTCAACTTTTCCGCCATGGGGCCATCGACATCCTGGAGGTTATCCAGAGTCCCTTCCCTCGTGATGTTCTTCAGATAGGAATCCGGTATGTAGGGACTTTTCTCGATGTACTCGACGACATCGCGGACGTCTCTCTTTGGAGGGAGACCCCGGTTATTCTCTTCGGTGAGGAGACTGAGTGGCGTGGGGCTGAAGACTGAATTGTCGTCATTGATACCGCGGATGCGGTCCTCGAGAGCCTTGTCCTGCGCCCGTTCCGCTTCGGTTTTCACCCAGCGGTTGAGTCTTTCCACCCGCTGGTTGTCGGGAGCTCTCTGGTAAAGAAGCTCGGCCTTGCGCATGGCCAGATCCCATCGGCGGCTGCTGGCAAGGGTCAGAATTTCCTCGATTTCCTGATCGTACCGGTTGTCGTATTTGGAGCGTTGTTCAACCGTTTCACCGGGGACCCGGGTGCGGGTGTTTTCAGAAGCTCCTGAATCCTTTTTTCCCGAGGCACAGGAAATCGCGGTCATTGCCACAAAGACCGTCAGCACCAGATTTGTAATACGTTTTCCTGACTCCTGGTTCTTCATTCCACTCGTCTGATCAGCATATCCCGTGAGAAAAGCCGTGACCCCGCGTGTCTGTCTGCGCATGTCACTGTCTTCACGGCAATTGCATACCAAACCACCCCGCTTCATTGAATACTAATCATTTTGGGGAATAGTTGCCTATGACAATTTTATGGCATCCGACGGACCAGTTCACATAAAGGCTCAGGGGCTGAGCCACGCCTACGGACCCACGAGGATTCTCGACGGACTCGACCTGACTCTCTCCCGGGGAGACCGCCTCGCGATCATGGGCCCGTCCGGCGCCGGGAAATCAACCCTCCTCAACTGTCTGGCCGGTCTCGACCGGGTGCAGCAGGGGTCGCTTGAAGTCCTGGGAAACAGCCTTCACCGGATGAATGAAACTGAGAGGGCGGAACTGCGACGAAAGTCCTTCGGCATCGTCTTCCAATTCTTCCATCTGCTCCCAACGCTCAGCGCGCTTGAGAATGTCGAGCTGCCGCTGCTGATGCAGGGGGAGAAGAGCAGCGGAAGGCGTGCAAAATCCAGAGATATTCTGGAAAAAGTCGGGATGACTCACCGGCTTGATGCCTTTCCCGAGACACTCAGCGGCGGCGAGCGCCAGCGTGTGGCAATTGCAAGGGCTCTGGTCACCGAACCTCCGGTTCTTTTTGCGGATGAGCCCACGGGCAACCTCGATGAGTCGACAGGTGACGCGGTGCTTGGTCTCCTGGCCAACCTGCTCAAGGAAAAACAGACCACCTTCGTGATGGTGACCCACAGTCCCCAGGCGGCAGCCATCTGCAACCGACGCATGGTCCTTCACCACGGACAGCTGGAGTCCCGCTGATGACTGGAGACAAGCTGACGCCTCATTCATCCGGTGAACTGCCGGTTGCGGAGATGATCCGTTATGGCCTGCGGCATATTTCACTGCGCCGATGGACGCGGAGCTGGCTGAGGACACTGGTGCTGGTGCTGATTGTCGGGCTTGGGGTCGGGGCATTCTTCGCCATCCGCCTTGCGAACAGGGCGGCGTTGCTGGGATTCGAGTGGTTCAGCGACTCGATCTCAGGCGAAAGCCCACTGGTCGTCTATCCTTCCGCCGGGACTCTGCCGGTCGGAGTGCTGCCGGAACTTCGTCAACGGCTCGGACCGATTCCGGTTCACCTTCTGCCCGTGCTCGAAACCACGGCCATTGACATGGAGAAAGTTCCCGAAGGCGGCGATCTTTTCGACGCCCCGCAGTTTCAGGTTCTGGGAATGGACGTCACGGCCCTGGCCAATCTGGTCTACCTGAACCCCGGGCAGGCCTACAGATCCCCCGGAAGACCGGGATCGGCGAACAATGCCCCGGAACAGGCTGACGATCAGGATCTGCCCCAGGTCTTCATCCCCGGGAAACTGGCCGGTGAACGGGGCTGGGAACGAGGTGATAAGATCCCCGTGACCATCCACGACCGGCAAATGGCTTTCATCATCTCGGATATTCTGCCGGAGAATGATTTTCTGCCGGAGCCGCCAAAAAACATGCTGTTGATGGACATCACCAGCCTCCAGGAAGTGCTCAATGACTACACGAGTATCCACCGGGTGGAATTGCAGTTCCCCCGATCCGACGATGACGGTCTGTTCCTGCAGATGATCGCGGAGGCCGGAAAAGCGCTCGAGCCAGCTGAATCCGATCCATGGATCATCATGGACCAGAGCAGCAGAAGGAATTCCGCCAGCCAGATGACGGAAGGATTCAGACTGAATCTCAGCATCCTGTCTCTGCTGGCGCTCATCGTGGGGATTTATCTTATTTTTCAGTCGCTGGAGGCCAGTGTGGCCCGCAGAAGGACCGAGGCCGCAGTGCTCAAATCACTTGGATGGAGGGGACAGGACATCCGGACACTGTGGATGGTGGAGGCTCTGGCACTGGGCATCGCAGGATCAATTTTCGGACTGGCCCTCGGGTGGGCCGGAGCCCAGCTGGCGGTGGGCGGCATAGCCCGCACCGTGAATGCCCTCTACTATTCCAATACCGTGTCGGCGGCATCATTTGATTCAGGAGAGGCGCTGGTGGCTCTAGTGATCGGTGTGGCTGCGAGTCTTGTTGCGGCATGGTTGCCGGCGTTTCAGGTATCAAACACCCCCCCGGCACACCAGCTTGGACGTGACTCCTCGAGTGGTGCCCCAATCCGTGCCGGCCGATTTGCGGCGGTTGGAATATGTGTGGCGGTTGCAGGCCTGGTGTTTTCGATGCTGCCGCCGTATGAATCCGGTCTGGGCCGTTTTTTTCCGGTGGGCGGATATTTTGCCTCGCTGTTCTGGCTGGTGGCCATGGGAATGATTGCCATCGGGATACTTCCGGCGGTGTCGCGATGGATTTCCCGTCGTTTTCCTGATTCCGTGGAGTGGGTTCTGGCGGCGAGCCAGCTGCGACGTCCGACCATCCATCACTTCTGGGCGATGGCAGGGCTGGTGGCCGCAATCGGCATGGCATCCGGCATGGGTATACTCATCACCAGTTTTGAGTCCACCATTGTGAAGTGGATGAACCAGATTCTTCGTGCGGATGTCTACATTGCCTCGTCCGGTATCACCAACGCCTCATCGCAGAACCGCATCCCTGAGAGTACATGGAAAGCCATCAGCACAATGGACGCGGTGCAAAGCTTTGACCTGGGACGGATCCGCAAAATCACTCTCGACGGTCGGAATATATGGCTGCTGGGTGCTCCGGAAAGCCTGTTCAGCAATGACTCGGAGACGATATGGATCCGCAAGCCGGACAGAGAATCAGTCTCTGCTTTCCTGAGTCAGGAATGGCCACCGGCGGGGGGCAGTCCGGAGACGGTGCCGGCCGTTATCACGGAAACCTTTCAGGCCAGCACCGGGAAAGGGATTGGCGACCCGCTCTCAATTCCAACGCCGGAAGGACCGGTTCCGGCAACAATCCGTGGAGTCTATGCTGACTATGGATCCGAGATGGGAACCGTGGCCATTCCGGCATCACTGCTGATCGGCAGATTTCCGGGGGACGAGGTGTTGAACATGGCTGTCACACTCCGGGATGGAGCCGATCCCGATCTGTTTGCCGGAGCGATCCGGTCAAAACACCCGCAGCTGGTGGTCCGACTCAACCGGGAAATCCGCGAGGAGGCACTGAAGATATTCCACCAGACCTTTGCTGTGACTTATGCGCTTCAGATCATCGGACTGGTTGTGGCGGTGGCGGGGCTTGCCCTGGCTCTTGTCAGTCTCTGGCTGGAGCGTATCCCGCAGATACGAACATGGCAGGAACTCGGAATAACAAGGAACCAGACCGCCAGAGTCGCAGCCATCGAAGGCCTTCTGCTTTCTGTCACCGGAGCCATTTCCGGTCTGATCCTTTCATTCGGGCTGGGGTGGCTGCTGATTTATGTGATCAACCGCCAGTCCTTCGGCTGGACTCTGAATTTCCATCTGCCACTGGCTCACCTCCCGTTGTTCGCTGTCGCTGTTCTCCTGCTCGGCGGCGGTGTCTCCATCCTCATCGGCAGGTGGGGGTTCCGGCAATCCGGCAACACCGTCCATGAATGAGTTCACAATGAAGCTTAACTTTCCGTTTCCTTTCGTTTCCGTTCCGACCGCAGCCCTGGCGGCCGCATTGACCTTCGGATCCCCGATTCAGAAAACAGCGGCTCAGGCTGAACAGTCCGGATTTGCCGTGCCCCCGGAAAACTACCCCTTTAAATTCCCAAGGGATCATGGAAGCCATCCGGATTACCGTATCGAGTGGTGGTATATCACCGGCCACCTCAACACTGCCGGGCCCGACGGCAGGCCCTCGGATACACCGAGCTTCGGATACCAGGCCACATTCTTCCGCATCGGCCAGAGACCAGGGATTCATCCGGAAAAGTCGCTTGTCACCGGCGACCATATCTTCATGGCCCACATGGCCCTTACTGATATCCACAATGGGAAGTTCCACCACGAGGAAAAACTGAACCGCCGCGGATGGGATGCATGGGCGCTCGAGTCCCACCTCGACACCCGGAATGGAAACTGGACCCTCGTTCAGGATCCGGATTTCACGGAATTCAGGGCCGGTCTGAAATCCACAATTGGCGCCGACATCCGTTTCGATCTCCAGCTCACCAGCGAAAACCCGCCGGTGATCTTCGGCGACAACGGTGTCAGCATCAAAGGGGATGCCCCCTCGGCCCGAAGCCTCTATATCACTTTTCCAAGACTCAACACCACCGGATCCATCACCATCGGCCGGGAGAAACTGACGGTCACGGGTATCTCATGGATGGACCATGAAATCAGCTCCTCCCAGCTCGATGACAACCAGGTCGGATGGAACTGGGCCTCCATTCTCCTGGACGATGGTCGGGCCATCATGGTCTACATGATGCGCCAGACCGACCAGTCAAAGTCGCCATGGTCATCATTCAACCTGATAGAAATGGGTCAGTCCGCTGCCACACATTACCCGGCAGCCGTCTTCGACTGGGTCCCGGACAGATGGTGGACCAGTCCCCTG
>JAUIAG010000128.1 GCA_030425355.1 Verrucomicrobiia bacterium
GGCAATGATCAGCGCCGAGGCATCGGCTCCCTCGCCGGGCATGCCGCGGACTACCGTCCCTGCGTCTATGGTCAGAGTCTCCCCTTCCTCCACGAAAACAAATCCGTCGAGAACGTATTCATTATCCGATGTCCATCGAACATCGCCTGTGATGTCGGCATCCGTCACCATAACCCGGTTCTCCTGTGCTTTAAGCCCGAGAGAAAACCCGATCGCTATCGTGACCGCTATAATTTTTTGAATCATTTATCTGAGTTGGTTAAATTCCTTTACTCCTCCAATATGAAGGGCTCACTGTTACAGCAATGAAAATCAGGATTGACTATTATGAAAACTGTTTATGACAGCGAAGTGAATCGGACGTTACAGTTCATAAGTCATGGATATGCTGAAACCCCTGCCGCGGCTGCGTGTTGAGAAGATAGAGTCGCGGCCGTTATAGGATATGATGAAATCCTCAGATGGATTCAGCATATTCCTGGCTGAGAACCGGAAGGAGAACCTGTCTCCGACGCGCTGGGTGAGGGTGAAATCCAGGCTGGGTGCCGGCTGCTCAAAGATCGAGGGTGTGACCCGTGAAGTGAGGAAGAGACGCTCTCCGAATACATTATAGAAAAGGCTCGCGGTTGTGCCTGACTCCTCATTCCGATATGTAAGATCCAGATTGACAATGTATGGTGACTGTCCGGCGAGCGGTCTGGATGTTTCGCCCTGGGCGTAGTTTTCAAATTCGAATGGGGTTGTATTGATTTCGGACTGGACGTATGTGTAGTTCACTCCAATTTCGAATGGACTTAAAGCCTCCCAGATGGGCTCCAGGTTTTTTCTGACTTCCAGTTCAATGCCATAGACCTGAGCGGCATCGCGATTCTTTGGCTGGATCTCGTTGTTGGCGGTCACCTGCTCCAGTTCGATAGGATTGATAAGGTCCTTGTAGAAAAGGGACGCTGCCAGAACCTCTCCAGGTTCGGGAAACCACTCCCAACGAATGTCATAATTATTGGCCTCGGTCAGAACCAGATCGGGATTTCCGGAAAACTGCAGGTTATTGACAAAATCATCGATGGTGACCCCGGCTATTTCCTTGAAGGTCGGGCGGGCAATTGTGCGCCCGTACGCCACCCGAAGGTTCATATTTTCTCCGAAACTACGGATGAAACTCAGCGCGGGGAGAATGTTCGCCTCATCCAGACTTGTTTCATCGATACCCCGGGCTGTATCGGTGATGATGTCAATCAATGTGGTCTCATATCGGGCTCCGGTTATCATCCTCCAATTTTCAAAGATGCTCAGGTCACCCATGAGATAACCCGCCCACACTCTCTGCCCCCCCTGGTAAAAAGCGGTATTGGATTTCTGCAATAACAGAGATGGCCTTGTCTGTCCGAACAGGTTGGTGGCGAGGTCGATCTTGTCCGGAGTGGCGAACTGTGAAGGATCCCGGTGATCATTGAATTCAGCATAGTCAGTCCCTGAATCATAAGTATAGGTATGCTCAGCAAAACTCCGCTCCGCATCGGAAAAGAAAATACCGAACTTCAGATGGTTGTCTTCCCTTGAAAAAGCATCGAAAGGAAGATCGTTGTCGAAGACAATATTGATGTTTTCCTCGCCGACACGCCGGAATACCCGGGTCGGAACAAGCTGAAAATCCGGGTTTATTGAAAAATCCCCGGTCCGCTCCTCCTCGGAATATTCCATAAACCTGAAGTCCGGCTCATCCTGACTGGTGCCGGACAAACCAACCTTGAAATCGGATCTGAAGTCGTTCCACTCAGGAACGTCCATTCGACTGACGAGTTGTATGGAATCCAGATCGCGTTCAGTCAGATGAAGAATCTGGTTGTAATCAATAAGATCCCGTGCCTGAAAATTGGTTCCCTTTCGGAAGACGGCTTCGTCCTCAACACTCCGGACATACAGGGCATTGACGCCTACAACCCAGTTGGGGACAACTTCGTAGGACAGCGCACCGAGGGCCGACCAGTTCAGCTCCTCCTCGCCCTTGACCTCGTCGGCCACCCGGGTTGGAAGCAATACGCCGGTGCTGGCAGAGGCGTTGAACCTATTCTGCTGTCCGTCATCGACCATGTTGTAGTTAAGGGAGTAATTCACCCCGCCGACAAAGCCAAGCTTCCTGCCCATGACCTCGCGTGTGGCGCCAAAGGAAGCTGAGTAACTCTCATCAAGCTGACTGCGTTTCCGTGAAGTTCCCATCACACCTGTGAATTGTGTGGAAAGCCGCCGGATCTCATCCATAGCCGCCGCCCGTTCTTCGTCAGTGGAGCGGGAGCGGCGGATTATACGTTCGTTATCGGAAATAATTCCATTCACAGTGTCCCCATCCAGCCACTCTGCAGGGATTTCTCTTGTCCCGAATCCGCTTCCCCACCGTCCGGTCCCTCCTCCACGGTATGAAAGGAAGTCATCACGGAAATTGTCCTGGCCATTGAAGCCGGTTCCTATTGAAAACTTGACAAAATCCTCGTCCGGAAATGCCTTTGTCTGAATATCGACAAGCCCACCCGTGAAACTCCCCGGCTTGTTGGGAGTGAAGGTCTTCGCTGTAATGATGGTATCGATCATGGAGGACGGGAATATGTCCATCTGCACAGTCTTCCGGTCCGGATCAGCACTTGGAACTTCCAGGCCATTGAGGAGCGTGTTGCCGTAGCGATCACCGAGACCACGGATGATCACGTATTTCCCTCCGACGACGGATGCCCCCGTCACTTTGGTCATGATTTCCGCGGCATCACCGGCTCCGGCTCTTGAAAAGAATTCTGATCCGATCGCATCTGTGAAGCTGGTCTCAAACTGCCGTTCCTGCAGCAGAGCGGCAGACTGATCGTCAAACGGATCAGCAATGACTTCGAAAGTCTGAAGCTCAAAATACTCCGGCGCCAGTTCGACGTTGGCGGTTGTGCTCTGACCGGCCACCACCTTGACGTCCTCAACGCCGCCCCGACGATAGCCCGATCTCGACACCGCCAATGTGTAAATTCCAGGGGGCACGCCGTCGATGGTGTAGGTCCCGTCCGCGCCGGTGTTGGCCCCAAGTGTCGTGCCTCTGATGGCGACCACCGCTGAGGACAGTGGAATCTCACGACCGTATTCGATGACCCGACCGCGTACCGAGCCTGTCTCCGAAGTCTGTCCGGGAGCACTGCTGCAGATGGTGCCTGTAAGAATTATGAATGACCACCGGCCCATGGCCAGTGGACACGGTGGATTAAAGCCTGTGAACACGGCAGTCTGGAATCTCTGGGTGATTAAATTTTGGGGTTGGGGAAGAATGGAAGTAAGACCTATGAAGAGCTTGCTCTCGCCAGTCTTTCTACATTGTCAAGATAGCGTTTGATATTATCCCGGGGATTAATATTCTGGGCTTTCCTGAGCAGAGTCAGAGCCTTGCGATAATCAGAGTTCTGCACATAAAGCTGTGCCTGTTTCACCAGGCCGTCCGCTTCGTAACCGGAAATCCTGGCCGCCGATTCGTACCGGAACATCGCACGCTCCATATCGCCTTCAGAGTTATAATAATCACCCGCCATGAGAAGTGCTTCCCCGTCGAGAGGATCCATCCTGAGAATCTGTTCCATAAGATCCCGGACCCTGTTCATTTCATCACGAGCCATGGCCATCCGTGCCTCGAGCTTGAGAAGTTCGATCCTGCTGGAGTCCTCAAGATCTGCCCCGGCTGTGGAACGAACCCGGCTTATGAGGCCTTCCGCCCTGTCGAAGGCTCCGCGATCCATAAAACCTCTGACAGCTCTGAGCATCCGTTCGGGTTGAGGATTCTCAGCCCTGGCCACTGCCTCGCTGTATGCACTGCCCGCCAGCTCCACGAAGTTGTCGTTCAAATACAGATCCCCGAGAAGAAAAAGCTGCGATGCCTGTGCCTTGCCCATCTCCTTGAGCAACTCAAGGTTGACCTGCGCCTCCTCAAACTGCTGAAGCTGCACAAACACATTTGCCTGCAGGCTGAGGACTTTATCGCTGTCCGGATTGGATTCAAGGATGTTTGCCAGAAGCTTTGATCCTTCCTGGAACTTCTCCTGCGCCAGATAGGAACGGGCAAGGCCCAGCTGCCAGTCGATGGTGTCGGGTTCAAGTATAATCGCATTGCGGAAGGCGGACTCCGCAGGAAAGTGCCTGTCCATTCCTGCATAGGCCACTCCAAGTAAGCCGTAAATCAACCCGTCGGAATCACCCAGTTTCAATGTTTTTGTCAAATGCACGACTGCGTTTTCATAATCGCCTTCCTGCACCCGGACGATACCGAGATTCCGGTGTGCCCGACGGAAATCCGGAAATTTCTCAATCGCCTTCTGATAGCTCGCAACTGCATTGGCTGACTGACCTTCCTGGAAATACAAAGCACCGAGCGTGAAATCCAGGGTCGCGCTGCTTTGAGGTGTTATCGTCCTCCTGAGCCGCTCAATTGCCTGAGCCGGGTTTTCAAATATCAACCCTCTGATCTCCGCGTAAAATACCTGTTCTTCCGGATCGACAAACTTTGGCTCTATGTCAGAGGCAACCCCGTATCCAGCAAGGAACCTTGCCTTGAACTCCGTAGAATTCCAGAAACCGGCCAAGTCTGTCCCTTCCTGTTCAGTCTGAACAAACTGAGCATGGGCCGGGGATATGACAGCAGGACCCGCAGCAATGACGACAGCAATAAACAGGGATTGAAGCGTTCTTCTTTTACGGGAAGGAGCTGATTGTTTCTTTATCATATGAGTGATTCCTTGTGGCTCTGAATTTAAATTGTCGGTGGATGAATTATCGGACCTTGAAGGCAAAAGGCTGACGGACATTGGAGCGGACCGGTTTTCCATCTTTCATTCCAGGCTTGAAACGCCAGCGTCGAATGGCTTCCAGGGCGGCCTTTTCAAAGTCCGGATGGCTTGATGTCTCTGCACGTGGATCCTCAACGCGGCCTTCTTCACTGAGGACAAAAACGACGACGACGCTGCCGGTCACCCGCTGCTTTTTAAGATCTGCCGGGTAGCGCGGAGCGACCTGTGAAATCGGTACCGGTGGTTTATCCAGGTCGCTGACGTCAAACAGTGCCATCTCATCCAGACCGGCTCCGGCTTCGAGGAACTGGCCGCCGGCTCCGCCGAGACTCCCCAGCCCGGAGCCGGAGAGGTCAAGGTCCAGATCAGCCAGCGACAGCTGTTCGGTCTCAGGTTCCATCTCCGGCTCGGGTTCCTCTTCTTCTTCCTCTGGTTCAGGCTCGTCGGGCGGAGGCGGCGGCGGAGGCGGAGGCTCGGCAAATGATGCTTCAATCAAATCAGTTTTCCTGCCGCCACCGCTGGAAATAAACTGCGACAAAGGAAGCACAAGGAAGACAAGAAATGTCAGCAAACAGGCCCCGAACACCGTCGTGACCACTCCGCCTCCGTTTTTAGGCGGAATGTATATCTGACGGTTTCCTGAATTGGACTCCTGCATGTCCCCTTACCTCTCTAACTCTATCAAATCCGGTCAGTTCAGCTTGTCCGCCGCAAGACTGACTCGCGCTCCGGCAAGCTTTGATTCGTCGATCACGCGCATGAGAATTCCTGCACTGGCATTCTGATCAGTCTGGATGATCACGGGCATCTCCTCCGCCTGAAGCAACCGTCTCACCAGTGGCCTGACCCCGCTGATGCCTATTTCGCGCCCTCCATAAACCACCTGGCCTTTGTCGGTAATAGCCAGAAGTATGGAGTTTTTCTCGAGCTGGGATGCGGACGCTGCAGCCGGTTTGTCGACCTCAACCCCTGTTTCCTCTACAAACACTGTTGTGACAATAAAGAAAATCAGGAGTATAAACACCATGTCGATCAGCGGTGAGATATTGATATCCAATGCCTCTTCGGCGTCGTTAACTGACTTTCTTCCTCTCATGGGATTCTTTTAAATTTATCTGGATTTACTTCCGGCCCGGACGTCTTTTGGTTTATGGCTGGACTGTTTTCGGACTCTTTGAATGATGTGTGATTCAATCCGCGCAAGGAGGGCGACAAAGTCAGTGCGCATCGACTTCAACATCGAAATAAAGACATATCCAGGCAGGGCAACGAGCAGCCCCATTTCAGTGGTGATGAGCGCCTCGGATATCCCCCTGGCAATGATGTCAGTTGTTTTGTCGCCGCCTGTGGATATTCCATCAAAAGTAGTCAGCATCCCGAGGACCGTGCCCAGAAGTCCGAGAAGCGGAGCGGCAGCCACCAGCACATTCATCAGGTTGAGGCGCTGATCTATATCCGGGAGGCGCGAGGCAGTTATTTCTGCGAAACGGTCATGAACCTTGCGCATGCTGAGCGGTCCGGCCGCAGCGTAGCGCACAATTTCACCGATCTCCCCCTCTGCCTTTCCGGGATCATCAATCCATGCCATCCACGTTTCATCACAAATTGAACGAAATCGACTCCGCCTGAAATAAAGCCACAACTGCACCGCCGTTCCGTATATCAACAGACTGAGGAACAGTAGAGGGATCATCACCCAGCCGCCTGCTATCCAGATTTCTGTAAATTCTCTCAGCTGTGGCATCGGCTTCCGCTGCGTTCCGGGACGGGATAAATGGATTTTTACGTGACTTTCGAAACTGTGGATTGGACTGTCTCAGGCAGCCGCTTCCTGATCCTCTTCGGATCCATCGCCCGGGGCACCATTGATAAAAGCCACGGAGACCAGTTCCATTTTACTGAGAATGCTGCGGGAAGTTCTCGACAGCAGCGCGTATATAATCAGTGTCGGCACTGCGATAATCAGACCATACTCGGTCGTGACCAGCGCCTCGGATATTCCCCCGGAAAGTGTCTTGGGATCCCCTGTACCGAAGACGGTGATCATCTTGAATGTCTTGATCATACCTGTCACAGTACCCAGAAGTCCGAGAAGCGGTGAGGTGGCGGCGGTGAGTGAAATAAAGGCAAGCGCACGTTCCAGTTTCGGTTTGGTGTCCAGCATCACTTCATAGACCACTTCCTCTATCAGCTCCTTCCTGCCGCGTGCATTCTCAACTCCGCGAAGCAGCATGCGGCCGAATGGACCGCCGATCGCGGATGCATGATCCCGTGCAGCCTGATCCTGATCGTTATCGATATGATCCAGAATGATCTTCACGTCTTTGGCAGTTGCCCGGCGTATCCGTGCAAACTGAACATATTTTATCACGGCAACAAGCAGGGAGATTGCTGCGAGCAGAAGCATAGGTATGATGACAACACCGCCTTTCTGAATGTGTTCAAACCATGTCTCCCGGGTAGCGGCGATCTTGAGTGCATTGCCCATGGTCGCATCGACCGGGAATGCTCCGGTACCACTCTCAATGAAGGGCTTTATCGATGCTTCGGATGCCGGGTCCATGGCAACAATTTTAGGCTTGGGAGACCCCAGACGCAGCTCGGCAAGACCCGCATCATCGCCGGAGTCGGAGGCGAAAAGAGCAATCGGTCCAGCCAGTGCGACCTGTCCATCCACAAGCCGGCCGGTTTCATTCAATATACTGGTCTCAAATATCCTGCCGCCAATCACACCGTTCAGCCGTTCAATGGAAAGTCCAAGGATGGAAGCCTGGGATTCCAGCTTTGATGTCAGGCTTGCATCCGGACTGTCCGAAGCCGATTTGATTGCATCAATGCGGGGCTTGAGGAGATCATACTCGGTGATGTGAAGGCGGTTTTCAAACTGCTGTATATACTCGTTCAGCAATGATCCAAGGAAATCCTTCTCAGTGTTGCGGGCTTTGAGATCAACCTTGAGGGCATTGAGGTCAACCAGCTGATTGTCCCGCTCCCGCTCGGCTTCCTTCAGCTCCTGACGCTTTTGAATGACCTCTTCCTCAAGTTCATTCACCCTTTGATAGAGGGGCACTTTCTGCGAAGCGATTTCCTCCCGCACTTCTGCAAGCTCATCAAGGGAATCACGAAGCCGGCTCTCAAATCGCCCAGCGCTTTCTGAAAGGCTCTGGCCGCAGACTTCCCCGGCAGCAAGGGAAAAAACTCCCGTTACAACCAGGGCGAAAAAGTTACTGGTCTTGAAATTGTGCATTGGCAATGGCTCTGTATATGACGGGACTGGGTCCGGCGGGATTTTTCACTGGTTTCGAATTGAAAGCGGGAGCGGCACGAAGGAAGCTGTGGCTTTCTCCTGATACTGGTCAATCACCCGTCGAATAGTTGATCCGAGTCCCTGCTGATTCTCCCAAACCCACCCATCCGGCCCGGGGACTCCCCTGCCGGCGTGGATTCCTTCCTGGTCAGTGTAAAAAGCCTGAGCCAGCCCAAGGTAGATGGTCTCCACCTCAACCGACTCACCCTCTCCAACCTCACGGATCTCATTGACTACGGTAATTGAGTTCTGGAATTTTTCGATTTCACCAAGAATTCCGACAAGCAGCTGCATACGGGCGGTCACAGGAACACCGGATTTTTCTGAACTCCCGGGAAGGCGGTTGGTGAGGGGTGTGAGTCGGTCCTGTAAAGCCAGAGGCAGCCTGCTGATCAGATCACGAACCTGTTGTTCGTAGGCAATAACCATGGACTCAACCTTTTCCATGGCGTTGACGATATCCAGGTTCTCAGCTTTCAGCTTCTGGTACTCACCCCTGGTCTGACCGCTCTCTTTCCGCGCCGCTTCGATGTCCTCTTCGATGGATTGCGATTCCTTCTCAAAAACGCGCACACTTTCTTCAAGGATCGCCTTGTCCTCAATCCAGTCAGAGTTCTCTTTCGATATCAGCTTGCGGGCCTGAATCCACTTTTGAACACTGTCGCGGCTGTCCTCCACCGATGGGGGTTGCGCGGAGACACCGACCGCTGAAAAAAAGCCCGACACAAAAATGACTCCGGGGATTACGCGGGCCGTGAAAGCCCCGCAGCCCCGCAGGATTTTGTTGCTGAAGTTAAATAAGCTCACGATAGATTTGTTGTTTATGCAGGTGGCATGAAATCGCGGACTTGACCAATTCAGAGAACCACTTTGCGCGATTATGCGGGCACACCCGGCGGGACCTGACCCTTGCAGCACACACGGTCTGCCCCGTCCGGCGCCCGGCTATTTCCGACCAACTAACACACCATTTCCGTGTCACATACCGGAGGACCTTTTGTTACAAAAATGAAATATCCTCATGCCACAGGGATCCCTGCTGCCGTCATAAATGATGAATGACGATTGTCGGGATGCAGGCCTTGGGCTATTTTCCGGGCATGAGGATTCTTTTTCTGAATGGTCCAAACCTGAACATGCTGGGACGTCGTGAGCCCGGAATCTACGGCTCGATGACGCTCAAGGACATTCAGGAACAGGTCACGGATTACGGGGAGAACCACGGTGCCAGCATCGAATTCCGCCAATCCAACAGCGAGGCCGACCTTGTGACGTGGATCCAGCAGGCCCAGGAAGACGCTGATGCGGTGGTCATCAATGCGGCTGCCTACACACACACCAGTATTGCCCTGCGTGACGCCATCGCGGCCATTCAGACCCCTGTGATCGAGATTCACCTTTCAAATATCCACGCCCGTGAAGAATTCCGGCATCGGTCGATGATCGCGGCAGTCTGCGTCGGGCAGATCTCCGGTTTCGGACACAACTCCTATTTTCTGGGGCTTCAGGCAGCCATGGCTCTCGCTCAGTCACAGGCAGGCCAGTCAGGGTGACTGCCGTGCCTTCTGTGATGACAATTCACAATTAGGTCTTTCGCCAGACGGTTGAATCCTGCTTAATAAATCGGGCCGGGGGCTGATTTCGTGTGTCCGGCAGGGTTGGTTATTTGTAATGATGAGTCTTCCGAAAAAGAATCTCAGGGCCAGATTGGCCACCTGGGTCGACGACAAGCGTGAATTGTTCCAGGATGAGGTGCGGCTTGCCAGTCGCCACCGGGTTCTGCACTTCCTCTACCTGATTTATCGAAATTTCGATGATAACCGGTGCCTGTCGCGCGCCGGTGCCATGACTTTTTCGACGATTCTGGCGATTGTCCCGACGCTGGCAATTGTGCTCAGCTATGCCCCGAATGTGGATGATGAAGTCAAAAGGAGACTGATAACCGCGGGGATCGAGTATTTTGCCCCCACGCTGGACGTCGATGTCAAACAACCGTCCCTGCTGCCGCTTGGGGGAACCAATTCTGTCGACAGGGTTGAAAAACCATCGTCGATGAATGCCTCGACCAACGACATTCCCGTCGGTGCCACGGATGTCAACGGCGGACCCGACGAGTCGGGACAGCTCAAAAAGCAGATCGTCGACGGCATAATTGAGTTCACCCAGAACTTCGAAGCGGCAAAATTCGGCGTTTTCGGATCCATTGCCTTTCTCGGAATGGTGTTCTCAACATTGGTGACCATCGAGTCGGTGATGAATGACATCTGGGAATCCGACCGGGGCCGACCATGGCCGGCCCGGCTTATGTCCTACTGGGTGGTCATTTCGCTTTCCGGTATCCTGTTCGCCGGCGCAGGCCTGCTTCTCGGTTTCCAGGAACGCGTCAATAACCTGCCCGGGGGCATCTATATTACGGCATTCGGCATCATTCTGTTTATTGCTCTTGCCCTCACTGTCCTTTACCGGCTCATGCCCAACGCGAGGGTTAAATGGCTTCCGGCCCTCGTCGGCGGTGTCACCGGCGCCATGCTCCTCCAGCTCAATAAAATGTTCATCCCGCTTTTTATCACCAGCCGTGCCGTGCGCGACGGAAAGATCTTCGGCGGTTTTCTCGCAGTGCCCCTTTTCATGTTCGGAATATACATTGCGTGGGTCATTGTGCTCTTCGGGGCCCAGGTCGCAGCTTCTTTCCAGAACCGGAAAAATTATCTCCATTCCATCCAGTCCCGCAGCATCCATCAATACGGTCGGGAAACAACCGCCTTCCGCATCATGGCAATGGCTGCCAGGAATTTCATGGCGGGATCCACTCCCCCAACAGTTGAAGAGATGACCCGCATCACCCGGATCCCCCGCCCACTGGTGCAGGAATCTGTTGACATCCTCATTCACCACCGACTGCTTCAGACAACCGGCACCTCTCCTGAAAAACAGGCGGTTATCCCGGCAAGGCCGGTGGAAACCATTTCATGCTTCGATATCATTGACGCCATGAGACGTGCCAAGGGACAGAACCTCGAAAGCCTCAGCGAACACAAGATCGACCAGTCGGCCGGAGCGGATGACGAGATGATCCGCACCATTCAGCATATTCGTGAACTCGATCAGGCCAACTGTGAGAAGATTACTCTCAAGGAATTGATTTCCACTCCCGCCGGCACCGCCACTGCATGACGAACACGTCCCGACCCCGGAAACCCTGAGCCATCGTTGAGCAATCCATCAAAAGGATCCCTGATTTTCCGGATGGGACTCTACTGGGCCCCGGTGCTCATCATCATGGCGCTGATTTTTATCGGGTCGACCAGGGTTTTTTCCAGTGACAATACCAGTCACTGGCTGGTGCCGATTCTTCAGTCAGTGTTCCCCGATGCTGGTCTGCAGACACTTTCTTTCATGGTCTGGACCATCCGCAAGTGCGCGCATGTTGTCGAATATGCCATCCTCACCATTCTGACATGGAGAGCATTGTGGTTCGGGCCCAGTCGACGCCCGGCCATATGGAGCCCGGTCCATGCATGGTGGGCATTCGCCATTGCCACTCTGTATGGAGCATCGGATGAGTTTCACCAGACTTTCGTTCCATCCAGGATGGGCTCTGTGACCGACATCGTTGCCGATGCCATGGGATCCCTCATTGCACTGGCGATTATCTACGGCTTTTGCCGGATGCGCTCCGGGAAAGACAGGGAGTTGACGATCTCATCTCCCGGGAATATATAAATTACCAGGTTGAGAGCCTGTGCAGGCGGCCGCCCTCCCTGCCGGTATCAGGCGTGATGAAGCACCACAACACGGTCCCGCCAGGACCTGAGTGCGATCAGATGAGATGAGGTGAGGTGTGATGTGTGACACAATATGAACAGCCCACTGTTCTGTCTGACAATTTTTCATATAGCCGGAATTCTGTTCAGCCGCTTCGTCCCGATTGATACCGGGATTATGATCTGCTGCTGTGCAGGAATGATTCTTGCCGGTATACGTGTCCGATCCAACCGCATATCAAACTGGCTCCTGTCCGGATGTATGTTCCTCCTCGGTGCGATTGGATTCAATATTCAGTCTCAACCCATCTCACCGGCCGATCTCCGCCACCAGTTGCCTCAATTTGAAACCATTGCCACCGTATCCGGAGTTGTGCTCGAAGTGATGAATCCAGACGAAAGGTCGCCTGAATTTGGGGAGAACAAAAAGCCCCGACGGATCCTCCTGGAAGCACACCGAATAGCCAGTCAGATCAGCCCGGAATCCGGAAGAGCACGTGGTGTGATTGAAGTTCTGATCTCCCAATCCGGAATGGACGGGCTCTCTTCCCTTCCGGAGCCCGGAGACAGAATAGAAGCACATGGCGTGGCCAGCCCGTTGGCGCCGCCAATGAATATGCACGCCAGGGACTTTCGTCCTTACCTCCGCAGCCGCGGATGTCACTTCACTCTCAGGGTCGGTTTTCATGGCTGGATCAGGTATTCAGGCCCGCCATTGAAAAAAAGCCTCCCGGAACGTGTCGCCGCAAATATTCGGGCCGCAGCGTCACAATTGGTTGCCGCACACTTTCCTCTGGATGACCGCGAGAGGCGCCTCCTATACGCCATTGGCCTCGGCATGCGGGAGTCACTTCTCCGCTCAGATACGGATTCATTCAGATTAACCGGGACCATGCACCTTTTTGCTGTTAGCGGCCTCCATGTCGGACTTGTGGCAGTTATATTCTTTCGTGGGATGCAGTTTTTTGTCTGGGACCGCAGAATCGCCGCCATCCTCTGTATCCCGGCAATCTGGATCTATGCACTCATTACCGGCATGCCTCCCTCGGCAACCCGAGCCGCTTTCATGGCATCCGTCGTCTTCGCAGGAATGTGCGTGGAGCGTCCGGACCACTGGCCCAATACTCTCCATCTGACCATACTCGCTCACCTCCTCCTCGATCCCGGACAGCTATTTCAACCAGGTTTTCTCCTGTCATTCACAGCTGTGTTCTGGATTATTCTGATCATGCCCGGAACCCGGTGCTTTGTACAGAAAATATCAACCCCGGATCCATTACTGCCCCGTGAACTGACACCAGTATGGAAAATATACATGCACAGGGCACTCGGATATATCGTTTCGCTGCTCCTGCTTTCCATCGTTTGCTGGGGAGGCACCGCACCTGTCAACGCCCTGACTTTCGGCTATATAACATGGACGGGATTGATGCTGAATATTGTCCTGGTCCCACTCGCCGGTCTCACATTACTTGGGCTGGTCCTTGGATGGACATTCAGCTGGATTCATAGCGCCATTGACGGGTCATTCTTCCATGCCGCATGGGCAAGCATGTGGATAATGACCTGCATTGCCGATATATTCTCGACAATTCCCGGATCAACCCTCAGGCCCGCGAATAACCACATCATTTACTGGTCCTGCTTCTGCCTGTCTGCAATAGCGATGGCATTTTCCTTCACACGAAGGTCAACTGGATTCACAGCCATCGTTCGGCTGCTGTCCACCACCACTCTCCTCCTCCTCGTTATTTTGTTTTTTGTTCCGGTTTCCCGCATGGAAAAGGTCGATACTTTCCACAGCCTGGCCCGATCCGGAAGCCATGTCATTCTCCATCAGCCACGTGACCGTGAAAAAACTCTCGTCATGAATTGCGGAAGCACCAATGTTTTCAATTTCATCCAGCCAGTCCTCGAGCAGTATCCCGTCGGCGACCTGCTGTTGACCCACGCCAGTTCCAGACAGATGGGCGCTACAGAACTATTTCTGCCCATGTGGAATCCCACGCCAACTGTTTTCGCCAATACCCGGGATAAATTCCGGTCCCCGCCATGGACTCGCCTGATCAATAAATCCAACGCAAACCCGACGGAAGTTCAGGTCAGGGATCTCCATGCCTTCGGTGAGGCCTATGCCGACTTCCGCATACTTTGGCCCGGTGAAGAAAGCAGTGAACTGCTGCCACTCTCCAAGGCTTCAGACCTGTCCACAGTTCTGCTCTGGAACAATGGCACACACTCGCTGCTGATCTGCCCGCCGCTATCGCCCGAAGCACAAATGTCTATTCT
>JAUIAG010000129.1 GCA_030425355.1 Verrucomicrobiia bacterium
GGCGTCCGGGGCCTGGGCCTCTGCATCGAACCACTCTTCCTCGCCTTCGCCGTGCCGGTTATCATCTGCATTTCAGCCATTCCACTGACGCCCAGTGGATTCGGAATCCGGGAAAACCTCTACGTCTACCTTCTCGCTCTGGCTCAGACACCGGTGGGCGCCGGTGAAGCCCTCGCCCTGTCACTCCTCGCCTACGCCGGCACGTTTTTCTGGAACCTTGCGGGGGGTGTCTTTTTTCTGTTTCTGAAAGCGGAGATGCCGGTTCCAGCCACCGACAGTCATTCGGGCGGGACCTCACGATGACGTATGCCGGACGGATTCCGCCTTGGCTCTTTACAAAACATACATATGGGTGAATGCTGAGGACCGCCTGAGACCGACTCCATGGCCGGATCGGCGCCCACCTTCACCTGACCAGAACAGAACGACCCGATGAACCGCATCCTCATCATTGATGACGAGCAGGACGTGCAATACTCATTCAAGAGGATCTTTGCCCAGAATAATTTTGATATCCTCACAGCCGACAGCGGTGAGGCGGGACTGAAACTGCTGCAGAAATCTGTTCCCGACCTCATCATCATGGATGTCCGGATGGGCGGCATGAACGGGCTTGAGACCCTCAGAAAAATCCGGGAAAGCCATACCAGTCTCCCCGTGATCATCATGACGGCTTATGGGACCACCCAGACAGCCATTGAGGCGATGAAGCTCGGGGCTTTCGATTATGTGCTCAAGCCTTTCGACATCCCGAAGATCAAGGAAATCGTCAATAACGCGCTGCAGACGACCCGTCAGATCCGCGAGACCATTTCCTACGAGCCGATGCTTGAGGCCGAGGATTACGAGCTTGGAATGATCGGCCGCAGTGAGGCGATGCAATCCGTGTTCAAGCTGATCGGCCAGGTCTCCGCGACTGACGCAACCGCGCTGATCACAGGGGAAAGCGGTACCGGCAAGGAGCTTGTGGCAAGGGCGATCTGCCTGAACGGGCAGCGCTCACGCAAACCATTCATCGCCATAAACTGCGCCGCCATTCCGGAAAACCTCCTCGAAAGTGAACTTTTCGGCCATGAGAAGGGCGCCTTCACCGGCGCTACCACCCAGAGGAAGGGCAAATTCGAGCAGTGCGACGGCGGAACACTTTTTCTCGATGAAATTGGCGACATGCCCATGCAGACCCAGATCAAGATTCTGCGGGTGCTGCAGTCCGGGACCTTTGAACGCATAGGCGGAAATGAAACGATTACTGTCAATGTGCGGGTGATTGCTGCGACCAACAAGCCCCTGGAGGAGGCCGTGTCACGCAAGGAGTTTCGCGAGGACCTGTTTTACCGGCTCAATGTGGTGCGCATTCACCTGCCATCCCTGAGACAGCGCCGCAATGACATCCCGCTTCTGGTCAACTTCTTCCTGCAGAAGATCGCCGCCAAGGGCCACCAGCCGCCAAAAAGTATTTCTCCCGACGCTCTGGAATGCCTGAGAAACTACGACTGGCCCGGCAATGTCCGGGAGCTCGAAAACACCATTCAGAGAGCGGTGGTCGTGGCCACCGGCGATGCAATCCTGACACGCGACCTTCCCGGTGAAATCTCCCGCAGCCGCCCGGCCGTGGCCCCTGAAGACACCGGCGTACGGGAATCCGTGAATGCAGCCGAGTCAATGCCGGCATCTGCCGAAAGTCTCCAGACACAGTCTCATGCCCAGTCCGGACCCGCCAGCCGCCCACCTTCAGGACAGCCAAGCCTCACAGAGATAGGGGAAACCCTTTTCCAGTGGGCCAGCGCCGACCCGGATTTCAAGGTGCTGCCGGCCGTGGAGAGGGAACTGATCATTCAGGCACTCTCCAGAACCCAGGGCAACCAGGTCCGTGCCGCCCAGATCCTCGGCATCACCCGCGCCACTCTCCGCAAACGCATCGAACGCTTCAATATTCGCCGTGAGATGCTGATCGAATAAGTCAGCACTCGCGACTCGCGCCACTCCAAATAGAAAAAGCCGGCCGGGAGATCCCGCCGGCATGACAAATCTGGACTATGTGGTTTTCTTGGCAGGCCCGGGCCTACCATGAGTAAGGCTCAGCACTGTCCCACATTGATTCGAAGGTGATGTCACTTTCACCCGGATCGAACTTCGTTCTGAGGAAGTCGGTTTCCGACTGCTGATAGTCATCCTCCCTGACAATGGTTGGCGTGATGAACACGATGAGGTTCTGGTTTTCCTGATTCTTTTCGCGGTTCTGAAAAGCCTTACCGAGAAGAGGAATGTCGCCGAGGAGGGGTACTTTATTCTGTTTACGGGTACGGGTGTCGCTGGTCAGTCCACCCATGACGAGGGTATGTCCGCTGGGGACCCTGACTGTGGTTTCCATACGGCGTATGGCATAGATATTGGCCTCTGAAATCCGACCGCCCACCTGCGACTGGTCCTTGCCATCCACGTTGGAGACCTCGGGACTGACCTGGAGCATAACCGAATCATCGGCACTGATGCGGGGGGTCACTCTGAGAATTGTCCCCAGGTTGGTGTAGATAATCGCGGTGGTGGCCGGCACGGCCTGCGATCCGGGGCTTTCCTGGAAGATCGGGAAAGCTCTGGTGACTTCGAGCAGGGCTTCGACGGCATTCTGGGTGACAGTGCGCGGTGTTGCCACGACCCTTGTCTGGGTGTCAGAGTTGAGGAAATTGAGCACGGCGTTGAGACCGTCCGAGTTGAGGAAGGCGATATCCGGTGAAAATCCGCCGGTGACCATGGAAATCCCATTGCCGCTGAATCGAGTTTCGATACTGTTGACGCCGCTGCCGCCAGCAGTGAGGGACTGGGTTGCTGTCGTGTTGCCGTTTCCGAAGGACAGCTGATGACTTTCGAATGTGCCAGACCAGTCGATACCGCGCAGGGATCTCGGACTGCGGCTGGTTTCGAGGATGTTGGCCTCAATGAGAACATTTCGTGAAGGAATATCCAGTTCATAGACCAGCTCGGCGATCTTCTCGAGTTCCTCCTTGGTGGCGGAAACCACGATCTTGCTCGATTTGTTATGAGGCTGAAGAGAACTGCGTGTGTTCACGAAGCTTTGCAGCAGTTCGACCATTTCATCGGGGGAATGATACTGGAGCTGGATGACCTCGCTGACCAGCGGCTCCTCCTGCGGGGGGCGCTTGTAGGAGACCTTGGCAATCCTTGTCTTGCGATTCGGTTCGAGTGCCAGTCCATATGAATCGAGCACAGCTTCCAGTGCCTGAAGGGCCGTCACATTCTCGAAACGCACATTGATCTTTGGAAATTCAACCATTTCACCATTCTGATTCAATCCAGCCTCAATGTTCGGATCGATGATCGAATTGATTCCCGCCTGACGAGAGAGAGTACGGATGGCGGAAGTCAGATTTGCATCCTCAAAGCCAATGAAGGGGACAACATCATTCGATGAATCTGGATAATCGGAGTCACCACTGACAGCTGCAGCCGGACCTTGGGCAAGTTCCTGATAATTGTTATAATTCGCAGCACGGAGTGATGCCGATGATTGAGGAAGTTTTTGACGCGACTGGGATGGCTCATAACCTAATTCCTCACCGTACTTTTTAAGGAACTCGTCCACCTCGGGGGAAGTAATGGAGCCGCCGCGAATGACAGGGTCGGTATCATCAAGGTTGCGGGCGGAGACGGAAACTTCATCGAGATCAACCATCTCGCCGAGCGGTTTGCCCTGATCAAAGTACTGGGCAGAAGCGGCAGCGTCGGCAGCGGACGGGACCGGAACTTTTTCACCATCCGGCTGTGGCCGGGCCGTCGCGGAAACATCGGTAATGTCATCCTTGAACAGCTCATTGATGACCGCCCGGACCGGACTCTGCTTTTCCTCCCGGCCGACCGGAGATTCGATTTCGGAAGCAGCTGCCACTGCCGGACTGGCACTTTCAGCCTGGACAGTTCGTGCCGGTTCACTCAGTTGTGGCTGAGGCACTGCCCTGGAGGCAGTCTTTGCCTGGACCGATGAAATCGACGTGCTGACAGGTGATCCACTGACTTCCCCTGCCCTGGTCCTGGTCCTGGTCGCGGCCTGATTCGATGAGGTGATGATTTCTCTGACAGAGGACTCGAAACCGGACTCAGTTTTCACGGAATCGGAGCCTGCCGACTGTGCGGAAGGTGATGAGTTATCAGGAAAGAACCCAAGTCCGGATGCAGCATGGGCCGGGCGACCGGGAATAACCGGCTGAGAATAGACTGTTTCCTGTTTCTTCCTTTCTTCAAATTCCTCCCACGCGGAAATAGCCTCGTCGTCCGCACTGGCTGCAGCGGGACGGGTGGATGAAATATCAGCATAGTTACGGACCATGGACTGGGAGGACGACGGTCCCTGGTAGCCGATGTCGCTCATGAGATCTTTGGCGAAGCTTGTGCTGGTGTTGCCGGACCCCATGTCATTCGCTGCAGCCATTCCTGCAACGGTCCGGGCACGCACTTCTTCGGCAGAATCAGTATCCTTGGCACCTGAAAAGAGCTTGCGAACAGCATCCTGATTGACAGTGCTGCTGCCATCTTCTCTGACATAGACGAATTCAGGTTCAGTCTGCAGGACACGGATGCGTTCATTTGTTCCACCGGAAAGATTCTGAATCATGGCGGCCTCGACCGCAGGATCCAGCTGTCCTGGCAGGATCTTCTCGTCAGCCATGCGCATTCTGGTCTGGTTGTCCCTGACCTGCCTTCGCTGGTTCTCCACAGCCTGCCTGAACGCATCGACGGAAGACAACCCGCCATCCAGATCCTCAAGAGGAGTCAACAGTGTGTCACTGCCCCCCCTGGCACTGCTCAGGTCTTCATCGGATGAGGGCCACTGACCGGCCCCGCTGAAATCACCGCTGTTCATGACTGCATCACCGGAGGCGACATCCGGAACGGCAGTCCCCGACATGCTGTCCCCCTTGATTTCAGGAGGAGCCGGCAGATCGCTCAATCCAAGTTCCTCAAGCACATTCAATTCCCCGCCGGATTTCTGCGCCATGACGATCTGGTGGATCGCCAAACCGCATCCCAGCAAAAGGACGACTATCAATGCTGACTTCTTCATATATAAAAACCTGTCCTATTCTTTCTTGAGTTCCAGAATCCTGAATTCATTCTGATCTACAAATTTGATAAGTACGGCCGTCCGGCTGATTCGCATGCATCGAATGGGAACTTCCCGATTGAACATTTTGATGTTTCGCGATTCATTTTCCGAGAAGGTCACACCATTAATAAGCGCCAGGGGTGACTCCGGCGCCCAGTTAATCCCCTGCAGTGCCAGTGACGAAGAGGCATATGTCAGATCCAGAAGTGATTTCTCCCCCTTGATTTCAATTGATTCCTGCTGGACCTTCCGGCGCTTGGATTCCGGGAAAAAAGGATCCTTGCCCCTGCCAATCTCATTGACAAAATTTATATCCTGAAACTCGAAAAAATCCTTGAGATTCACTTCCAGAAATTCATCGGAAGTGCCGTCCCCGCTGTCGGCCGCCGCAGCATCAGTCTGAGCCTGGGCCTCAACCTGAGCACCCAGCCCGATCGACATGATTAGAAAGAGACATCCGCTCAGGGCCGGATGGATTCGCGCCATATGTTGTATGATAGATTTCATATCCTTGATCAGGTCTAACTGCTGCTGTCAGAGAGCATCGCCACAAGGTCGAAGGAAAAATCGAGCGATTCGGTCAGTGGCTGCTGGGATACAGGAGGAACACCATTTTTCTGTGTCATGTTGAGTTTTTCCACCCGGAAGAAAGGGTTGGCCTCCTCGAGGCTGGCTATGAATGACCCGAGATCATGGAAGGTTGCCTTGCCATACACCTTGAATCGCAGGACATTGTATTTGAAATCCGGAAAGATGGAAGTCTGGTCGAGGCTGGGCCGCTGCACATTGAAGTAAAGTCCGGTGTCCTTGAATCTGTTTTTGAATTCCTCGGTTCTGGACAACATCCATGCATAGGGGTCACCGCTGATCATGAACTTCTCAAGCTCCTTGAGCTTCGAGAGTGAATACTCGTGATCCCGGGTGATTATCTGTGACCTTGAAGTCCGGCGGTTCGCGCCGGATATATTACTCTCCAGCTTCCCCGCTTCCTGCTGATAGTTCTCAATCCTTTTTTTCTGGCCAGCCACAAAGAACTGCAGCGCAAAAACACAATAGAATATGGATCCGATAATCGTCAGTATCAGCGCATCCTGCTTGTCTTTACTTATTTTCTTCACACGTGTCTCCTGCTCGTCCTTCTATCGGTTACTTGTGAATCCTGTCTGCCACCTGACAGAGCAATGTGAATTCCACATAGGATACATCTGGGTCGATTGGATCAATTCTCCTTGTTCCAACCTCACTGATTCGAATATCGCCGCCCCTGGCAACAATCCCTTTTATGTGAGCGCCCTCCATGAGATTTCTTTTATACTCATTGACGGCAAGATTCGTTTCCGGGCTGATGTCAAACCCCTTGATGTGAAATTTTATCTTCTCCTCCACCTGGGCGGGGATGACAGTGTTGCCATTCTGTTTCTTGGGTGTGAAGATGAGTGCCTGCTCGGCTCTCAACGAGCTGAGATAGATATTTGGGATGAGTTTGAACTGCAGGTCATTGAGAACAGGTGCCCAGACAAACCGGTTGGTTGCGTATCGCTGCAGTGAGGCAATGACCGCCTCGGAATCCATGGATTCCTCCTCCATGGCCTTCAGCTCCTTATACAGCTTCTCATTCTGGATCCAGCTCTTGTTGAGCTCCGATACCCTGTGGGCCAGTTTCTGACCGGATATAAACACGGAGAGGGAATAAAGGGTGACGATTAGGCAGATTGCACCACCGGTCACATAACCAAGAAACTGGGGGTCCCTCAGTTTTTCTCTCTTGAGGTCGCGCTCTTCAGCGAGAAGGTTTAGACGGATTGGCATATAATTCAGTTGAGGTAGGCGAGGGCCGCACCGATGGACGTGCCCAGCTGTTTATCAAACCTGGTCAGTTCACTTTCAAGACCGGACGGAATTTTGAGATCAAGGGCCTCGACCGGGCTCCAGATTTCGCATGGAATTTCCAGATTTCCGGCAATGACGCGGAAAACCGTGTCAGAAAGAATCGATCCACCGGAGAGGTAGACTCTGACTATGTCCCGCTCCTGCGTATGGGTGAAGAAGTCCATGGAGGCCTGGATCTCATTCACGAAATTCTCGAGCCGGTCTTCGATGAAGTCATTGACTTCATCGGCGAGGCCTTCCTTCAGATCCTGTGCTTCTTCCGGAGAAATGTTGAGGTGTTCGGCAATTTCGCGATTGAGATCGCGTCCACCAAAATTGATATTCCTTGTTATTCCGAGAGTTCCCCGGTCGAGGACGCTGATGGTTGAGAAGGCGTGCCCGACCTCAATCAGCGCGATGGTCTGTTCATTGAAAACATCCGGATAGGCCACTTCGAAAGCGTTGATGATGCCCACCTGATTGGGAACAATGTGATCAAGTGAGTATTTTGTTTTCTTGAAGGCGGACTTGAGATTTCTGATCACTCCCTCCTGGGATCCACCGACAAGAACCCGTTTGCGGGGATCCGAATCCTCAAACCCCTCACCGGATGATTCGTGTGTCTCATTCTCGCCGGTGACCGGTTCGCAGTCGAAGGTGTGGTTTTCGAGCGCCTGCCCCAGGTAATTGTGCGACCCGACCTTGAGCATTTTGCGCATGTCGGCAAGAGGCACCACCGGCATGAGAGTCTGCTTCAATACCGAATTTGCACCGTTGAGAGCGATAACCGCTTTCTTCACCGATATCCCCAGGCGGCCGGCCATGCTGTTAATGCTCCGGGTCAGCGCTTCCGGATTCTCGTAATAACCATCCGGCTGCTTCTCGCATGCAAAATTCAAAAGAGTGACCTTCCCGTCCCTGACCGCAACATGGAGGCCCTTGAGCCAGAGTGACCCGAGGTCGAAGATCACGGCCTGGTTCTGTCCTTTTCTGCTGCTTTTTTTACCTGCTTTCATCTGGCTCAATGCTGAATGGCTCGTTCAACGGAATTAATCGGATGAATCACCTTCTGCTTTACGCGTTCATTGAAGCGTCCTTACACAAATTTGACGGGCCGGAATCGGCCGGATTTTTCTCCGGCTCTTCATCCGCATTCCAGACAGGCTGATGTCCATTTTATGGACAATGCCGGCGACCCAATTCAATTCCCGGTAAAATGAGTGCTCTACTCATCATTCTTCGCGACAACTTCGATCAAAAATTGAAATAAATTTTCATCCAATTATGGTCCTGTGGCAGTGAGCAGATTTTTGACAGTTGATGAGGCAGGAGCTGTGATGAGCCCGGAAACAGATCCGTTTTATCGGGAGGCTGAGAGGCACCCGCTTATTCAGGTGGTGTATCACTCAGGTCGATGCCTGATCGTCAACAAGCCATCCGGCCTTGTGACACACCCGACCAAAGGTGACGCATGGTCCAGCCTGATCAGCCGGGTGAAGATGTATCTCCCGGATCATGGATCTGCGGGCGGACCAATGCATCTGATCAACCGCCTCGACCGGGAAACCAGCGGTCTGGTGGTCTTCTGCCTGGAAAATGAACTGGCTCTGAACATTCGCCGGGCCTGGGAGTCGGGAATGGTGCGGAAATCGTACTGTGCCATTGTTCATGGAATTCCATCCTGGACAGCCATCACCTGCACCGGATCTCTCGGGAATGACGAAAGCAGCCCGGTTTTCATCAAAGACTGTGTGCGCCCGGACGGCAGGCGCTCCCGCACAGCATTTCGGTTCATCAGATCCTTCCGGATTGACGGCAGGCATTTCAGTCTGGTTGAAGCGCGGCCCGAAACGGGACGGAAGCATCAGATTCGCATCCACCTTGCTCATCTGGGGTTTCCGATTGTCGGTGACAAGCTGTACGGCGCTGACGAGGAGATCTATCTGCGGTTCATCTCGGGGACACTCACAGCGGAGGACCGGTCGCGGCTCTGCATCCCGCGTCATGCCCTGCATGCAGCCGGACTGGAGTTTCCTGTCGGGTTATTGCCTTTTACACGCATCGACACACCGCCTGAGCCATGGTTTCAGCAGTGGTGCAGCTACGAAACCTGAATTCACGGACCGGTGACCCGGGCGGGAATTTATGGCGAACTGGCCCGTGGCATTAAACTCCGGCGCCGACTTCTCCGAGCTTATAGAGGTGAGGTGCTGGAGATCAACGGGTTATAAACAGTGAGAGAATACTTACCGTTGTGATGGAAGAACCGGCAAACACACCAACCAGTCATGGAAGAAACAGTTCTGCACTCGGATGCCCGACTTACCAAAGCAATCAGGCTTTTTGAATCCGGCTGCCATGAAGCCGCCTGCGCCCTGACCGGAAAAATCCTTGGAGAGATCGATTCGACCACGGGGTTGCCCCGGGACAACCATGGCCGCGCCGAACTGGAAAACTTCCATGGAGTCCTTCTCAACAGAACCGGCAACTCCACGACAGCCATCCGTCATTTCTCCACAGCCATCGAACTCAGTCCTTCCTGTGCCGATGCCTACTACAACCGTGGAAATTGCCTTTATCGTCAGGGAAGCTTCTCCGAGGCGGCAGAGGATTTCCTCGAGGCACTGAAGCTCGACTCTTCGGATCCGGAATACCTCAACAACTTCATCCTCAGCTTCCAGCAGGTTGAGAACAAACAGATGCTGAGCCGGCTGGCCCGCGAAATCTGCGGACTTGAGTTCACCACTCCTGCCGCCCTTTCGGCAGTCTGCAACGCGATGATCGGGAGCAATCACCCCGGAGCGGCCCTTCCCATGCTTCGCTCCCACCTTGCTCTCATCCGTGGTGACAGCGCCGCACTTATAGATGCCGGTAATGTCTGTCATGTGTGCGCCTGCTACAGCGAGGCCGAGTCCCTGTATCAACGGGCCTGGAATTTGTCCCCTGATAACGCGGACGCTGCGGCGGGAATCGGTGCCGCACAGGTCATGCTTGGCAAATTCCAGGAGGCTGCCGACAACATCAGGGCAGCTCTCGCCATGAGAGACAGTGATGCCTCCTCATGGAATAATCTCGGTATTGCCCTCGAAGGACTCGGCAGGCATGAGGAATCGCTGCAGGCCTATAACAGGGCTCTCGCCATTCAACCCGACATGGAGCAGGCCCATGAGAACCTCGCCAGATTCCACGGCTTTCACGGTGATGCTGAACTCGCTGACCGGCATCTCAAATGGCTTTCGACCCGCCCCTCGCCGCGGCACCATGGCTTCATCCTCCGGGACATCCTCCATTGTCCCCCCATCCCGGTCTCACTGGAGGATATCGCTGCCCGCCGCAGTAGACTGGAATCCACTCTCCATGAGCTGACTGAAGACCGGACAATTCGGTGGGCCAACCCCTTTCATGAGGTTGGCTTAACGCCGTTCTATCTTTCCTATCAGCCACTTTGCAACAGATCGATCAACACGACATTCGCCAATCTGATAGACCGGGGCTGGCAAAGGCAGTCCCAACCTTCATTCCCCGCATCAGCATGCGGCAAAAAAATCCGAGTGGGGCTGATATCGAGTTTTTTCTGTGCCCATACCATTTCCAAGCTGAATGAAGGGCTGATCAAGCTCCTTGACCGCCGGCGATTTGAAGTCGTCGCCATCATCTCTCCAAGGACTAAAAAGGACAGGGTCACCGAAATGATCCGCTCCTTCGCCGACATGGCCATGGACGCTCCGGAATCCATGGATGAGGCGGCTAAAATGATTCGCGAATCCCGTCTCGATATTCTTCATTTTACAGATATCGGAATGGACCCCTGGACATATTTTCTTGCCTTCCATCGCTTGGCGAGGATTCAGACCGTGTCCTGGGGTCACCCTGATACCACCGGCATTCCCGGTATGGACTACTTCATATCCGGAAGATCGATCGAGATCGGGGCGGCACAGTCACATTACTCGGAGCAGCTGATTGAATTCCGGAACGCTCCTGTTTATTTCAAGTCAGCGGCCGGCCCGGATGGCAATCAGCCGATGGATCTGAGCGATCTGCCCGGAATCTGTAACGGCTCGAACATTTATCTGTGCCCGCAGACTCTCATCAAAATCCACCCGGACTTCGACAGAGTGATGGCGGACATCCACCAGCTGGACCCGAAGGCTCATGTGATTTTCCTTGAAGGCAACTCGACCAACTGGAGCCGCCGACTCCGACAAAGATGGGAGTCCGTGGAAGGACTGGACCTGAGCAGGCTTCATTTCATCCCCAGGCTGGATAGGGTGGACTTCCAGAGGTTCGTCCTCGCCGGGGACGTGATACTGGATCCGCTTCACTTCAGTGGAGGCGTCAGCACCCAGGAAATCCTTGCACTCGGCCAACCCGTTGTCAGCTGCCCCGGACCCATGATGCGCTCCAGAGTCACTGCCGGCTTCCTCTCCGCCTGCGATATGCACCAGCTTATCGCTCCGTCCCCGGGGGCCATGGCTCGCATCGCCGTCGAAACTGTCCAGGACCATCAGAAGCAGAACGCCCTCCGCCAGGCCATCCGCGGAAAAAGCTTCTGTCTGTTTGAAAATTTTGAAGTGATTGAGGAATTCGGAGCCTTTTTCGAGGCGGCTCACGAATCGCACCTCTCCGGCGGCAGGCTGGAATCATGGAACTGGTGACCAAGGTGATCCGGCATCTCCATCCATTTACCAGGATGGAAAAGCCTTACGGATCAAATATCTTCTGTCAGTCAGGGCCGTTCCTTTGGGGCGGCCCTCGTCGTTTGGATCGAAATGGCATCCGGATTGAGTCGGTTTGCGTTTTCCAGTGCCCCGGCAGGAGGGCAACACATTTTTCCTCCCCAGGGGAATGATTTGCCTGCACGATCCCGGGCTGAGGATCGGGAGTGGACCCAAACCGGCAAAATTGGCGGGAATCCCGGCAGATAATTCATGGCATGATCATTGCTTGGGATCCATTGTCATGAATGTCGGATTATTCAGCGCCGCATCGGCAATGAATGTGAACCAGAGATGGCTGGAGGCCACTTCCGAGAATCTTGCGAGCCAGACGGTTCCCGGATTCAAGCGGGAGGAGACGCGCTTTCAGGCATTGAATGCGGGACCGGTCATGCCTCCGGGTGCCGGGGCTCTCGCAGCCGGTGCATCTGGAAGCTACAATTATCCAATGGTGGCCGGGGCCACAAACTTCACCCAGGGTGCGTTTCGCAGAACTGAAGTCCCGACCGACATGGCCATTGAAGGCAGGGGGTTCTTTGCTGTGGAGATCCCGGGAGTGGGCGAGGCCTACACTCGGGATGGGGAATTCCACGTCGATGCCGGCGGGCAGCTGGTCACCAAGGAAGGGCACCCGGTGCTGGGAGATGGCGGGCCGATCCTCGTGGACCCGATGAATCAGGAAAATCTCACCGTCCTCCCTGATGGGACATTGAGACAGGGACAGCAGGTGCTTGGACAGCTTCGGGTGGTCGAGTTTGAATCGATGGATTCCCTTCAACCCGTTTCAGGCGGATTGTTCAAAGCTCTTCCCAACAGTCCAGGGCCGGTGGATTCGGAAGAATCGCGGGTCCGACAGGGATTTCTGGAAGCTTCAAACGTCACTGTCGTCCGTGAAATGGCAGATATGATCCTTGCTCTCAGGGGATACGAAGCCAGCCAGAAACTTATCCACTCTCAGGATGAACGGCTCGGGAAAACAATCCAGACTCTGGGAGATGGAGCAGCCTCCTGACCAATACAGTCAACATACAGTCTGAATGCCGCATGCCGGATTTGCCCCTGATATTAATCTTCAAAACAGTTCCACGAGCCTGAAATAAGATGATACGCGCTCTTTATTCATCAGCGAGTGGCATGCACGCCCAGCAGCTGAACCTGGACAACACCGCCAATAACCTGGCGAATGTGAACACCACCGGGTTCAAGAAGAGCAAGATTGAATTTCAGGATCTGGTATATCAGGACACCCGGAATGCCGGGGCCGATGTCGGCAATGGCAATACGCTCCCCACCGGCATTCAGCTCGGTCATGGAACCCAGCTGGCCGCAACATCCAAGATTTTCACGACCGGAGAACTCACGGCCACCAAGGAACGATGGGACGTCGCCATCAATGGCGATGGCTTTTTCGAAGTTCTGCTCCCCGACGGGAACCTCGCCTATACAAGGGACGGAGCCCTCAAGGTTGATCAGAACGGGCAGGTCACCACCAGTCAGGGATATGTGGTCCAGGGTGGATTCGGGGTCGTCCCGGCGAACACTACCAATATCACCATCTCCAACAACGGAACTGTCACAGTATCCACACCCGATGGCGACGAAGTCTTTCAGGTCAATCTCGTCCGCTTTCAGAATCCATCAGGACTCAAGAATATAGGCGGCAATCTTTACACCGAATCCATAGCGAGCGGACCACCGGAACAGGGCAACCCCGGAGAGAACGGCTTTGGACGGCTGCTGCAGGGATATCTTGAAATGTCCAACGTCAAGGTCGTCGATGAAATGGTCAACCTCATCGTAGCCCAGCGGGCCTATGAAGTGAATGCCAAGTCCATTCAGGCGGCCGATGAAATGATGGCCCTCGCCAATAACATCAAGCGTTAAGGATTTCCATGATCAGAAGAAGTTCATTTGTTCAATATATATTCGCCATCATCCTCCCCTGCAGTATCGGATTTCACAGCGGTGCCCAGCAGCTTTCATGGACCCTGAAAAACGAAGTGGTCATCCCCGGAGAGAAAGTCCTCGTATCGGATATTCTCACAGTGGAGGATGGAGGTCAGCTGCCGGATCTCGTGCTTCACGACGCGCCGGTTGTCGGCGATCCACTTCACTGGCACCGCTCCAGAGTCTTCCAGATGGTGAATGAAAAGTTTCCCGGGCTGCTCAAGGACCATGGAGAAGGCGCCATCTGGGTCAAGGTGAGAAAGCAGAGTCGGATGTTTGATCAGGCTGAACTCCTGGATTTGCTGCATCGCTCCCTTGACCGCATGTTCATGGAGACGCGCGGAGTGATTGAATTTGAACTCACCCGCGAATGGACCCCGGTACGCGTACCGGAAGGACCGGTGGAGATGGAATTGATTGGAGACCGTGATTCGAGGCCGTCAGCTTATACGATCATCAAATTCCATCTCACTTCCCGAGATCTTCAGCTG
>JAUIAG010000130.1 GCA_030425355.1 Verrucomicrobiia bacterium
CCGAAATGCGTGTGGTGCCAGGCACATGGCGAGCCTGGCACCGGCCTGTGGGCCGATCAGCGGCACACCAACCGATGAGCCTTCCCGGGACCGCCGGCGTCCTCGCCGGCCTGTTGACCAGCCGAAATGCGTGTGGTGCCAGGCACGCCATGTGCCTGGCACCACACGCACAGGATACTTCACTGAGCTTCCCGGAAGCTTATCCACGTCCATGAATCAGGGGCGAGGGTGAGGTTGAGCCTCACGCTGGCGGCCCCGTCGAGGTCACTTTCAAATTCTGATCCGTCGGCGAATTCGACGCGGGCTTTCCCCCGAAGGCCGGTGTAGTAGAGGGGTATCCTGTAGCTTCGGCGGACAGTGGTGCTGAGTGGATTAAACACCGCGAGGAGTCCCTTTTCCTGGAGTGCGGGGTTGGCGTGCAGAATCATGTCGGGCTGACGTCCGTCGGCGCGGCTGAGGTGGATGATGTCGCTTTCGAGGATATCCCGATGCGCTTTGTAAAGCTGGACCATCCGCTGGACCATGCTGCGCGTTTCGGGGGTGTCATAGAGGCGGCGGCCTCGATATACGGCCTGCACACCGGAAAGCAGATTCGAAGCCATCATCTTTTCGTAATGGTGAAGGTGTTCGGACAATGGTTCGATGGTCGCGGCCTCGCCGCCGCCGTGATACTGGGTGAGGGGAACGAACATCCATCCCATGGAGGGGGTTTTCTGCCATGTTCCGTCGAAGATATTCTGACGGGTGTGAATGACCTGTTCCGGTCGTGGGAGGGACCAGTTGACTTCCCGGTAACCCATCCCGCATTCGTTGGCACCGGCCATGTAGTAGTAATCGGGGATGCGCAGATAGGCGCCTTTGGCGCGGAGGTCCTGATAGAATTCAGTGATCATCTTCCACTGGGCCCACTGTGAGTCATTGAGGCCTTTCTGAAGTGGTGGCCGGGCGGTGATATCCCAGTCTCCGGGGTAACTGCCATCGTGAGTGAACTGCAGGAAACCGGTTTCGTTGAAAAAGTCCCGAAGCTTGCGGAAGTATTCCTTACCCCATTCGGAGGTGAGGGCAGGGCAGTTGCCGTGGGTCGGGGACTCGCCATCGGGGGAAACGACGTCGTTGCCGCCACCGATTCGCCGGCTGGAGAGAAGCGAGTAACCACCCAGATGAATGCCCCGGTCAGCGGCGTAGTCTGCAAGAGCCCTGAACTTTGCATGGTTGGCAGGGGAGTCGTCCTCCATGTTCAAACCGGATCCGAAGCTGAGGCTGAGCATTTCGAAACCGCATTCGGCCGCCTGATCGATGGCGGTGCGCACCACCTGTTCGTCCACGCTGACAACATGCAGAATCAGCGGATTCTCAGTCACCCATGGAGCGAGTTTCCGATAGAGCCTGCGATGGGCAAGCCCTCTTCTTTCCCTGTCCGTCGAATCCATCACCAGTTCAAAAGCGTGGAAACTCCGGAAGGACTCTCCGGGTTTGAGCGTCTGGTCCGGGCCGCGCACCGGACGGACTTCCAGCAGACAGGGCGTCTGTTTCAGGTAATTCACCTGCGTGCCGAACTCCGGATCCGGGACCCACTGGACACTGTGATGCGAACTGTTTTTCAAGCTCATGCCCTGGAAGGCGTAATCGGTCTCCACGTGAAGGCTTTGGGGAGGGGTCAGTGGGATATTCCGGTATTCCACGGGGTCTTCAAAGGGCACGACAGCCAGCTGCTCGCTGATGAAGTGATCGATGTTGACGGTCCGGCGGGAACGGTTGTGGACTTCCACCCACTTGGTCAGAGCCGGGATTCCATCGTAAATTTCGTAATGAACCATGACGTCGATGTCCCGCGCTTCAGGGGAGTCCGATTGGAAGAGCAATCGCAGTCCGGCACCGGCCGGCGGCCACTGTGCGTCCGGAGCCGCATGACGGACCCGCTTCCACGGGAATCTCTCTCTCACCGGAACCCGTTCTGATTCGACCAGTCTCCATCCGCCCGGAGATGGTTCCAGTTCGTTCCTCCACTCGGGGAGCAGATAGGCATGGTTGGGCTGCGAGGCCACGCCACCCACCTGGTGCCGTGTCCCGTCGATGACAATGACCGCTTCGGGGCGGACAGCACGCAGGAGGTTCTCACCTGTCATGAGGTTTCTGTATTCCCATGTTCCGGACCACGATCCATGGTGAATCACCCGCCTGATCAGTCCGTTCTCCATCACCACCTGCCGGTTGACGGGGTCAATGCGGACTTCCGCGGTGAATGAGTCAGGTGCTATCAGCCAGTCAGTTTCCAGTTGATAGTGGACAGGCATCTGGGCTCCGGCCCGGAACATGCCAGCCATGAACACAACGGCCATCGGGACCCACTGCTGCAGTCGCACCACTCGTAACATGGATAATCTCATGCTCTCCATCAAAGCACTCACGACGATGATTGCAAAGTCAACACACGCACTGCGACAGACTTGCCTGAAAGTCATCAGTGAGGTTAATTAACCTTCGTATGTTCCCGGTTCCCGAGTTTGTGCCGCTGAAATATCCATCGAGGGTCAGATCACTCATCGCGATAATCATCACGGTGATCGGGGTTTTCACCGCCCGTGGCCTGTCTGCCGCTCCCGCCGACGGAGATTCTGAATCCGGAAAATCCATCCCCAGCGGGCCATTCGAGCGTTTTCAGGTTTTTCAGGAAGGCCTTTTCGGAGGCAGTGAACCCGACTCGCCTGAGCATTTCGAGTTCCTTCGGAGCATGGGAGTCCGGGCGGTGTTGAGTGTCGATGGAGCCACACCGAATGCCGGGGAAGCCGCACGTCATGGAATTCGTTATTTTCATGTCCCGATTGGATATGACGGCGTCCCGGTGGAGAAGCAGGCCGGGATGGTGCGTGTCCTGCGGGAGGCGGATGGGCCAGTGTTCATTCATTGTCATCACGGGAAACACCGTGGCCCGGCTGCCGCTGCCTGCCTCCTCGTCGCAACCGGGGCAATTTCGAATGAAGCCGGCCTCAGAATTCTCGAGGAATCGGGGACTTCACCCGCTTACAAAGGCCTTTTTGAGGCTGTTCAGGAATCAGGGAGGCTTTCACAGGATCAGATTGAATCAGCGGAAATTCCGCCGGCCATGGTCGATCCCGGAGATGCTGCCGCCCGGATGGCGGAGATCGACAGGCTCCATGATTCCATAAAGGCCATCCGGAAAAATGGATGGCAGACCATCCCCGCCAGTCCGGACCAGACTCCCGAACGACAGGCTCTTCTGCTTTACGAGGCACTTGTGGAGTTTGACCGTCTTGTCGAAAACGAAGACGCGGACGAAGACTTTTCTGCCGATTTCCGCCATCTCTCCCGGGACTCCATCGAGGCCGCCCGTGCTCTCAGCAGTGCACTTGCCGGGGTGGAGGCCAGCAGGGTGGCAATCGCGGATCAGGCAGCGGAGAGGCTCCGGAAAAGCTGCTCGGCATGCCACGAAAAATTCCGCAACTGACTGCAGGTGAAGAGCCAGTCCGTCACGGTTATGAAATTTTTTTCTTGGCATCCATTCCCTCACCCTTTTTTATGTGCCACTCACTCAGTGCGCGAGTGGTGAAATTGGCAGACACGCCGGATTTAGGTTCCGGTGCCGCAAGGCATGGGGGTTCAAGTCCCTCCTCGCGTACCATTTCCATTTATTTTCACGGATACCCAATTCCGGCTTTTCACTTCCTCAGTCTGTCATTCTCTATTTTCTATTTTCAGGCAGATTCATGAATAGAAACTCGAAACAAAATGGATCCCAGACAGTGCTGGTGATACTTCAGTTTGCCGGAATCCTTGTGCAGCTGACCGCATGGTTTTTTTCTGATACGAAGCAGCTGTGGTGGATGGCCATTCCGGGAGGAGCCGGAACAGGACTTCTGCTGTTCACTCTGTGGTTCAACCGTCCGGGTAACTTTGCCATCCGGCCGACTCCCCGGCAGGGCGCGCAACTTGTAACCACCGGTCCCTACGGGTTGATCCGGCATCCGATGTATGCTGCCTCATTCCTGATCATGCTGGGATTTCTGGTCTCCGGATTCACCATCGCCGGTCTCCTCGGTTACCTGGTGATGGCCGGCGGTCTCTTCGGGAAGATGAAACTGGAAGAAGAGCTGCTGATGGAAACTTTTCCCGACTACAAAGATTACCGAAAATCCACCGCAGGGCTTATCCCCGGAATCTGGTAATCGGCCACCCGCTGATTCAGAAAGCGGGAAATCGAATCAATATAATATGCCGGATAATTGTGGGGGAGGATGAACAAAATTGAAATGGTACACCCGTAGGGAGTCGAACCCCAAACCTTCTGATCCGTAGTCAGACGCTCTATCCAATTGAGCTACGGGTGCCCGTAAAATCAGGTCCAACATCATGGCTTTTCTGCTCATTGATGCAAGCACTTTTTCAGATCTTTTTTACTCCCGATTCCGATCCGCCGTTCACGGCAGGAGGGTCAACACATGATCTCCACGTGCCTGATAAATTTGCGAAAGTGCCTGTCCGACAGTTGTTCCGTATTGGAAGTTTTTAAAGTGGAGGAGTGGTGAAAAATGAAGTGGCGACCCTACCGGGATTCGAACCCGGGTTACCGGCGTGAAAGGCCGATGTCCTAACCGCTAGACGATAGGGTCGTCGTAACAGGGAGTGGAATATTGCAGGAGACTGCGAAGCTGTCACGAACTTTTTCACAATTTTTTCAGTGTTGTGGGATCCGGGTGTTCAGGGGCTGTGGGGGACGGTGAGCTTTGTGTCTCAAATATGGGCAAAAATGTGGAATAATTGGGCGGAAATGGTAACATTTGTCAGTGAAAGGCGGGTTTTCCAGGATCCTCGTGTGGGCGGTGTTTTTGCAAGTATCTGCGGTGCTGGCGGATGGGGAAATGCACTGGTCCATCACCATTCCGGTCCGCCCGTCGATTTTCCAGGGTGGTGATGAAGGCGGGAAAAAGATTTCTCCGGTGGATTTCCTGGTGGCGAAGGAGTGGGATCTTCAGGGTGATGGCCACAGACATGGATTTCAGGAGCGGGCATCGAAAGAGGTTCTCCTTCGCCGGGCCAGTCTGGCACTGACCGGTCTGCCACCTGCAGAAGCGGATGTGGAGTCATTTCTCCTGGATGATGGCCCCGGTGCGTTTGAGAGGATGGTCGATCGGTTTCTCGCCAGTCCCGCCTACGGTGAGCGCATGGCATGGTTATGGATGGCACCGGCCCGCTACGCGGATACAGACGGATTTCAGCGGGATGCCTTCCGGAGCCAGTGGCCATGGAGGGACTGGGTGATTGAAGCATTCAACGCGGGAATGCCTTTGGACCGCTTCACCACACTTCAGCTGGCCGGAGATCTGGTTGAGGGCGCGGATGAATCCACTGTTCTGGCCACGGCTTTCAACCGGAATCACCGGCTCAATGCCGAGGCCGGGGCGCTTCCTCAAGAATTCCGGGTCGAGAATATCGCCGATCGCGCTGAGACTGTGGCCACAGTCTGGCTCGGACTGACCCTTGGCTGTGCACGTTGTCATGATCATCCACATGATCCCGTGACCCAGGAGGAATATTACCGGTTCTTTGCGCTTTTTGCCGGCATCCCCGAGAAGGGCACGGGCCTGGGGGTTCCCGCCGCACCAGTTCAGAGGACCGCCTCTCCACTGCACCGCACACCGCCATGGATTCAGGACCATCTGAATCAATTGGAAGTGGAACTGGCAACCGCGGGTCCGGAACGCCGGACCGCTCTCCGGATCGAAAAGGCGGAACTGGAGAAACAACTGGAATCAGAGGGCTTTCGCGGTGTGCCGGTGATGGTCATGAAGGAGTCGGACAACCCATCCACAGTCCACGTCCTCCGCCGGGGGCAATACCACAGTCCGGATCCCGACCGCCCCGTCAGTCCGGGAATTCCCTCCATGCTTTACCATCCGGATAATGCCCCGGTGATCCGCAACCGGCTGGATCTGGCCCGCTGGATGGTGTCGCGGCAGAACCCACTGACCGCGCGCGTCATGGTCAATCGCATCTGGCAGCAGCATTTTGGCCGCGGTCTCGTCGAAACAGCCGGAAATTTCGGCTCGGGGGGCACACCGCCTGCGTTTCCTGAACTGTTGGACTGGCTGGCGCTGGAGCTGATCGACAGTGGATGGGATCATCGCCACATCCACCGTGTGATCCTCAACAGCGCGGTCTGGCAGCAAGCCTCCGGCGCATCCCCGGCTCAATGGAAATCGGACCCTCACAACCGGTGGCTTCACCGCGGCCCGTCCTGGCGGCTGGATGGTGCCGCTCTCCGTGATCAGGCCATGGCAATTGCCGGAATCCTCGACCATGACATCGGCGGCCCGCCGGTCTTCCCGCCTCAGCCTGAAGGACTATGGAAAGCATACTCGGATGATGGAGCCCTGACCTATCCACTCTCCAGTGGCCGCGATCTTTACCGGCGCTCGATTTATACATTCTGGAAAAGAACCATTGCCCCGCCGCGCCTTGCCGGATTCAGCGGCAGCACCCGCGAAAAGTGCGAAGTCGACATTTCAAAATATGACACCGCACAGCAGTCACTGATTCTCATGAATGACCCGGTCTTTATCGAAGCGGCAGTGGCCTGGGCCGGGCGTCTGATGCAGGAAACCTCATCAGGACTTCATTCGGAAAAAAGGGCCGCATCCTGGATTCACAATGCGTGGGAGGATCTGACCTGTTCGGAGCCACCGGAGGACATTCACCGGCAGTTGATGGAAGCATGGCGGTTTTTTCTCCGTCGCTACCAGTCTGATCCGGAGGCCGCCATGGAGTTCATCCGCGCTGATTCCTCCCATTCCGGAAATATGGAATGGAATGCTTCCACTGCTTCGGAGCAGGCAGCCCTTGCCGCCGTCTGCCACCTCGTCATGAACCTCGAACAATTCATTTCCCTGTACTGAAATGCCGCGAAGAGTCATCACATCCGGAATGGGGGCATCGCCTTCTTCACTCGAGTTGTCCCGAAGATATTTCCTCGGGGGAGGTGCCATGGGGGTTGGTGTCTGTGCGCTTGCGGCGCTGCTCGGACCAGTCAGTTCGCGTGGGGCGGGGTTTGCCCGGCCGGACGAATCAATTACCGCCGGCAGCGCCCATCACCGGCCGAAGGCCCGCCGGGTTATTTCGCTTTTCCAGAGTGGCGGCCCGTCCCAGCTGGACCTCTTCGACCCGAAGCCGTCGATTTTCCGGTATGCCGGGGCTGACATGCGCACCATGACCGATCTCGGCATGCGCCTCACCGAAATGACCCGGGATCAGGGATACTTCCCGGTGGTGCCCTCCGCCTTCGAATTTTCGCCATCCGGTCAGTCCGGCATTGAAATCAGCAGCCTGCTTCCGGCCACTGCGGCAATCGTCGATGAAATATGCCTGTTGCGGGCGGTCCGCACTCATGCCATCAACCACGACCCGGCCATCACCTTCCTGATGACCGGATCTGAAAGGCCGGGGAGGCCATCCGCCGGAGCATGGGTCTCCTACGCGCTTGGCTGCGGGAATGACAATCTGCCGGCGTTTGTCGTTCTCTCATCCCACGGCACCGGCCGAACGGACTGCCAGCCATTGTATGAGCGGCTCTGGGATTCAGGCTTCCTTCCAGCAAGGCACCGGGGGACCGGCTTCCTGCCGGATGGAGATCCGTTTCTTTACCTTGAAAATCCTCCGGGCTTCGATCAGTCCAGCCGCCGGTTCATGCTGGACATGGCGGCCCGCATCAACAGTCGACAGTATCATTTTCAGGGTGATCCCCGAATACTCGACCGGATGCGCAACATGGAGATGGCGGCCAGGATGCAGACCGCAGTGCCCGAATTGACGGACCTCCGCGACGAACCCGCGTCAGTGCTGCGCCGATATGGACCGGATGTGACGCGGCGCGGCAGCTATGCATGGAACTGCCTGATGGCACGAAGACTCGCCGAACGCGATGTGCGCTTCATTCAGCTTTTCCACACCGGGTGGGATCAGCACTTTCACTTGCCCGAACAACTGCCGCGTCAGTGCGCGGACACCGACCGGCCCACAGCCGCCCTTATCGAGGATCTCCGCATCCGTGGCCTGCTCGACGACACTCTGGTGATCTGGGGCGGTGAGTTCGGGCGGACCCCCTACGGCCAGGGGCAATACCGACATGATGATTTTGGCAGGGATCACCATGCTGGGTGCTTCAGCATGTGGATGGCCGGCGGTGGCATCCGTGGAGGCCGGGTCCATGGCGCCACTGACGAGCTTGGCCAGCGCGCGGTTTCCGGAGTTGTCGATGTTCATGATATCCACGCAACGATGCTCCATCTTCTGGGCCTGGATCACCGGCAGCTGAAATGGTCGGATGATGGCCGTGATTTCCGTCTCACCGACACCGGCGGACGGGTTGTTCACCCGATTCTTTTGTGATTCTGATTGTCACGGCTGGGTGAATTCGTCCCTGTGCTGTGGGTAAAATCCTTGAGTAAACGCATGGTTTGGCCCAAGGATAGGACATGATTTCCCGCAGGCCGGAGAACACAGCCCACGGATTAACTGACAGCGATCTTGCCAGATATGAATGGCAGCTTGATGTGGATGGCTTTGGTGTGGACGGCCAGCGGAAGCTGCGGGATGCCTCGGTGCTTGTCTCCCGATGCGGCGGTCTTGGCGGCGTGGTGGCCTACGAACTGGCCGCGGCCGGAGTTGGCAGGCTTGTTCTCGCCCATGGCGGCAATCTTCGTCCCAGCGATATGAATCGTCAGTTGCTCATGACTGACAGCATGATGGGGCAGTCCCGTATGGAATGCATCAGAAAGCGCCTTTCCGATTTCAATCCGACTATTGAAATCGTCCCCTTCGACACCAATATCAACGAGGAGAACGCTGAATCGATTGTCGGCGAGGCGGACCTGGTGGTCGACTGCGCCCCGCTTTTCGAGGAACGCTTTCTGATGAACCGAGAATCGGTCCGGCGGGGCATTCCCATGGTCGAGTGTGCCGTATACGACCTCGAGGCGGTCATCACCAGCTTTCATCCCGGTCGCACTCCCTGCCTCCGCTGCCTTTATCCTGAAAACTCCCGCACATGGACCCGGAAGTTCCCGGTCTTCGGGGCGGTCTCGGGAAGTCTCGGCAGCATGGCAGCCATGGAAGCCATTAAAATCCTCTCGGGTATTGGTGAACCGCTTTTCAACCGCATGCTGCATTACGACCTGCGGACCATGCGGTTTGATACCGTCAATCTCCACCGGGTTCCGGACTGCCCGGAGTGCCGCCACCTCGAACCTGCAGTGGCCTGATATGATCTCCCGCACCTGCGCCGTCATTTGCATGACCCGACAATCGTGAAAGCTTAGCTCACAGGATGATAAGAAAACCACTACTTACCGGCGGGCCTCCGGGTATCATGGCAACTGCCCTGATGCTGCTGTTCGCACTGGCCGGATCCTCGCCTGTCGTCGAGGCATGCCGATACTCGATTCGGGATGTCTCCTTCGTTGACCTCGAACCGGAACCATACCGGTTCTACTGGCTTGGAGAGGGAAGCGGGGACCGCGGAGGCATCGAAAGTGCCCTTTCGGCGGCCTCGACCGCCGTGCTGGGTGACGCCAACCTCCGCTTTGAAAGAGGTCTGCCCGACAATCCCGGCAAGGTTCCCGACGGGCATAATCTGGTCATGACCGCCCCCGACGGGAGACGTCTCACCATGGCTGTCTCCAGCGCTCCGGAGAATAAAGATCAGCAGGGCGACTGGGCCGTCAGTCTGGTACAGGAACTGGTTTCATCACGACTCCGCCAGCAGATTCTCGAGGCGGCGATCGACAATTACGCCGTGGTGATTGTCGCAGAAGGCGAGGATGCTGACGACAACAGGAGGATTATGGAAGCTGCCCGCGAAGCCGTCAGCGAGATAACCCGACTCATTCCCCGAATGCCCAAACCGGTCGACAATGGCCCGGTGCTGCTCACCATATCCCGCGGGGATATTCCAGACGAGAAAGTGGCCATGTGGTCCATGGGCATGGACCTCGATACGCCGGATGTCCAATCCGTCGTGGTATCCGGTCGAGGCCGAAGGGTCGGGCCCCCACTCACCGGCGGCCTTGCCAACCGCACTGCCATTCAGGAACACCTTGCAGTTGTCGGGCAGGACTGCGAGTGCGAACTCGACCGCTCATGGATGCAGGGCCCGATGATGCCGGTTTCATGGGATCCGTCTCTTCGAAAGAAAGCCTTCACCTCACTCGGCTTTGATACCGAGAACCCCATGGTCAAAAGCGAAATGAGCCGTATCATCGCCCGTGGTCCCAACGCCGACCCGGCCCGGTCCTACGAAAATTTTCAGCCGGCCAGCGGCTTCGATGACCTCCTCATGGGCTATCAGGAAATCGATCTTTCCGCAACGGATCCGGCCGCCGCGGAAGCCGGTGCTGAAGGCGGCGGCGAAATGCCGGTCTACCGCTCGGGGATGACTCAGATGGCGTCGGCCGGATCCGCTGACTCGGAGGCCGGTTCAGCTGTTGCTGCGGTGGAAAACTCCGTGCCCGCGGATTCAGACCCGTCAGTGACTTTTGATCCGGAATCCGCAAGCCCAGGTGCTGATCTCGGCCAGGCTGCCAGGGAAGCCAGCCGGCAGATGCTTCAGCCGGTGGAAAACACTGGAGACACCCTTGCTGAGGAGAACACCGGGAAAACAGCGGCCTTTCCTGTGTCACTGGCGGTCACAGGATTCCTCATCATCCTTGTTCTCATCGCGGGAGGACTGATACTCGCCGGGCATCGCGCCTGATGACGGACGTTCTGAGAGGGCGGCATGCCGGGCACATCGTCGACCAATCTCTGAACAGAAACCGAAATTTTAAAAGTGTCGCACCGATAATCAAATGACCGATAGTGGTGGCGACTGGAAAATGAACTGAATCCCATGTCTGTATTTTCTCTCATAGTCCGTGAGCTGTGGTTTCGCAAAGGCAACGCACTGCTGAGCGTTATTGGTCTGACAGCCGCGGTGGCGGTTTTTGTGGGCTTCCGCACCACCTCGGAAGCCTCGAGGAAGGAAACGATCCGCATCACCCGCGACATCGGGTTCAATCTCCGGATCATTCCCCGTGAGACCGACATGGTGGCCTTCTGGAATCACGGGTTCTCCGATCGCACCATGGATCAGTCGGCGGTGGACAGGCTGGCCGGTTACGAGAAGGTGTTCATGACCTACAATCACCTGACCCCGTCACTGCAGGGAGAGTATTCAATCCGGGACGGCCTCCAGGTCATCGTCTCGGGTGAAGGCGACACCATAGCCGGCAAGGGGAAAAAGCCCATGGGATTCAGAATCAAGCCTGGCACGGTTCATCTTGGATACCAGGTGGCAGCGAAGCTCGGTGTCTCCAAAGGCCAGAGCATCGAGCTTGGTGGAAATACCTACCAGGTGGCTGAGACCCTTATTGAAGCAGGCACCGATGAGGACATCAGGATCTACACCTCACTTGAGGACGCCCAGGCCATCCTTGACAAACCCGGCCGCATCAATGAAATCCGGGCCATTGACTGCCTGTGTCTCACCTCCGATCAGGACCCTTTGAGTATCCTGCGGGATGAGTTGAAAAAAGCTCTCCCCGAAGCCGAGGTCCTGCAGATGAAGAGCATCGCCGATGCGCGCGCGCGTCAACGGCAGATGATGGACAATTATATGGCCATGGCGACCCCGGCAATCCTGCTCGTGTGCGGCGCCTGGCTCGGGACTCTGGCCATGCTCAATGTCCGGGAACGCAAATCTGAAATCGGCATCTACCGGGCTCTCGGCAAGGGAAGCTGGTCCATCGCAGGACTCATACTCGGCAAGGCGGTCATCCTCGGCGTGATGGCCGGAGTCCTCGGTTTCGGACTCGGGCAATGGGTGGCTCTTCACTTCGGACCGAAAATCTTCACCCAGACGGCCAAATCAATTCAGCCTGATTTCACTCTCCTGTGGATGGCACTGATCATTGCTCCGCTTTTCTCAGCCATTGCTGCATTTATTCCCGCCTCTCTGGCAGTCAGGCAGGATCCCGTCGAAAACCTGCGCATTGGCTGATCCGCCATCCTTCAACATTCGTTATTGCCGCGCGCACCGCAGCCCAAATCCATCAGTATCAGTATCCGCATCATGATTGAGTGTCAGTCCGTCAGTAAACTGTATCAGACCCGCAAAGGAGTGGTGGAAAGCCTCCGCGACCTCGACCTGGCCGTTGGAAAAGGGGAGTTCGTCATCATCCGCGGCCCCAGCGGCTGCGGAAAAAGCACTCTCCTGTTCCTCCTTGGAGGTATGCTGCATCCCTCGGGCGGCAGGGTGATGATTGACGGTCAGGACATCTATGGCATGAGCGAATCAAGGCGCAACGCGTTTCGCGCCGAACGAATCGGATTTATCTTTCAGATGTTTCATCTGCTCCCATTTCTCGACGTGAGTGGAAACGTGGAGCTGGCAGCCCCGGGGTCAGTGGCTTCAGGTGCCAGGACTGAGCGGTCACGGCAGCTGCTCGATACGCTTGGTCTCCTCGATCGCGCATCCCACAGGCCGGACCAGCTGTCGGCCGGTGAAAGACAGAGAGTGGCCATTGCCAGGGCGCTCTTCAATGAACCCGATGTCCTTCTCGCCGATGAACCGACAGGGAACCTCGACCCGGAGAATGCCCGGGAGGTCTTTAAGAATCTCAGCCGGATTCACCGCGGCGGGAAGACGCTGGTTGTGGTGACCCATGGATCGATTGGCGATGAATATGCGGACCGGGTCATCCGCCTGAAAAACGGCTCGATCGTTCCGGATTCGACCGCTTCACCGGCCTGATCCGGCTGCAAATGCTTTCCTCATCCCGGATAAACTGAAATAATCATTCCGTCATGCACTTCAGATCGACCCTGATCCTCACATCCATCGCGGTGATGGTCACAGCTTCAGCCACTGCTTCGGACTGGCCAACATACCGTGCGGATTACTCCCGAAGTGGAGTCTCTCCGGACCCGCTGCTCATGCCTCTCAACGAATCATGGGTCTTCCGTTCCCATCAGAAGCCCCAGCCGGCATGGCAGGGCGAGGCAAAATGGGACGGCTACAACAAGGTCTATAACATGAAGGCCCGGCAGATTTTCGACCGGGCCTTTCACACGGTGAATGTCGGTGATCATGTCTACTGGGCCTCTTCGGCGGATGACAAGGTCTACTGCTACGACGCAGTGACCGGGACTGAGAAATGGGTTTTCTTCACCGACGGTCCTGTCCGTCTGGCGCCGACCGTGGTGGATGGCCGGGTTTACATCGGCTCGGATGACGGCTTTGCCTACTGTCTGGAAGCGGATACCGGCAATCTCGTCTGGCGCCAGCAGGTTGCTCCCGAACGGCAGATCATCCCCGGTAACGGTCGACTGGTTTCCAAATGGCCCGTCCGGACCAGTCTGGCCGTGATGGATGGAATCGCCTACTGCAGTGCCGGGATGTTTCCCTCGGAAGGAGTGTATCTGACAGCCCTGGATGTCTCCGATGGCAGCCGCAAATGGCAGCAGGCACAGTTCGACCTGCCGGCTCAGGGGTATATACTCACCAGCGCCACCCGGCTTTATGTTCCGGCAGGACGCAATAACCCCGTGGTTTACGACCGTATCGACGGCACCCGCATTCGCGTGGTCAGCGGCCAGGGCGGCACCTACTGCCTGCTCACCGACAACGCCCTCGTCTTCGGACCGGGAAAAACCGGAACGCTCGGCATGGTGGAGCAGGGCAGCAGCGACCAGCTGGCGTCATTCTCCGGCAATCACATGATCGTCACTCCCGCGATGTCCTATCTCCATTCGGACACCGATATCACGGCTCTTGACCGCACCCGCTATCTCGAGCTTTCCGGCGAACGCAGGAAGGTAAGCCAGCTCCAGTCGCAGGCTTACAAGCAGCTCAGGAAACTGGAGGAGGAGGGCGGTGAGGCGGCTGCCGACACCATCGCCCTTATCCGCAAGGACCTCATCAACT
>JAUIAG010000131.1 GCA_030425355.1 Verrucomicrobiia bacterium
TTCTTGAGGTTTGGCAGCATGAGACCAGGGCGCCGGCACAAACGAAAGTCGCGGCGCTCAGGGACAGCCGGCATTGAAAGTGTCCAATACAAATCGCCAGAAACCGCCCGCGAATGGCTCACCCGGCGGCGCGGCCACAGTCACAGTGAATCATCACCCATTTTTTTCAACTATTAAAAGATCGTAATACTGTTATGAAGAAGACCCGAATATTGATGGCACTCACCACGTTGTTGTGTTTACCGCTCGTTGCGCAGGACGAGGCGCCGAAGGATGACTGGAAACCTGCGACCTCCAACCAGCCCGGTAAGGAGTATCCGAAAGTGAACTCGGAGGGTCGCGTGATGTTCCGAATCGTGGCACCCAACGCCAAAACAGTGGGCTGCACGTTTCGCGACAGCAGCGAGTTCAAGAAGGGCGAGGATGGCGCGTGGTATGGCCACACCCGTCCGCTTGACGAAGGTTTCCATTATTACATGTTGAACATCGACGGTGCGGAGGTTCCGGATCCGAACAGCAGGATGTACTTCGGGGCGATGCGCTGGGGCAGTGCGGTGGAAGTGCCGGCTCACGACCAGGAGTTCTACGAGTTGAAGAATGTGCCGCATGGCCAGTTGCGCGAGATCTACTTCCACTCCCCGAGCACGGATTCCATGCGGCGGGCATTTGTATACACACCTCCCGGATACGATGCCGACCCTGAAATGCGATATCCTGTCCTCTACCTGCAGCACGGTTGGGGTGAGAATGAATATGGATGGGGCGAGCAAGGATACGCCGGGTTTATCATGGATAACCTGATTGCGGAGAAGGAAGCCAGGCCGTTCATTATCGTGATGACCTATGGCATGACCAATGAAATCCGGTTCGGCGGTTTGCGTAATTTCAATATCGAACCGTTTGAGACAGTGCTGGTGAGGGAGCTGGTTCCATTCATCGACAAGCACTTTCGCACACTTTCGGATCAGCCCAACCGCGCGATGGCCGGGCTTTCCATGGGCGCAATGGAAACCAGGATGATCACGCTGCGGAACCTCGACACCTTCTCACACATTGGCCTGTTCAGCGGCGGCAGCATTCGTCCGGATGACATTGAGGACCTTGCGACGTTCAAAGACAGGAACAAGCTGGTTTTTGTCAGCTACGGAAGCAAGGAAGTGGGTGGTGATAGACCACGCCGCGGGGGTAATCCCGAGGAGAGTGTGGAAGCGCTTAAAAAGGAGGGCATCAACAGTCACTACTACGTGTCTCCGGACACCGCGCACGAATGGCAGTCGTGGCGGCGCAGCCTGCACGAGATGGCTCCGCTGCTGTTCAAGGAATAAACAGGCAACGAAAAGGAAATGATGATGAGGCATGGCACAAGTTGGATGGCACTGATCGCCGGCTGGTTTTTCCTGACGCAGGCCCATGCGCAGACGCCTGTAGACAACACGGATTCCGGCCGGGTCCGGGAGACGCCGAACTCGCCGATTGTAGTTATCGAAGACGGCGGAAGCGGTCCACATCCGGCGGTGGCCACTGAAGATGCAGCGCTGGAAGCAATGACGATATTCCGCCCCCGCGACCTTTCCCCATTCGGCGCCGGGCAAAGGCTGCCCATTCTTTTATGGGGCAACGGCGCCTGTGCCAACACGACCTGGGAACACAGGAACTTCCTGAATCAGATTGCCTCGCACGGCTACCTGGTGATTGCCATTGGACGGCTCGATCAAATCGAGATTCGCGGCGAGGCATCCCGTCAGAGGACGAAATCGGAAAAGTTGCTCCTCGGTCTCGATTGGGCCCTGGCAGAGAACGAATCGGCCGGAAGCGAGTATTTCGGCAAGATTAATGCCTCGAAAGTCGCCGCCATGGGAATGTCCTGCGGCGGGCTTCAGGCCATACAGATCTCCGGGGATCCCCGGATCACCACCACCGTGGTCTGTAACAGCGGTGTCCTCCCGACTCCGTCGCCCCTGCCCGGCATGCCGCCGCTGTCCAAGGACGTTTTGAAGACCTTTCACGGACCCGTTCTGTATATCATGGGCGGGCCCTCCGACATCGCCTACAAGAATGCCATGGATGACTTTTCCCGCGTCGACACCGTCCCCATCGTCATGACGAATCTGGATGTCGGCCATGGCGGCACCTATGCAGAACCTCATGGCGGGAAATATACACCTGTCACGCTGGCGTGGCTGGACTGGCAGCTCAAAGGAAAAGCGGAGGCCTCGGACATGTTTCTAGGTGAAGACAGCAGGCTGAAGCGTGATCCTGACTGGACCATTGAAACAAAGAATTTCAATCAATGAGGCATCTCCTCACCACGGCCGCCCTCTTTGTTCAATCAGGCAGACCTGAATTTACTCAATCTCACAAATCATGAAGAATACAATCAAACTATTAGCCATCGCCGCGCTCCCTCTGGGGGCATTTGCAGCCGATGTGACCGGCACCTGGAAGACTGAATTCAACACCCGGATCGGAGTGCAAAAATACACGTTTGAACTGAAACAGGACGGCAACACCGTCACAGGAACCGCGAGTTCCGACATCGGCGGTGAAAAGAGCGAATCGAAACTTGTGGAAGGCAGAATCGATGGCGATGCGGTGTCGTTCGTGGAAATGCTGAACTTCCAGGGCAACGACCTGCGGATCACCTACCAAGGCAAGGCTTCAGCGGATGAGATCGCGTTCACCCGCGAGGTGGGCGATTTCGCCAGCGAGAAGCTGGTGGCAAGGCGTGAGGCACCCCCGGTAAACATCGTCGGGCAATGGCAGGCGTCGTTCGATACGCTCGTCGGGGTACAGAAGTATGTCTTCAACTTCCAGGTGGACGAAGGAAAAGTGACCGCGAATGCGACCGCCGTCACCGGCGGCGAGAAGCGCGAAATCGCATTCCAGGACGCAATACTGCATGGCGACACGCTGACCCTTGTCGAACGTCGTCAGATCCAGGATCGTGAGATTTCAATCTCTTTCACCGGCAGGGTGGGACAGGACAGGATTCAGTTCACCCGGAGCGTGGGCGCATTAGGCAGTCAAGAGGCCGCGGCCACACGCATTGCTCAGGCGGAACCGCAGACGATCAACCGCCCTCGTCAAGGCCGCGGCGGCGGGTTCGGTGGTCCGATTGAATTGGGTCCGGACGATAAACAGGTCTTTCCCGATCCGACCGATTCCATCGTTGCGAGACGGGAGAACATTCCGCATGGCAGGCTGGAGATGATTGAGTATGCCTCCGAGACCGTGGGGACCACGCGCAGGATGAACGTCTACACCCCGCCCGGTTATTCCACCGACAAGAAATACCCGGTGCTCTATCTGTTGCACGGAATTGGGGGGGACGAAACGGAGTGGGAACGATTTGCAACACCCGACATGCTTTTCGACAATCTGATCGCTGACGGCAAGGCCGTGCCGATGATCGTGGTGATGCCGAACGGTCGTGCGCAAAAGGATGATCGGGCCGAAGGCAATGTGATGGCATCGGCGCCGGCATTCGCAGTGTTCGAGCGTGACCTGCTTAACGATGTCATCCCGACGATCGAATCGCGTTACAGTACCCATACCGACCGTGAACACCGGGCACTTGCCGGACTATCGATGGGAGGAGGACAGACCTTGAATTTTGGTTTCGGCAACATGGATAAGTTCGCCTGGATCGGTGGATTCTCCTCGGCACCCAACACCGAACCGCCCGCTGAACTGATTCCCGATCCGACGGCGGTCAGGATGCATATGAAACTCATTTATCTCTCATGCGGCAACCGGGACGGCCTGATTCGAATCAGCCAGGGCGTGCAACGGCACCTCAAGGAGAACGACGTGCCGCACATCTGGAATGTGGACGGGCATGGTCACGATGCCACGCATTGGCGGAACAACCTTTATTACTTCGCACAGAGGATTTTTCAGTAGTCCGAAACCACCGATAAGGCACCAACATGAATTCCTCGCCCATGGTTTCTGCACTTCGCTTCAGCACATTCGCTCTCTGTCTGCTGATTCCGGTTATCACATGGTCCCAGCAGGCCAACGTCAACCTGGACTGGAATCCACAGAAGAACACGGAAAACCTCACGCCGTTCAGTGCGCCGGTGAACTCGCCGGAGGTGCATGACGACCGATCGGTGACATTCCGGGTGATGGCACCGCAGGCGACGGAGGTGCGCCTTGAGAGCGGTCCGATTTTTACCGCACTGGGGAAAGGGCGTGGCGATGTCATTCTGCTGACCAAGGGAGACAGGGGAGTGTGGTCGGTGACCATCGGGGCGCTGCGCCCCGACATTTATGCATATCATTTCCGGATCGACGGTGCGAAGGTTGCCGATCCCGGCAACACACAGGCCGCCTTCACCGCCATGCCGCCTTACAGCCAGTTGATCGTTCACGGCGACGGCCCAGCCTTTTATGACGCGCGCAAAGTTCCGCACGGCAAGGTGACCCGTCATGTGTATCACTCCGACGTGACCCATGGCGAACGCGAACTGTATGTCTACACGCCGCCGGGGTACGATCCATCGAAACGCTATCCCGTGCTTTACCTGATGGGAGGCAGCGGTGAAATGGCCCACAACTGGATCTACGACGGACGCGCCAATTTCATTATGGATAATCTGCTGGACGAGGGGAAAGCAGTGCCGATGATCATCGCAATTCCCAATAACCAGGTTCTGCATCGCAATCATCCTCAGCACGTGGAACACACGTTTGATCTGTTTGAAGCCGAGATGCGGCAGCACGTGATTCCGCTGGTGGATCGCGAGTATTCCACGGTGGCCACCCCGCACGGGCGCGCCCTGTCCGGACTGTCGATGGGCGGACGTCACACGATGTTCGTCGGGTTCAATTCGCTGGATTTATTCGCGTCGTTCGGCGTGCTGAGTGCCGGGGACACGGATGCCGGGGAATCGCTCGAGGCATTTCTAAACACGCCCAATGTGAATGACATGGTCGACTATCTTTTCGTCGGGCAGGGCGGTGCGGAGGCGACCGGTTTCTTCAATGCCCGGGTTTCAGGTCTGGTGAATGCGTTGAAGGCGCATGACATCGAACATGATTACTACGTGGCCGGAGATTCCGGACATGACTGGTCTACGTGGCGGAGGCTGCTCTACGAGCGGTTCCTGCCAAACCTGTGGCGAAACCAGTCCAATTGATCAGGGCGCACTGGAAACGGGCAAATGGCGAATAAAAACTGTCGCTCATGGAGGGGCGCGGCAAGCGCTCCGGCGACATTGAGTATCAGGCGGACCGCGACTTATTCGAGTATCGGAAACATTACTCTCAATCTGAACCTTTTGTCGGGTCTCCGGCCAAATGACGATAAGTTGAGCTTGAACGAAGAAAAACGAACTAAACGATTACGATGAAAGCCAGACAAAACTACTTGATGACTGTGGCGATCGCGCTGTGTGCGTTGTCAGCCAATGCAGCAGAGCCCGCTCTCAAAGATGTCTACGCCGATCACTTTCTGATCGGATCAGCGATCAACCGTTGGCAGTTCTCCGACCCCTCCAATCAGGATCTGCCGATTATCAACAAGCATTTCAACACCATCACTGCCGAGAACGCGATGAAGTGGGGCTCGCTGCATCGTCAGCCCGGCGAGTATTCGTTTGATGGCGCTGATCGTTTCGTGGAGTTCGGGGAGGAGCGCGGGATGAAGATTATCGGGCATACCCTGGTCTGGCATTCGCAAACACCGCGCTGGGTGTTCGAGGGCGAGGACGGCAATCCCCCCACGCGCGGGGTGATGCTGGAGCGGATGCGTGAACACATCTTTACCGTCGCGGGACGCTACAAGGGCCGCATTCACGGTTGGGACGTGGTGAATGAGGCCTTGAATGATGATGGCACGTTGCGGCAGTCCCCATGGCTGCTGGCCATCGGTGAAGATTATCTGGTGAAGGCGTTTCAATTTGCGCAGGAAGCCGATCCCGATGCGGAGCTTTATTACAACGATTACTCGCTGCATCGTCCGGACAAGCGCGCCGGGGCCGTAAAGCTGATCAGGATGCTGCAGGACGCCGGAGTGCGGATCGACGCCATCGGCATGCAGGCTCACTACCGGCTCGAGACCCCTCCCATCGAGGAGATTGAAGCCAGCATGCGGGCATACATAGAAACAGGAGTGAAGGTCATGTTCACCGAGCTGGATATCAAGGCCATACCCACACCGGGGCCGGGGACGGCGGACATCTCCCGGCGTCAAGCCGGCGGCGATTCACGCTGGAACCCCTATCCGGATGGACTGCCGGACGAGGTTCAACAGAAGCTTGCCGATCGCTATGCGAACATCTTCCGTCTCCTGCTCAAGTATCGGGACTCGGTGACGCGCGTCACCTTCTGGGGCGTGACCGATCAATCGTCATGGCTCAACAACTTTCCCATTCGCGGCCGGACCGATTATCCGTTGCTCTTTGGTCGTGATCGACAGCCGAAACCGGCTTTTCAAGCAGTTGTGGAAGCGGGGCGGTCGGCCGATCGATGACTCGGTGCGTGAAGCAGAACATCAATGCCGTTTGTGAACCGGTCGGAGGGCCCATGGACAGTTTGACGGGCCGACCGAATTTGAATCACGAAAGAAGGAGACACCGGATAATGAAGCCGGATCCTGACTGAAACGGATGCAGACAAAGGCGCTTCGCGCCGCACCTGACCACGTCGGGTCTGCTGGAGGAAGTATGAGGCGACAGGTCCTTTGAGGCGATTACGATGGAGGGCTGGTCCCGGAATTCGACAGATGCGCCATCAGGAGCTGAAGAAATATCGGAGATCGTGTATGTTTTCCAGATGCATGATCGAATGAGACCCGGAGGATTGTCGACTGGTGTTCTGGCGGTTTGTACTTTTACGGGAATTGTTGTCATGGTGACGATGTCCGGGGTTCAGGCCGGTGAGCGCATAGTGGCGATGGCGTCGCGGGTGATGCCCGGGAATTACGCGGAAAGACTGGGCGTGATGGAGGATGCAATACCCGAGGATCTGCGCAGCCGTCCGTGGCCGGATGAGGAGGAAAAGGCCTTCTGGAGACGCGCGGGGCTGGCTATTGACGAATCCTCTTCTGCCGGCCGCTACGGCAACACCTACTTCGAGAACGAGAAGCGGGCCTACGGAAAGGCGATGATCTCGGTGCTTGGCGGCTATGAGGATCAGGGACTGAAATTTCTTCAGGAACGGGACCATCAGCACGAGTCCTGGCACCGCGAGACCCTCGGCTACGACTTTTACGCGGCATTCACCATCAAACACCAGATGCGGAAATACTTCTTTTTCGGTCCGTTTCTGGAGGAGGCCTACCGCACGGGTATGAGGGAAGGGGCGCGGCTGTGGACTGTGAAGGACCCGCTGGAGCAGACGCACTACGCCTACACCAACACCGGGGTCTGGGGGCCGGACAAGCAGAACCGATGGGTCGATCCGAGGTCCACTGATAACCTGAAACTGATGCGGGAGTGCGCCGTGTTCCTCTTCGCCGAGGAAACCGGAAATGTGGAAACGGCCCACATCTATAAGCACCGCCTGCTCCAGTTCATCGCCACAAACTGTCACTTCGGGATGGGCGAATGGGATTCCGAGAATTATCTGGGTCATTCCCTGTCCCCCCTGCTCTGTCTGTTTGATTTTGCCGTGGACCGGGAAGTGCGGCGGGCCGCGAAGGAGGCACTGGACCGCATCTGCATCGACGCCGCATTGAAGTATTTCCACGGTCACGCAGCTGGTCCGTCGAGGCGGGACTACAACCATCCGCACGCCTTCGGCGGGAGCCTCGCCTGTCTCTTCTGGCTCTATTTCGGGGATTCAGCCACACCGAAACAGGAATGGGAATCAGATGAAATTCACCTGATCACCAGTCCATACCGGCCGCCACTGGCGGCGCTGCATCTGGCCCGGAAGCAGTTTCCCCTTCCGGCGAGGCTCTCCGCCCTCAAGGCGGACTGGGCTTCATGGAAGTCTGCCGCCCCGTCGATGATGCCCGCCTTTGTCGAGCACAGCTTCATCAGCCACAGCTATCAGACCGGCACTCTTGCATGGGGGACCCAGAATCCTGATATCAACGGTTTCAAGATCGTCTACCTCGACAGCAACGATAGTGTGCACGCCTTCTGGGCTGGGCCATCACGGGATGTGACCAGGCTCGGTTCGCCCCAATACCAGGAAGGGATCCATCCGGGCAGGAGCCGGGTCTGGCTGCATGACCGTTCCGCGGTCTATCTCAACACCGAATCGGATGTTCCCTTCCGGTTCGTTTTGCCAAGCGGAACACAAACGGAATTTGTGAATGGCACCATGCTGATCACCAGCGGTCAGTTCCACGCCGCGGTGATTCCCCTGCTCTGTGGCGGGATTGGACCGGATGACTCACGCACGAGAAGTCTTCACTGGAAGGAGCAGCGGGGCGAGATGGTGCCCCGATGGCCTGATCTCAAAGCCTTTTCCAGCGGTGTCCCCGAAAGCGGCACCTATGGTATCATCGTTCACACCGGCGACCGGAATTCCCACGGGAGTTTTGAAGCCTTCAGGGAAAGCATCCTGGCTCTTCCGGCCCCGGTCGTCAGCGTCGGGGAGGAAATAATTGAATGGCGGCATCAGGAAACCGGAACAACCATCAGGACACCGCTTGTCATCGGCGACAAGTCTGAATGGCTCACGAGCGAATTTTCGCTGTCGGGTGACTCCGCCGCAGCAGCCGGCCCACTGCTGCTCAACGCCATCCATCTACGAAGTGTGGATGGACCAACCTTTGGTCGGAGTCTGTGGGGACATCCGGATATTTTTTTCAACCTCCCGGAAAGCCACTTTATTTCCACATGGTCGCCGGACCTGAGCGAATTCAGATGAGCGGCATGAAGCCAGACAGTCAATGGGGATGAACTCGAACGGACAGAACAGAATCAGACAGAGGAACCAGACGGCCGGCCTGTCCAGTCCCGCCCTGTGTTTCGCTCTGGTATTATGGAGCCAGCAATGCGCGGGAGTGGTGTTTGAATCCACCGGTGATCCGGAATTCAACACCGTGGAACCGGCGGGTGAATACTCGGGGAGCGGGTGGCAATGGCAGGGCCGCTTCGGGCTCTTTTCCGGCACGCTGATATCGCCCCGTGTTTTTATCAGCGCCCGCCACATTGGCGGGGAACCGGGAGATAATTTTGACCTCGGGGGGGAATCCGGCCGGGTGCTCAGCTATTGTGCCGATCCGGAAAGTGATCTGATTCTCTGGAAGCTGGACCGGGGATTCTCCTCCTTCGCGCCCTTGGCGGACAGGGCTCCGTTTCAGGGCCGGGAAGTCATCGCCTTCGGTCGCGGATCCATCCGTGGCGAGCCAGTCCACTCACCTCCTCTTCCGGAAGAAGGACAGCTGCGGGGATGGGCGTGGGGTGACTATGACGGACGCCTCCGCTGGGGCACCAATCTCATCTCCGGTTACCGGGATGCCGGTGGCCGGGTGCTTCCATCGGGTTCACTGGCAGCCACCCGGTTTGTGGAATGCCGGTTTGATGCCGGACACTCTCCCCATGAATGTCACCTCTCCCGGGGCGATTCCGGAGGCGGGCTGTTTTTTCAATCGGGCGGTGGTCAATGGCTGCTGCTGGCGGTTCACCATTCTGTGAGCGGTCCCTATCGGCTGAGGGCCGACGGCCCCGATGTGAATGCCAGTCTCTTCGACACCGGATCGGTATACACGAGACAGAATCAGGAATGGGTTCGAAACGCGGATGACAGTGCGGAGACCCCCGGGTATTTCCTCGGCACTCTGATTCCTCCACGCCTGGAATGGATCAGGACAATGACCAGCCTCCTCGAGAATGATCAGGAGCCCCTTTCACTCACCGGATCAGACGAAGTTTCAGGTGAATATCAGACTGTCCCTGATCTTCAAGTGGACTGGGTGGAGAGGACCATCAGCATTCCCGTGACCGGACGAACCCGGTTCTTCCGGCTCGAATCGATGGCCGACTTTTCACTGAACCGCGTCTGGCATTCGAATGAACCGGACAGTAGGATTGTCCTGTCTTTCCGGTAAAAAGTTTTTGAAGCAATGTTTTGGATATATTTCAGACTGCTGTCCGGCCCGCTTGCTTTCGTGGCGGCCGTGTTGGCGGGAGCCACCGGCGCACTGGGTCAGGACAGTGCTGAGGACATGCTCGAACGCGATGTCGTGGCCTTCGGACAGTCATGGCGACTGTGGAAAGGGCAGAGTCATCCGTCGCCGGGCACAATGGACTGGACGTCCGGGGAGTGGAACGACCTCGCGTGGGAAATCGCCGAACTTCCCGTCCATTACGGAGAGAATATCACCGGCGGCACAGAGATTGGTGACATGCGCTACAATTACAGCACCCTCTTCCTCAGGCATAGCTTTGATGTGGACGCGCTGGAAGACATCCGTGAACTGATTATTGAAACCCGTATCGATGACGGCGTCATAATCTGGCTGAATGGACGCGAACTCTATCGATACAATGCCCCGGCCGGAGATCCGGATCACACCGCTTCTGCCCCTTCGACCGGTGAGCCGGTGAGGACCCGCGAATTCGTCCGTGCCGATCAGTCCGGACTGAGAGCGGGAAAAAACCAGCTGGCTGCGATGGCTTTCAACACAACGCTGACCAGCAGCGATATTGTTTTTGACATTCGTGTCGTGGCTCTGATGGTTGACCGCACGGCTCCCGTCGTTGAATCGGTCAGTCCTGCATCCGGTGCCGCTGTCGACTCGCTCGACCGGGTTGAGGTCACATTCAGTGAGGCGGTGTACGGTGTTGAACCCGGCGACCTTCTGGTCAACGGAATGGAAGCGGGGAGTGTGATCCCGGACAACTCAGGTGCCGCGTATACCTTCATTTTTGATCCGCAGCCTCCCGGGATGATTGAGTTTTCATTGAGCGGGGATGCGGCCATCCGCGATGCCTCTGACAACTTCCTGGACACTTCCGGCCCCGATGCCACATGGCGGGTTCTGGTGCTCGACCCGCTGGCTCCGCGGATCGAATCCATTCAGCCACATCCCGGCGCTGCCGTGCCGACATTGGGGAGAATTCTGCTTTCTTTCTCCATCCCGGTTCGGAATCTGAGCCCTGATGACTTTCGTCTCGATGGATCCGGCACAGTGGTTGTTGCGGGACCGGCAGACGACACCGGCACTCGATTCGAGCTGGTGATCGAGGGGGCACAACCGGGGTCCATCCGGGTTTCCCTGAGTGACGACCATGACATCGTCGATGCGGCGACGGGCTCCAGAAAACTGGAAGCCGAAGCATGGGTCCATAGAGTGGAACCGCAGACCGCCGCGGACGCCGCCACCATCCGCATCAATGAAATTTCGGCCGCCCCGGATACCGCCATTCCCGACGAAGACAGCTCACCGACCGACTGGGTGGAGATACACAACAGCGGCCTCAAAAGTGTCAGCCTTCTCGGATGGGGACTGTCGGATAATAGTGACAACCTTTTTGAATGGATTTTTCCCGATGTGAATATCGGCCCCGGTGAATTCATGGTGATACACGCTTCGGGCAAGGACCGGGCCGTGGCGGGCAGGCCGCTGCATACCGGCTTCCGGCTGAATCGTGAGGGGGAATTCCTTGCATTGACTCCGCCCGGTCTGCCGCCGTCACCGGTGTCGCAGTGGAACCCGTCTTATCCGCGGCAGTCCCCGGGACTGACTTACGGGGTTCATCCGGATGGCGGACTGAGCTATTTTTCCAACCCCACGCCCGCGGCAACCAATGGGAACTCCGTCCGCATTCGTGGATTTCTCGACGCCCCGGTTATCTCCGGATCCAGTGGCCTTGTGAATCAGTTGTCCGTCCCCGTTGATATTGAGATCGCAGACCCTGAGGCAGTGATCCGCTACACGCTTGATGGCAGCGAACCGACCTCAAACAACGGTGAGATCTACTCGGATCCAATAGAAGTGAGGGGCCGGCCGGCCAGACCCGGAACAGTGATTCGCGCACGGGCATTCCGGGAGGAATTCATGGCTTCTCCGGAGTCGGTGCGCACCCTGATCTTCGCAGACAGCGTCCTTTCACAATCGTCAACTCCAGAGGGCTATCCATCGCAGTGGGGAAGCCGCTCAACCACAAGCGGGGATTATCAGATGGACCCCGCCATCACCGGGAGCGGCCCCATGCGCTCAGAAGCACTGGAAGCACTGTCTCAAATCCCGGTCCTCACTATCGCCATGGATCCGGAGGACCTGCTCGGGCCCACGCGTGGCATTTACGCCAACGCCGGATCCAGCGGCCCTGCATGGGAGAGACCGGCGCACATGGAATGGATTGAACCGGATGGCCGGTCCGCGGCGAGTGCCTTCTGCGGCATCCGCGTTCAGGGCGGCAGCAGCACCCAGAACTGGAAGTCCAAAAAACTTTCGCTGCGGCTGCTTTTCAAGTCCGACTACGGTCCGGAGCGGTTGATAGCCGGATTATTCCCGCAGTCACCTGTCACCAACTTCAACACGATTGTGCTCGATGCGCATCTCAATCTGGTTTTCATCCACCCCGATCATAACCAGCGCCGTCGGAGCCAGTATATCCGCGACGCCTACATGAGTGATTTGATGCTCCACACCGGTCACGCCGGAACGCACAGCCGGTTCTGCCACCTCTTCCTCAATGGTCTCTACTGGGGACTCTACGACATCCACGAGCGCCCGGACAACGCCTTTGCCTCGAGCTACTTCGGCGGGAGCGATGACCACTACGACACCATCAAGCACTCGGCTTCCGGGGTCGTCGATGGATCCAGCGATGACTGGAACGCCGTCCTCAGCCGCGCCCGGAAGTCTGATTTCACCGGGGAGGACAGGGAATGGTTTTCCCGCACCGTCGACCTCACCAACCTCGCTGACTACATGCTGGTCAACTTCTATGCGGGCAATGACGACTGGCCGCGCCACAACTGGTACATCAACGCCAGCCTCGATCAGAATGTCCCCTTTCATTTTATTTCATGGGACGCCGAGCATGTGCTGAAATCCGTCACGACCAACAACACGGGGGTCGCCAACAATGGCAGCCCGGCAGAGCTGTTTCATAACCTCCTTCGGCTTCCACATTTCCGTCAGATCCTGACCGACCGCATCCAGCTGCATTTCGGACCTGGCGGAATTTTCTCCCCGGAAGTTGTTGTCGGCGCCGATGCCGACCCGGCTTATCCATGGCCCCGGAACCGGGCCGCCGAACTGTACCTCAGCCGCTACCGCGGGATACACGGTTCGCTGCTGCTGGAATCCGCACGATGGGGCGATGTCCATAACAACCAGGACCGCCCCGGGCAGCCCTATGAACGCGACATCGAAGTCCGCAACGAACTTGAATGGCTGATGGAATCATGGTTTCCGCGGCGCACCGCTGAAGTGCTGGCACAGTTCCGCACCCTCGGGTGGATTCCGGATATTGATGCGCCGGAACTCATTCCCCTGCCCGGCGCGTATCCGGTCGACACCATGATCCAATCCCGGGCCGGCAACGGCAATGTCTATTACACCACCAATGGAACAGATCCCATGTCTGAGGACGGGTCCATTGCGCCCGACGCCATTTTCGGAACAGTCAATGTCCGCCTGCAGGACTATGTGCATATTCTGGCCCGCTCCTATTCGGGCGGCAGATGGAGCGCCCTCACCTCAGGGATATATCACAATGCCGCCATCCACCCGCCTGTTCGAATCACCGAAATCCACTACAATCCCGACGGGAACGGACCCTTTCCGGAATTTCTGGAACTGATCAATATCGGAGAGTCCCCTGTGGATATCGGGGGAACCGTTTTCAAGGGTCTTGATCTGAGTCTTCCGCGGGGAACGCTCCTGCAGCCGGGCATACCGGCGCTGCTTCTGCCGATGGATGAAATCTTCGCTGAGCCCGGACTTGAAGCCATGGTG
>JAUIAG010000132.1 GCA_030425355.1 Verrucomicrobiia bacterium
CCGGCACATCATGGACTGGGGACTGGGATTCATGGTCAATTCATCGCAATACGGCCCCGCAACTGTTCCGTATGGATTCGGGCAGTTTGCTTCCGCTTCGACATTCGGTCACGGTGGGGCCCAGTGCAGTGCCGGTTTTGCCGATCCGGACCGCGATCTGGTGGTCGCATGGGCCGTCAATGGCCTGGCAGGGGAAATCAACCACCAGAAGCGCGTCCGGCGCATGCATGACGCCCTCTACCGCGATCTTTTTCCGATGATATCCGAAACAGGATGACGATTTGCTCTGCGGTCCTTCGCCACCGCTCCAGTGGCTCATGAATAATGCAGTTGATTTTTATTCGCTGTTTCAGGCACTTTTCTTGTTTGATTTCGGGCTTCGACACGGAGCCTCTTATTCATATCAGGTGAAATGAGCGTCCGAGTAAGATTTGCACCCAGTCCAACCGGAGCCCTCCATATCGGCGGGGCCAGAACCGCCCTCTTCAACTGGCTCTACGCCCGCCACTGTGGCGGCGTGTTTGTCCTGAGAATTGAAGATACTGACGAAGCCCGCAACACCCCCGAAGCCATTCAGATCATCCTCGACAGCCTCAAATGGCTGGGCCTTGACTGGGATGAAGGGCCTCTGAGTTCGGATCCCGACGGCCCGGGACTGGGAGAACATGGTCCGTATTTTCAATCCCGACGGGACCACATCTACCGGAAATACATTCACCGGCTGCTCGATGCCAAGATGGCCTATGCAAAGGATGGAGCCATCAGATTCCGTATGGACAGGAACCCGGTGACAATTCACGACCGCATCGTCGGTGAGGTGGAAAGGAAACTGACCGACCGCGAGGCACTTGATCCGGATTTCGTTATTGTGCGATCGGATGGTCGGCCGGTCTTTCACCTGGTGAATGTGATTGATGACATCGAAATGGGGATCACTCACGTCATCCGCGGCGAGGACCACCTCACCAACACTGCACGACACATCCGGCTTTACGATGCTTTTGGCGTCAAACCCCCCGAATTTGCCCATATCCCGCTGATCCTCAATCCGAACGGCAGCAAGATGAGCAAAAGCGAGGAAGGCGCCAGCATGAACGAATACATGGACGGCGGTTTCCTGCCGGAGGCCGTCAACAATTTCCTCAGTCTTCTCGGATGGTCGCCGGGAAATGATGACGAGATACTCCCGGTGGATGAAATTGTCCGGCGATATGATCTCGATGGAATCCATCGCTCCAACGCCCGCTTCGACATGAACAAGCTGGTCTGGATGAACGGGGAATACATCCACAAAGCCGATGCGGCAACCCTCGTCAGAGGCTGCCTGCCATTCCTTGAGGCAGACCAGCCCGGCGCGTCCTCCTATCCTGAGGAATACATCGCCAAAGCACTCGAGGTCTGCCGGGAGAAAGTAAAAACCTTTGCCGAAATGCCGCAGTTTGCCCGTTTCTTCTTCATGAAGAGGATCTCCTTTTCAGAGGAGGAAACCGGGGGGCAGTTGACGCCGGCCGTCCTGCCGGTCATCAAGGCGGTTCACGACGGTCTTGAAAAGGCTCCGGATTTCAGTGTCGAGACGGTTGCGGCCACGCTCAGTCAGGTTGCGGCGGATCTTGGCGTCAAACCGGGAAAGGTCATGAGTCCGGCGAGGCTGGCGATTACCGGCCAGAAGGCCGGCCCGGGAGTCCATGAACTGATTCATATTCTCGGTCGTGAACAGGTGCTGACCAATCTCCGGGATGCCCTCGACTGGATTCAATCCGGTCAGTGAGGCTTCCATTCCTGAACGACATCTCCATTCGCGTCTGAAGCGGGACGGGTTTCTGTCATGAATGCCGCCAATCTGATAACACTGACGCGAATGGCTCTGATCCCGGTCTTTCTCTGGCTTCTTGTCCACTACCGGGACGGAGGAGCCGACGGACTGCGGCTGGCGGCGCTCATCCTGTTTATCGTCATGGCCCTCAGTGACTGGCTGGATGGGTATGTGGCCAGAAAGTTCCAGTCCGTCAGCAGACTTGGGCAGATTCTGGATCCAGTCGCGGACCAGCTGCTGGTTCTCGGTTCACTGTGGATTCTCTGCTTCACGCCCATGCCGCCTGATAACCGCCTGCCGTTTTTTTACGGGATCGTGTATATCGCCCGTAATTTTCTGCTGCTGCTGCTTTACCTCGGCCTGCATGCGGTGGTCGACGAAGTCCGCTTTCTGCCGGGCTGGGCTGGAAAGGCCTCCACCTGCCTGTTCTTCGTATGTGTGGCACTGGCACTGGCCTCTGTCCCGAGGCTGATGCTGATGGCGCTGGTCTGGGTCAACACCGGTCTGATGGCGTGTTCGTTCCTGATCTATCTCCGGGATGGATACATCCAGTGGAAGCAGAGACCATCCGGAGGCGGGAGGGGTTCCGACTCAGTTTGAGCCGCGGCGGATGTCATAGTGAGGCGGTGGCGAGGGCGGTTCGACCGGCATCTGCGAGTCCTCTTCCTCCAGTTTCTCCGAAAGCTTCTCGACCTTCTTCTCCAATCTCGCAATCGTTTTGGACTGTTCAATGACCGCCTGATTCAACTGGTCCAGGAACCTTTCCAGATGGGCGATATTCTCCTCCAGGATCGCAATTCTTCCGGTGTCGTTCATGGCCTTGTTACTCATCAATTGGCATTTATAACACCAATGATGTCCATGCGTCCATGATGGGGAAAATTTTATGCTTTTACCCGATGAAAGCCTCTTGAGTCGGTCCGGCAAATCCCCCATGCTGAGGACGATCACTGGCTGTCATGAGTAAAGCATCATCCTCATCCAAACCGTCAACTTCCGGCTCAGGCTTTCTGGAGCTGCCCGAAATTCTTTCCATCATCATGGGTGGCGGGCAGGGGTCCCGTCTGTATCCACTGACCAAGGAGCGCTCCAAGCCCGCCGTTCCCCTGGCCGGCAAATACCGACTGGTAGATATTCCCATTTCCAACTGCATCAACAGCGGTCTCCGCAAAATCTATCTGCTGACCCAGTTCAATTCGGCGTCCCTGCACCGTCACATTTCCCAGTCCTACAAATTCGATCCATTCACCGGGGGCTTCGTCGAGATTCTTGCGGCTGAGCAGACTCCGACCGACACCTCGTGGTACCAGGGAACCGCCGATGCGGTCCGCAAGAACTGCACCCACTTTAAAAATAACAGCTTCGAGCACGCGCTGATCCTAAGCGGAGACCAGCTCTACCGAATCGATTTCAGGGAGCTGATCCGCACCCATATCGAGGGGGATGCCGATCTCACTGTGGCCACAATCCCCGTCGACCGGGAAGCCGCAAGGGGCTTCGGAATCATGCACACCGACACCGAAGGCCGCATCACCCGCTTCGTCGAGAAACCACAGGAGGATGATCTTCTCGATTCACTCACCATTCCCCGGGAGACCTATCCGGACCTCGGCATTGAAAGTGACTCCGAGCTTTTCCTTGCCTCCATGGGCATTTACCTCTTCAAGCGCGATGTTCTTTTCGAGCTGCTCGACAACAATTTCACCGACTTCGGAAAACACATCATTCCTTCAGCCATCGAATCCCACAAGGTCTACAGCAGCGTCTACCAGGGATATTGGGAGGACATCGGCACCATCAAGTCCTTCTTCGAAGCCAATCTCGACCTCGTCAGTGACAAACCGAATTTCAATTTCTTCGATGAGCACAGTCCGATTTTCACGCGCCCCCGTTTCCTTCCGGCGTCCAAGCTGAACTCGGCCAATCTGAATCACGTTGTTCTTTCCGATGGCTGTATCGTGACCGATTCCACCGTCTCGCATTCCATTCTCGGTGTCCGCACCATCATCCGTGAAGGGTCCCGCCTCAACCGGACTGTCGTCATGGGAGCCGATTACTATGACCCGGATGTCCTCGCCGATGGCCGCGTCCCCCTCGGTATTGGCCGGAACTGCACCATCGAAAATGCCATAATCGACAAGAATGCCCGCATAGGAAACAACTGCACCATCACTCCGGAAGGGAAATCCCCCCACATAGATGCCGACTCCTTCTACATCCGCGACGGCATCGTCATCATTCCCAAAGGCGTCGAAATTCCCGACAACACCACGATCTGAGGCTCCACCGGAGCTTTCCGGGCGGGTGATCCACTCCACCAGTGAATAATCCGCCTCGACACAGCAACAGACCGCAGCAGAAAGCCCATGGGATCACCGCTGGGAGCGCGACCAAAAAACAAAAGCCTCTCTGGTGTTTCAGTGCAAACCGGCCTTTCGGCCCCGACGCTTTTCCTGGGGCGTGTGCTTGTCCGGGGACTGCAACCACGCTGCCGGTTTTCCGGCAGAGGAAATACATCCCCGTGGCCAGAGTTTGCCCTGCCCGCATTGATTGATTTTCACCCGTCCTGCAGATGGCGAAGCCGCTGGAATTCCGGCTTAACCAGGCGCGGGACGCCGCACCTCAGATGTAATACATTCCCGGCGACTGGGACGCCTTCTCGACAAGGCTCTTAAAATTAAGACTGTTGGCAGTCTGATCGAGCGTCTGCTGCATCTCCACCCACGCAGAGCGCAGGGCAGGGTGCACCCCTCTGTCTTCCATGGCTGGCGACTCAAAAATCCTTCCGTGGATGATCCGGAGAACATCGCCGATCGAGATGTCCTCGGGGCTCCGGGCCAGAAAATATCCCCCCTCCTTGCCCCGCTGGCTGTTGACCAGCCCCTGGTTTTTTAACTCAAGGAGGATCTGCACCAGATAATTCGCCGGTATGGACTGCTCGGTAGCCAGTTTCTCAACCGGCACAGCCCGGCCCTCCTGGTGATGCTGCGCCAGCCCGAAAACCGCCCGGACCGCATAATCACTTTTCACCGACAATTTCATATATCCTGAGCACTCTACTCAGGATTCGTCACCGATGGCAATATCTCAGGGGTTTTCCACTGCTTCTGGCCATTTTTCGCCACTTTGGCTTCCGTTCCTCCCGACATGCGCATTCTTAGACAACAGCCGTCTAACTTTGGTTGTGGATAAAAATCGCCAGATTGATCCGATTTTTCCAGCAACGCTCATCTCCGGGAGTCCAGTAGAATTCAGGCTCATTGAATTTATGAGAAATATTCGCCAAATGTGTTGTCAATTTCGTGTTGGAGGAAAGTTGGCAAGGCTGGTGCTCATGTGGACACAGTGACACGGAAAGAGTCAAAGCATCCGGACCATGACATGGTGATCCTCATCGCCAATCTGACGGTGTGCCGGGGCCTTGACTTTTTGACTCACACTTACCACCTCTCTCATTCTTGTTAACTCTGAAATTGTATATATAAAAATGAGCATCCTAACTAGAAGCATCCCGAAACTACTGGCCATATGGCTGTTGTTGTGTGCGATTCCAATGGCTGTGCCGACCCTGCTGATGGCGCAGGACGACGCCGCAGCCGAAACTGCGGAGGTATCCGATGGAGATGCCGAACTGAAGGCAGGCTATGATGATCTGGTCAGTGCACAGGGCGATTACGCTTATGCTTTTGACTTCTTCTCACTCAGTATGGTCTGGACAGTCATCTCGGCTGCGCTGGTCTTCATCATGCACCTTGGTTTCGCCACGCTCGAATCCGGTCTGACCCGATCGAAGAACACTGTCAACATTCTCTTCAAGAACGTGTTCATCATCAGTATTGGTCTGATTACCTACGCACTCCTCGGTTTCAACACCCACTATCCGGGCGACAACTGGATGATTGAAGGCTGGCTTGGCATAGGCGGCCCGATCGGTGATCTCAATGCCGACGGCGGCAACACCTTCGGCTATGGAGGCGTTGCTCTGTGCATGACCGGATACGGCGACTTCATATTCCAGGCCATGTTCGCCGCTACCGCAGCGACCATTGTTTCCGGAGCCGTTGCTGAACGCATCAACCTGCTCGGATTCATGATTTACTCAACTCTCCTCGTCGGCTTTGCCTACCCATGGGTTGGTTCATGGCACTGGGGCGGTGGATGGCTGTCCGGTCTCGGCGGCGGTGATGCAGCATTCAAAGACTTCGCCGGTTCCACCGTGGTTCACGCATTTGGCGGCTTTGCCGCTCTGGCTGCTGTCATGGTCCTCGGCCCCCGCAAGGGCAAGTATGTCGATGGCAAGATCAAGCCCATTCCCGGTCACAACATGCCGCTGGCAACCATTGGCGTGTTCCTGCTCTTCCTCGGATGGTTCGGATTCAACGGCGGTTCCGTTCTCTCCGCTGATCCGACCGCTCTCGGCCTGGTCGTTACAACCACCGCTCTCGCTGCAGCTGCCGGCGCTCTCGCCTCCATCGTCACTTCATACCTGATGCTCAAGTCCGCCGATCTTTCCATGGCGCTTAATGGTATCCTCGCCGGCCTGGTCGGAATCACCGCCGGTGCCGATGTGGTTCTTCCATGGATGGCAGTCCTCATCGGTGTGATCGCCGGTGTCCTGGTTGTATTCTCCATCCTGCTGTTCGACAAAATCGGTATCGACGATCCTGTTGGAGCTGTCTCCGTCCACGGTGTCTGCGGTATCTGGGGAACCATCGCCACAGCACTCTTCCAGATCCCTGATTCCGGCGTCAGCCTGGTCTCCCAGATCATCGGTGTGGTTGCCGTCTGCGTCACCGCATTCCTCTTCTCATTCATCCTGTCCATCATCCTGAAGACCGTCGGTCTGTGGAGAGTCAGCGAGGAAGATGAACAAGTCGGTCTTGACATCTCTGAACACGGTCAGGAAGCCTACCCTGACTTCGGACGTCAAACAGCTCACTGAGCCGCTAACACCTGAATATCCACCCTTAACGAAGAAAGATATTTGAAGTCATGAAAATGATCACCGCAATCATCAAGCCCTTCAAGCTGGAGGACGTCAAGGACGCCCTTGCCGAGCTCAACATCGAAGGGATGACCGTCACCGAAGTCAAAGGCTTCGGCCGTCAGAAAGGTCACACCGAAATCTATCGCGGCAGTGAATACACCGTGGATTTCCTTCCGAAAATTCAGGTCACCGTGGTTGTGGCTGATTCGGTTGTCGAATCCGCTGTCGCCGCAATCGTGAAGTCGGCCAAGACCGGCAAGATTGGCGACGGCAAGGTATTCGTCATGCCCGTTGAAGAGGCAGTAAGAATTCGTACTGAGGAAACCAACGATAGCGCAATCTGATCACGGTGCTGCAGCGGGCCCTCAACGGCCCGCTGCCCTCCGGATCATCAGGAGCCCCCTCTCATCGCAGAGCGGGGCTTTTTTTATTTTTATTTTTGTTATTGGTAATTGACTCATTCATTTATCTGCCGCCATCGCCGCCGGCTTCGGCCTTCATATCCCCGATTGGCGGCCGATAAAACCATTGTGCTGAGAACCAGTCACTGTCAGCAGATTCTTGAAAACGGTGTCAGGCGATGGATGGAAATACACCCTTCGCTGGACCGATTCATACGCCGGCTTGTGGAAGCGGGCAGCCGGGACGGGCAGGCACGGCTTCATATACGCGGCAATTCTCCAGCGGAACGCCGAATGATTGCCAGCCTGTTTCATTCTATGGCTGCGCCTCCCGGAAAGCGGATGATTTCCGTCGATTGCGGAGAAATGCCTGTCGCCTACACGGAGGCACTTTTCTTTGGCTTCGTTCCGGGTTTCATGGGGTGGGGGAGGACTCAACGCCATGGCTATCTGCTTGGAGCCCAGGGTGCCACGCTCTATTTGGATGAAGTGGGCCGTCTGGATCCGGACTTTCAAACCCGTTTTTCACGCTTTCTAGAAGAAAACCGGTTCCGGCTGCTTGGAAGCGAGGAGGAGACTGAATCGCGATTCCATCTGATCAGCGCCTCCGGAACCGATTTGAGTCTGCATGTTGACATGGGAAAATTCTCCGGTGATCTCTATTTCCGCCTGAGCCAGGTCATCCTCGATCTCCCGCCTCTCTCCAGCCGCACCGGGGAGTTGGATCACATCATCCGCTTTTTTCTCGAGGAAATCGGTCGAATTGAGGGAATCCCGCCCGGCCCGCTCAGTCCCGAAGCTCACCGGCTTCTCATGGAATACGATTTTCCGGGCGACCTTGAGGAACTGTTCCAGATCCTTCGTGTGGCCCTTTCAGAGGCCAATGGTGCGACCATCACCCCTGATCATCTCGCTCCATTCTCACCCGTCCTCCGACATCTGAGTCCGCTCTCCAGTGCAAAAAGCCGTTCCGCCGGGCTCCAGGATCTCCCGGGTATTGAAGAAATTGAGATCCTCAACCATGTCAACCACCACGGACATATCACCAACGCCCAGTGCCGGCGAATCCTCAAGGTGGACCGGTTTCGCGCCTCCTACCTGCTCAAGAAACTGGATGCCATGGGAATCCTGACCTGTGTTGGCCGCGGCAGGAGCGCTTACTATACCCGACAGGCCACCGTCCTTTCCTGATATTTCCACCATATGTCCAGATTGTGGAACTGATTCGTAAATTTTTTTCCCGACGAAATGCATCCCCGTTACCTGTGTCAAAGGGTTCATCCATCGAACCCAGACCAGCAGACTGGAACCTGACCACGGGGGATCTCTTCAATCAGCTGATGGAGGGGAAAAGACAAAAAGTTGGAAATCCGGAAATCCAGTGGGCCAGAGATTATGAGCGGAGCCTCCTTCCGGATGGCATCCGGTTTCCCAAAGCCGGGGATGTCTACCTCGCACTGGAGGATGTCACCGTTCACGTTCTGACCAGCTGGGCGGCTCCTTTCACCGGCGGCGGGGAGGCAGTGTTTCCACGTGGCGGGAAAATACGGGTTCACGAGGAAGTCACCGACCCCAGGCCTCTGGGAATTCATGCGATGCCTCTGGATGATCCATCCGTCCACTTTTCCGGCGCAACCCCGGCCGAGCAGTCCAGTCCACTTTATCGCGGGTGCTGTCTCTACATCGAAACCGCCCTCATCCACACCGGTTTTCAGCTTCTCACCCCCTGACCCACCCGGGTGCCAGGCTCTTTATTCCTGATTTTGATGCATTTTTGGGGCTGAAATCAGTGAATGTTGCCGGAGTCTGAGGTATCTGTGGCGTTGGTTGTTATTGCCTGACAGGGTGTTCTGTTGAATGATGGCGCCCGAGAGAGACCGATGAGCGAAATACTGGTTATTGGACACAGAAATCCCGACACGGACGCGATCTGTTCAGCGATTGGCTATGCTGAATACAAGCGCAAAACCGGCATGAGTCAGGTCATCAGCGCACGCTGTGGGGATATAAATCCCCGAATTGACTTTGTATTGAAGAAGTTTGGCCAGCCACGCCCCCGCTTCTTCTCCAATGTCTATCCACGCATCGAGGACGTGATGCAGCGGAATGTGGTGGCCATTTCCCCGGAGGGCACCATCGCCGAAGCCATTGAGCTGATGGACAACCGGAATATTCGGGTGCTGCCTATCGTGGCCCATGGACACGAATGCCGGGGCCTCGTCTCGATTTTCAAAGCCAGTCAGTATTTCTTCCCATCGAAGAAACGCATCCTTGATTCGCGGAAGATCCGTGCGGGTGTTCCCAACCTGATCAAGACGCTGAGTGCGGAACTGGTGGTTGGCCGTCCCGGTCCGCAGGAGATGGATCTTATTCTGATGGTCGGGGCCTTTTCTCCCGATGAGTTTGAAATCCGACTGGATCGGTATCCGAATGCGGATCTCGCCGTTCTGGTGGGGAACCGCGATGAGATTCAACGCCTGGCGGTCGAAGCCAATGTGCAGCTGCTGATTATCACCGGCGGGTTCCGGATGAGCGACGAGATCCTCGAAATGGCCAGGAAATCCAGCACCACAGTCATCTACTCGCCTCACGACACCGCAACCACGGCGCATCTCTGCCGGACTGCCATCGAAGTCCATAACGTGATGGACGAGCAGTTCCTCAGCTTTCGGGATAACGAGAAGATTTCCGCCTGTCAGCGACTCGCCGCCAACTCGACATTCACGGCATTTCCGGTGGTGGATTCCGAAGGGCGGATCGTCGGCATGCTGTCCAAATCGGATTTCCTCAAGAAGGTGAACAGAAAACTGATCCTAGTGGATCACAATGAGTTTTCGCAGGCGGTGCCCGGTGCCGAGGAGAATGAGATATTGGAAATTCTGGATCACCACCGCATCGGCTCACTGACAACCCCGCAGCCCATACTTTTCCGAAACGAACCGGTAGGCTCGACATCGACGATTGTCGCCGAGCAGTTTCTTCTCAACAGTGTCCCGCTCAGTCCATCCATTGCCGGGATACTCCTTGCCGGCCTGGTCTCCGACACACTCAATCTTTCCTCCCCGACAACCTCGGAACGGGATGTCAAAGTTCTGGCGCGGCTGGAGGAAATAGCCGGGGTCAACGCCACTGAATTCACTGGCGAGCTGTTCTCCTCGGGTTCCATCCTCACCCTCAAGCCGGCCCGCGAGGCCATCACAGTGGACTGCAAGGAATACCGCGAGGCAGATCTGACTTTCTCAGTGGCGCAGATCGAGGAACTGGGATTCAATACTTTCGACCAGAAGAAGGACGCCCTGATGGAATCCCTGCATGAATACCGTCAGAAAAACGGATACCTGTTCAGTGCGCTGCTGGTGACCGATGTGGTGCGTCACACTTCCCTCCTTCTGGTCGTCGGGCCGTCAGACTTCACCCGCGCCATCACCTATCCGGCCATCGAGGAGAACATATTCGAACTCAAGGATGTGGTATCGAGGAAAAAGCAGCTGCTGCCCTATCTGACCGAAGTGCTTAAAAGCCTTCAGCGGTGATCTGGTGGGCTGCTCGGTTTTTTCCGTGTTTTCACTGGATTTCAGCTTAAAATGACTGTTTTTTGGTGCTTTATTGGCGCTATTTCTCCGATGCCTTCTTCGCGAGAAACTGCACAGAATTGCATCATTTGCCCCTAAAACAAGCCTTTCCACAAGCCTCTTTTTCATGCGCTGTGCAACCTCCGGATCAAGGTTGTGTTCATCCCGCAGGACGATGAAGGATTCCCGGCAATCGAGGAGGAATTCATCAGTGATCCCGGCCTTCAGATCGAATTCCATATCATAGCACCGCATGAACTCCCGCGGTGTCCAGTGAAGTTCCTCGGCTCCACAGTGGATGTAGCAGAACTGGGCAATCCAGTGGGCTGCCCCACTCGGGTCATCTCCGTAATCCTCCGCCATCCTGGCATGGTAGCGGATCTGGGCTGCCCACATATCGCCACCAACAATGGCCGCCGGATATCCGTTCTTCACGTTGTAATGGATGGCCATGCAGTTGATGTGGTCGGCCATTTCATCCCCGAACCAGTTATCCGGCTCGTAGAGAACGCATTCCTTGTCGAATGACTCGATGACCAGCTGGCCGATGTAACGATTGACCAGATATTCAAGGAATTCCTCCTTGGTCTGTCCGCTCATGTTGGCCGAGTGCTGAAGGATGAAATCAGCGGCTTCGGTCAGTGTGAATGTGGTGGTGTAAGTGGGTTCGGACTGTGAGGCTGTCCCGGCCATTTCATTGTGGTTCATGTGTTCCTTGCACAGTGGTGCCCGCTTTCTCCGTGGGTCAGAACGGAAGGCTGCAAACGGGCCTCCCAACCACGAATAGGCGGGCATAAAGCTGGAGCTATACTGTGTGAACGTGTCTGCATTTTGCTGGCACCACTTCGGTTCTGACGCCTCAGTGATACGTGGAAAGTCGGACAGATCCGCGGCCGGGTCAAGTGGAAATTTTGCGGTCCCCAAAATTGGGGAGCGGTGAATTCGCCGATTATTCACCAATTCCGGGGAAAACCTCGGAGGCTGCGAAGTGTCGGCACTACCGACATTTGCGGTCGCCAGAATGGGCGAGCAAAAAGCCACCAGACTCGTCACTGAGAATTCGCATGGATGGCCGGTCGGTCGGAATTCCGCTAGACCAAATTATCGTGAAAGGTCGTTGTGGAATTTTCCCACAACGGAAAAAATTGCCGTTCTATGGGAATTCCCATATTGGGTTCCCGGTAGGAGCTTAGTGTTGACAGAGTGCAGCAAAACGTTGCAAAAGTTTGCAAAGGTCGTTAAATTGCCAACAAAGATCGAAAAAGTCACTCACTCTGCCCACGCTTTATTCCGATACAAGCAGAGGAACCTAGACAAGTCTGTAATTGAAGACCACGTCAAGAATCCAGCCATAGCGAGAACTTTCTTGGGCAGATCAGAAAAGGGACCAGGGAATAAGTATATGATGTTTGTAGACTTCCCTGCAGGGAGACTGATCCTAATCGTAGACGTTTACAAGAGTGAAGCAAATGTGGTAACGGCCTACATCAAGGGCAAACCAGACTAAACCGAATGAAAATCCCAAAGATCCACGTAGTACTCGAGCCGGGGGATACGCCAGTAATAGAACTGGATGATTCCGTCATGGCCGCATACATCAAATTCAGAAATGACTCGGTTGCAAAAACAGTCGAGCAATCAGGCCCCTACCCTCTTATCAACTTTGACTACAATGCGGATGATCGTCTTATTGGTGTTGAAATAATTGGCCACAAAGGCTTTCAGCTTGAGATGGTTGCTGAGCAAGTTTTTGAAAATAGCAGAGAAATTCTGGAAAAAGCCGTCAGGCACCAGTTGACTCCTTAATTCCAAGAAGAAATAACTCAAGCATACCGCCTAAACGGCGGTTTTTTTGTGCAAAAACCCCCGCATCTGGCACACACAAACCAGACACGGGGGGAGGAACCCAAGGACCTCAATGAACCAACTCTCTCAATAACGGAAGGAAATTGGAACCCCCGGCAGACTATCCGGGGGGTGTCCTGAGAAGATCAATTCAAACTCAGGACCATTGGAGCTTCACCTAATGCCTCAGGCGAAATTCGTTACGCGCTGACGATGCGCTTGAGTGCAGCGGCTTCACCAACTGCATACCCGTAAAAGCATTCCAGGACATTCACCTGAGTGCCCTTGTCGTGGTCATACCATTGACGGAATCCCAGAGTGATCCGGGTGTCTGGATCGACCACTGCTCTGGCCGCCATGCCGTTTGGTGACTCACCGGTGGCCGGTTGCAGATACCGCATTGCCAGCAGAATGGCGCTCGGGTATGCCGCGAATCCAACGAGGTTCTCGCTGTTGGCCGGAATCAGGTTGCTGCTGAATGGCTGGAACCCGAACAGCTGACGCGGTTCTCCGGTTCTGGCCGGTGCTCCGGCATGCTCGATCATCGACACCACGTTTTCCTTGAGCAGCTGATTCCAGTATGTCGAGGTCAGGATCAGTGATCGCGGGTTCTCGGGCATCCCGGCCTGGTCACAGGCTTCCTTAACATCCACGATGTCGGCAGCGTCGAAGTTGGCCGCAACAGAGGTCACAGCAGCGCCTCCGTAGTTGGCATTTGTGACCACGCTCAGGACGTCCTGAAACACTGCCTTGAGCAGCTGGAAGCCTTTCTGGCGGCCGAACAGCTCACTGGTCATGATCGGTGATTTCGTCGCGTCGGTGTCGGTGAAATACCAGCTGACGAACTTGTGTTTGTTCAGGATGACTTCCTTGGCGCTGACCTCGGAATCCTGCCTGGTATATGTCCCGGCGAAGTCAGCGGCACCGCTCTGGGCGGGAACGTATGGAACCTGAACGCGGTCCTTTTTGACGGCTCCAGCAGAGTCAAAGTCTGTGCTGAATGCGGTCAGTGGTGCCATTCCGAGAGTGAAAGCCTCGAGTGCTCCATTGACGATTGCCTCACCATTGAGGCTGCTAGCGAATGTATTTGCCATGATCTATAAATCCTTTCTGTTGATAACCAAAAGTTATCGGCTGATGTTGTTCTTGTTCTCGCGGAAAAACTTCACCCGCTCAGCTGGGTCCTTGATCGACTCGAGCTTGTTCAGGAAGCCTT